>CADDZC010000006.1 GCA_902812365.1 Acidobacteriota bacterium | reverse complement strand
CCCGTGCCCATGCCTCCCAACAGTGCGCGGCTGGTAGCGACTGGCGGATCACCCGTGCCCATGCCTCCCAACAGCACTCTGTGGCGGAGCTTGGAGCTTCGGTACGCCGGCCGCGTCTAAGCGAGGGCCTTTGGCATAAGCGATTCTCGCCGAATCACGCCGCTCGTGGTGGTCAGGAGGTCGCTTATGCTGGATAAGGGCGTCATCGAGGGCCTTCAGTACGCCAGTTATGCGATGGAGCTGTGGCTGGTCATCCGCCTGACGCGCGATGGCGAGTGGAGGAGACTGTTCAGCCTTTTGGCATACGGCCTTAGTTTGGTAGCGGCTGACGCTGTTATCCGGCCTTACGTCCTGTATGAATTTGGATTCCGTTCTTCGCAATACGCTTACTGCTATTGGTTGACGGACGTCTTGTTGGCGTTCGCGGCCTTTTTGCTCATCACTTCTTTCTTTCGCCGGGCGTATCGCGACGCAACGGGGGTATGGACTACAGCCCGCCGGGCCCTAGTGCTGGTCTTCTTCCTGGTACTCGGCGTCTCCTTGTATGAACTCCGCAGTAATTACGATCACCTTTACACCCGCTTCATCATCGAGTTCCAGCAGAATCTCTATTTCACCTGCGCCGTGCTCAATACCGTGCTGTACCTGCTGATGCAGCGCTTCGAGACGCTGGACGAGGAACTGGGGTTGCTCGTGTGCGGCATGGGAGTCCAGTACGCCGGTCCGGCGGCGAATCTGGCTCTGGTCTATCTGACGCCTCACCAGCATTACGCCAGCTCGTTCTTCACGTACTTCGGCCCCTTGTGCAATCTCGGCATGTTGGCGATTTGGTTTTATGCGATCACCCGGCTGCCGCAAAAAGAGCGTGACCGCGCCCATCGCCGTGGACCAACCGTACCTGTGCTCGCGGAGGTCGCTGCCCGCGGAGTGTGATGAGGTTAACATGGTGGTTGCTGCTCTGGTTTTGGTTGTCTCGGCGGCCCTGTTCCTCTTTTACTTGCAGACCGTCTGCCAGAAAATCCTGGGCCGCAAGTTCGAGCAGGAGTTCTACCACGCCATCGTGAACGCCAACCGGCTCGAGTTCCCCTTCGTTCGCCGGGTGCTCGAGGAATTCGAGGCGCCGATCGACTATCCGCGCTTCCGCATGCAGCTGAAGTGCGACTTCCTGGCGCTGATTTATCTTCTCCGCAACGCCGTCAACGAGCGGAAGCGCCTGACGCGCCAGGAATGGCTGCTGGTAATGTACTTCCGCGTGCTCGCCCTGGCGCTGAGCGTTTCCCACTGGCTGGGGCTCAACGAAAAGGGCGCCATTCTCCGGATGACCGCCGTGCTCGAGTATTTTGCCAACGTCCTGGGCGAACGGGTCAACCTGATTCGCTTCGGCAATATGACGGCTTCCGACTACCTGCTCAGCCTCTAACCACTGCTCTCCTCACTCCCATCACCGCGCGCGGCCCGCAGCCGCCCGCCCCCGTGCCCGGGCCGACCGCATTTTCCCGTTGACAATGCCGGCTCATCGTCTAGAATGGGCGATGCTCGAAGCCACAGGAAACGCCATGAATCCCGCCGCCCAACGTTCGGTGTTGCGTGAAACTTATATTCCGGAAGCGAAACTATTTTCGCGCGGCAAGGTGCGGGACGTCTACGAAGTGGACGCCGAGCGGCTGCTCATCGTGGCCACCGACCGCCTCTCGGCCTTTGACGTCGTGATGGCCCAGGCCATCCCCGACAAAGGGCGGGTTCTAAACCAGCTGTCCTGCTTCTGGTTTGATTTTTTGAAGGATGGCGTGCCGACGCACTTTATCACGGCGGAGGTGGCCGATTATCCGGAGCCTTTTCAAGCCTACCGGAAGGAGCTGGAAGGGCGTTCGATGCTCGTCAAGCGCGCCCGGCCGTTTCCGGTGGAGTGCATTGTGCGCGGGTATCTTTCCGGCTCCGGATGGAAGGATTATCAGCAAACCGGAGCGGTCTGCGGAGTTCGGCTTCCCGCCGGGCTGGTGGAGTCCGCGCCGCTTGAGCCCCCCATCTTCACGCCCTCGACGAAAGCCACCGAGGGCCACGACGAGAACATCACCCAGGAGCAGGTGGAGCGCCAGTTGGGGCGCGAGGTGGCGGAGAAACTGAAAGAGTTGTCGCTGCGCGTTTATCAAGCCGGGCGGGACTACGCCGACCGCCGCGGCATCATTATTGCCGATACCAAGTTCGAGTGGGGATGGCTCGACGGCGAGATCATTCTCATTGACGAAGTACTGACACCCGATTCATCACGCTTCTGGCCCAAGGACGGCTACCAACCCGGCCAGCCCCAGCCCTCCTTTGACAAGCAGTTCGTCCGTGACTACCTGGAGTCAACGCGCTGGAACCGGCAACCGCCTCCGCCGCCCCTTCCGCCCGACGTGGTGGAAAAGACCAGCGAGAAATATCGGGAAGCTTACCGTCGGTTGACGGGACGCCCGCTCGACTGACACGCCCGAGCCGGCCACCGCCAAGACATCATGAACGCCTGGAACGGGATCGACTGGGTCCTTGCCGCCGTTGTCTTGATTTCGGTGGTGCTGGCCATCCGTCGCGGCTTTCTCCGCGAGCTCATCGCGCTCGCCACGCTGATCGTCGCCGTCGCCGTGGCGGCCCTCGAATACCGGCGGGCCGCGGCCTGGTATGAAGACTTGACGCGCTCCCATGAGGTGGCGCTCGGGGCCGCCTTTCTGACCCTGTTTATCGGCGTGCTCCTGCTCGGAGCCGTCGTCTCCGCCGTGACCGCCAGGCTGGTGAAGACGGCGGGCCTCGAGTGGTTTGACCGCTTCGTCGGCGGAGCGTTCGGGTTCGTGCGCGGCGTCGTGATCGATTCGGTGCTGCTGATGATCCTGGTGGCCTTCGCCATCAAGCCCGACCAGGTGCGGAACTCCACCCTGGCTCCTTATGTGACCACGGGGGCGCGCCTGCTGGCGCTCGCCATGCCGTCGGAGTTGAAAACCCAGTTCCGCGCCGGCTTGGGACGGCTCCGGCAGGGCCTCGCCCAAAACGCCAGCCGGACGGCGCCGAAACCGAATTAGCGGATCTTTTTGAGTGGAGCGGAACCGTGAAGGACCAACTGGAAGCTCTGATCAACCAAATGATCGAGCATGGAGTGGCTTACAAGGATGCGATGGAGGAGTTCGAAAGGCGATTCATCAAAAAGGTGCTGGAAAAGACCCGGGGGAACCAGTCGAAGGCCGCCGAAGAACTGGAAATCCACCGCAACACGCTGAGCCGCCGCATCGAAGAACTCCAGCTCGACCATCGTCCGAGCCGCCGCCGAACCCGCAAGACCGCTCTCCGGAAGTCGGCCGCGCCGACTGCCGGGAAGTGAGGGAGAAGCGCACCCGCCGCCGGCCTTCGCGGCCGCCCGGCCGATGAGGCCGGGCTAGTGGCTCGTCCGATGGCGCGGCGGCTTGGGCTTGGCCGCTTCGCGGGCGGCCGCGGCGGCGCGCAGGTCTTCGGCGTTGATCTTGCCGTTCTCCAGCGTCAGGACGAAGTTGGGCGACAAGGTGTAGGCGGCAATCGTGCCCTGGAAGCGCACGGGGTCGCCCCGCGCCAGGTCCTTGCACTCGCTCTGCGCGTCGTGCAGCTCGATATCGTAAACGCCTTCTTTGGCCCTCGACTCCGGCGTGATGTCGATGCGGACGACGCAGGTTCCCGGGTCGCTGCCCCGCTCGACGCTGTCCACAAATCCGGCCAATTGGAGAGGCTGTCCTTTTAAGCTCTGCCAATTCTGCTGCGCCTGATCGCCGCCGACGGCCAGGGCGTCTTCAATCTGGTAAAGCCCGTCGACGCTCGGGTTGCCGGTCTTGGCGTGCTTGGGCGGCGGAGCTACGTTGAAGCCCGGCGGCGGATTCACCGACTGCGCGGCCTGGGCGATGACGTCGTTCTGGCCCTGGTCGGAGCCATGCCGCCCCACATAAACCTGGTCATAAAACTTCTCGATGCCGGGTTCGTCGGGGCTCTTGGCGGCTTTCGCCAACGAGACGGCGCGCGCCAGGTACCAGATCGCGTTGTTGATGTCGGGAGGGTTCGAGTACAGGTAGCTCAGGCCGATCCGGTAGGTGATGTACGGGTTGCTCGGAGCATCTTCCAGCGCCGCTTTGAGCTCGGTGAGGGCGGTGGGGTAGTCCTTTTTCTGCAAGGCCACAAATCCCAGCACGCCGTTAAAGTTGGCGCGCAACTGCTTCACCTGCTCGGTGAACTGCTCTTCGGGCAGGTTGGGGGGTTTTTGCAGCTTTTGCAGCAGCTCTAGGCCCTGCTTGCCGTAGGATTCAGCCTCCGCCAGCTCGGCTTCCGCGTTGGCGTCTTTGGCGTTGAAGACAAAGGGGAAGGCGAAGCTGAGGTAGTTGAGCGCGGCCAGCGCCGTGGTGTCCTGGGGGTTGGACTTCAGGACGTTGCGCGCCGCCTCCATGGCCTTGCCGGCATTGTTCTGCTGCTGATAGCTCTGCATCTCAAGCAGATACGCCTGGTCTTTAAAGTCGGAGTTTGGATATTTCTGCAGAAAGGCCTCGGCGGCGTTGATTTTCGCCGCCGGGTCGGTGGCCGTCATGATCTTCTGGAAGGCGTCATATTCGTCTCGGCTTTTCCACGCCGGTTTCTTTTCGCCGCCGGCATTCGGCTGCGCTGCTTCCTGGGCGGCCGGCCTCGCCGGGGCCGCCGCGGTGACGGGCAGCAGCGTGGTGAGGCCCCCCGCGACCAGCAGCGCGCAGGTCCAAAGAGCAGTCATTCTGATCTTCATGGTGTTACAACCTCGGCGTATGGGATGTGACCTCAGGAAGCGCCAAAGTCGCCGTGCTCGCCCGCTGAGGCGGATCAGACTGGGTATTAACCAGCTTCAACGACTCTTCCCGCCGACCCTCGCCCCCACTCCGAATATCAGGACTCGGCAAAGTTTGCAAGCGAAATTTCCAGCCTGCTTCGAAGGCAGCCTCCATGGTAGCCCGTCTCCGGTTAGGTTGGATGCAGATTTTAAGCGGGGCGAGGCTCGCTCGGCACCGGCTTTTCGCCGGGTCGCCGCTTGACACTCCCGGAACCGGTTGGATAGACTCGCGCCTCAACCCGTCGGCTCCGCCGGCGACGACGCCTCCGCCGCCATGCCGGCAAGACGGGCGGCCGATCGCCGCGAGGGCTCGCCTTTGTCACTCCATCCGCTCGACCTGCTGGTGATTGCCGCCTACCTGGTGGCGATCACGCTGTTCGGAGCCCGCTTCCGCAAAGGCCAGCGGACGCTCGACGACTACTTCCTCGGCGGACGGCGCTTGCCCTGGTGGGCCATCGCGCTGTCCGTGGTTTCCGCCGAAACCAGCATCCTGACCATCATCAGCACCCCTGGCATCGCCTACCGCTCGAATCTCGGCTTCCTCCAGCTCGTCTTCGGCTACTTGGTGGGGCGCGTGGTGGTCAGCTTCGTGCTTCTGCCGCGCTATTTTACCGGCCAGCTTTTCACCGCCTACCAGTTCATCGACCGGCGCTTCGGCCGCGCCCTCAAAGTGTTCACGGCGGCCTTGTTCCTGGCCAGCCGCGCGCTCGCCGAAGGAGTGCGGGTGTTCGCCATCTCCCTCGTCGCCGTCATCATTTTTCGGACCGGCGTGCTCACCTCCGTCCTGGTCATCACCCTGCTCACGGTCTTTTACACCTTCCAGGGAGGCTTCACGGCGGTCATCTGGACGGATGTGATTCAGCTCACCATCTATCTGGCGGGCACGGTTCTGGCCTTGATGGCCGCCCTCCACGCCATCCCCGGCGGCTGGCCGGAGGTCGTGCGGCTGGCCAATCAAGCGGGCGGCAAGCTGGAGGTGTTGGATTTCGCCTTCAATTGGTACCAGCCCTACCTATTCTGGTCGGGGCTGGTGGGCGGAACGTTCCTGACCAGCGCCAGCCACGGGACCGACCAGCTCATCGTGCAGCGCCTGCTCGCGGCCCGCAGCCTGCGCCAGAGCCAGGCGGCGCTGCTTGCGAGCGGAGCCGTGATCTTATTCCAGTTCACGCTGTTCCTGGTGATGGGCGTCACGCTGTTTGCCTACTACCATCACTTTCCTCCAAGCCGCGCTTTTAGCCGCCCCGACCAGATCTTTCCCCTTTTCGTCGTCACGAAACTGCCGCGCGGCCTCGCCGGTCTGCTGATCGCCGCCATCCTGGCCGCCGGCATGGCCAATTTGAGCGCCGCCTTGAATTCCCTGGCCTCGAGCTCGGTGGTCGATTTCTATAAACCTTTCTTCCGCCCTAAGGCCGATCAGCGGCATGATCTGCGCGTCTCCCGCGGCCTGACGCTGCTCTGGGGCGGCGTTCTGATCGTGGCGGCCAGCGCCGCGCAGCTCGTGCACGAGAGCGTGCTGGAGCTGGCCCTCACCGTCGCCTCGGTTCCTTACGGCAGCATGCTCGGCATCTTTCTGCTCGGGGCCCTCACCCGCCGCGTTGCCCGCCGCGCGGCGCTGGCCGGAGCGCTCCTTGGGCTCGCCGTCCTGCTCGTCGTGATGATTTTCACTTCCATTGCCTGGACGTGGTACGTGGCGATCGGGGCCGGGGTGACGTTCGGAGCCGGCGTGCTGGCGACGGCGTTGGCCGGGCGAGAATCCTGACGGGAAGCCTTCCGAAGAGACTGGCCTTGGGGCGGTCTTGACAGCTCCCGGAAATAATATACTATATAGTCATTAACCATGATAAGTGTAAGTCCCGCCTTGCGTCCGCCCGCCCCAAAAAACCCCATTCAAGGGGGCCGCTCGAGCTGGGCTGAGCGGGAGCGGTCAGGGTCCGGACGGTCGCCACAGCGGGGCTCTGGGGAAACGGGTCAGGAGGGAGATCCGCGGGCAGACAAAACATCTTTATTTTGAGGAACGAAGCCACTATGTTATTGAAAATAGGCAACCTATCTGCTTAGCCCCAAAAACGAAGCCGCTAAGTTGTTGAAAATACGTAGAGCGGATTTGGGAAAGCCAATAGGTTAATGAAAACATTTGACTTAGATGAAAAGACGGGGTGTAAGTAGCGCGTAAGTCATTGAAAATACGTGGAGGCTCGGAACCGCCACCGACAGAAAGCCACTATGTATTTGAAACTAATCGAGATCGGTGATTTTTGCAGTCCCGAACTCGGGAACTCACGGGCCAGCCTCCGATTCCAGGATTGGCTGGCCCCCATCTAGCGCCTCTCGCGACGCTGTGCCCCCGGCGGTCTGCGGGCTGAACCAGCGCGGCGGCAACCCATCTTCTGCCGCCGGATGTGGAGAAGAATTCGGGGGCGGTTTTGTCCTTTGACTTTTCTGGCCGGATTTGCTTTTCTGGCCATCGCGGTCCGGCCCATGGCTCACCAGGCGGAGCTCGTCAAAGGTCTTGGCTTATACGGAGCCACGTCGGTCGTCGCCGGGACGATGATCGGCACGGCGATTTTCGTCGTCCCCAGCCTGATGCTCGCTCATGTCGGCACGCCGGAGCGAGTGCTCGGGGTATGGGTGTTCGCGGGCGTGCTCAGCCTGTTCGGAGCGTTCGGCTATGCGGAGCTCGGAGCGGCCATTCCGGAAGCGGGCGGAGAATATGCATATCTGCACCGCGCCTACGGGCCGGCGATGGGCTTCCTCTACGGCTGGACGCAGTTGATCGTGGCCAAGAGCGCGTCCATTGCCGCGATTGCCACCGGATTTCTGTTTTATCTGGCTTATTTCTTCCCCTCGCTCACCTCCGTCGTCTGGCGGATCGACGCTCGAATACTGGGCCCTCACGCGGGGATTCAGCTTACGGGCTTGCAAATCGGCGCGGCGGCGATGATCGCGTTTCTCTCCGCGGTGAATGTCCTCGGCGTGCGCAAGAGCGGGGCGTTGCAGACGGTGTTGACGGCGGCCAAGCTCGCCGTGCTGGGTGTGATCATCGTGCTCGGGCTCGTGATCGGACACGGTTCTTGGGCCAACTTTCAGTCGCCGGCGCGACCGGTAGGGCACGAGAGCCTGCTGGCCGGTTTTACGCTGGCCACCGTCTCGGCGCTTTGGGCTTATGACGGTTGGAATAACCTCAGCATGGTGGCCGGGGAAGTGGAACGGCCCGAGGTCAATATGCCGCGAGCGCTGATTTTCGGGTCGCTGGTGGTGGTGGTGGTCTACGTCCTGGTCAACATCGCTTACTTTTACGTGCTGGCTCCCGCCGAAGCGCTCAACACCACCGCGATTGCGGCGGCGGCGGCGCGCCGCTTCCTCGGCCACGCCGGCGGCACGCTGGTGGCTGTCGGCGTCCTCGTCTCCACCTTTGCCACCCTCAATGGCTCCATCCTCTCGGGCTCCCGCATCCCTTACGCCCAGGCGCGCGACGGATTGCTGCCCCGCCGGCTGGCCGAGCTTCATCCTCGTTTCCGGACGCCCGCCGCGTCGATTACCGCCCAAGGTGTGGTGGCCGGAATTTTTGCCCTCAGCGGTTCCTACGAAGCGCTTTACACGAAGGCGATCTATTCCGAATGGATTTTCTACGGCCTCGTCACGGCCGGGATCATCCTGCTTCGGCGGCGACAGCCGGAGCTCGCCCGCCCGTACCGGACCTGGGGTTATCCTGTTGTGCCGATTATATTTGTGGCCATCGCGGCGATCATTTTGGCGGATACGTTTGCCGGCCGCCGCGCGGACGCTCTGTGGTGCCTGGCTCTGGTCGGCAGCGGCATTCCGGCGTACGGGATTTGGAAAGCCGTGCGTTGGGCGATGTCGCTCGGGCCCTCCGCCCCGGGCGGCGGGTAACCGGCAAGGGTTTCGAGGCCGAGCCGGCGCTCATCACTGCTCGACAACGCGCGTGCCGGCAGGAGGGGTGAACTCAAAGCTTGAATCGGCCACCGGAGCGTTGCGCTGGATGTGCGTAAACTCGAACTGCATGGTGCTGTTATCGGGGTAAAAGATGACGAGGCGCCGGACGTCAAAGGACGGCGTCACCTCGACCAACACGGATCGGTACTCCTGCGATGCGGCTCCCTGGGGATAGGCCCTGAGCACCAGATCGCCGGGGTCGGCGCGAAGGGCTTGGTTGGCAAACTCGATTTTGGCGAAGACCTTGTGAAGATCGAGGTGAGAGAGCAGAAGTCGCAGGGGAACGCGCGCGTCGTCGCTCGCCCGCGCCGG
The DNA here is from genome assembly GCA_902812365.1 of Acidobacteriota bacterium. Classification (GTDB taxonomy): domain Bacteria; phylum Acidobacteriota; class Terriglobia; order UBA7540; family UBA7540; genus CADDZC01. Next base: position 80,538 of record CADDZC010000006.1, on the reverse strand, counting down.
CGAACGGGTCACTTGCTTTTCTTGAGGAACGTACAGGAATGTTTCTTTTCCGTTGGAAACAAAGACCTTCTCCTCCGGCTGGCGGTAATCCCAGCGCATTCGGCCGCGGCGCGCGAATTCGACCGTCCCCGACTCCGTCCGGCTCTCGCCCCAGGCATAGAAGGTCTGGGTAAAATCAGCGCGCAGCGTGCGCACGTGGCGGTAGCTCGATTCAAAGCGCCGCACAAATTCGTCCACCGACCCCGAAGCGCGGGCGCTCGCCGCGCCGGCCGCCCCAACCAGGACGGCGCCGAGAATGGCCGCCTGGGGCAGGAACAAGCGCCGCCTCACCGGCGACCTCGGAAATCCCATCTCGCCCTATCGAGTCTCATGATCATGGCCAGCCCGGGCCCTCAGCTTCCGGTAGTTCGCCCGCGCCTCGGCGTTATCCGGATCCCTCTGAAACCCTGCGGCGTACTCGCGCTCGGCCTGGTCGCGGCGTCCGTAAGTGCCATAGAAGAGCCCCAGGAGGAAGTGCGGGCGGGCGCTTGCGGGATCCAGCTTGGCTGCTTCCTTAAACGCGCTCTCGGCTTCCGGCAGGCGATTCAAGCTCCACTCCGTCAGGCCGAGATCGAGCCAGCCCTCGACAGTGGGGCGAAGGATGAGCGATTGCCGGAACTGCTGTTCGGCCTCGGCGAAATGCCCGTCGTCCATCAGGCGCTCGCCGAGCAGGATGCGGCCCCGCGAGTTGAGTGGAGCCAGCCGGACCGCCGTCTGCAACTCGGCCTCCGCCTTCGAGGTGTCACCGAGTCCCTGGTAAGCGAGGGCCAGATTCATGTGGGCGGCGGGATCGGACGGCTGAAGTTCGAGGGCCCGTTCGAGTTCAGCGACGGCCGCGCCGTAGCGCTTCCGATGCGTATCGAGCAGTCCCAGGTTCACCAGCACGACCTCCGCGCCGGGCGCCAGGCGCAGAGCCGTGCGCCACTCCCGTTCGGCGGCCTCCGTCTCGCCTTCATCCCAATAAACCTGCCCGAGGTTATTGTGGATGTAGTAGGCCTGGGGATCAAGTCGCAGGGTCTGGGTGTACAGCCTGACGTCGTCATGCCAGTCGCGGTTCCGCGTCACGATCCGCGCGATCGAGAGCGCCGCCACCGCCGCCGCGACTCCCGCCCAACCCAGGTGGGCCGTCCGGTGAGCCGCGGCGCGCGACCCGACGGCAAGGCAGGCGGCGGCCAGCAGCCAGCAAAAACCGACCGAAGGCAGGTATGCGTAACGTTCCGCGAACGCATTGGCGGCCAGCCATCGCGGATTGAGCACCGGAGCGAGGGTGGCAAAGAACCACAGAACTCCGAAAGTCAGCGTCCGATTCCGCCGCCAGGCGTACGCGACGAACGCAGCGCTGGCCGCGATCACCGTCGCCCCAACCGCCGCCCAGGGAAGCAGGGCGGCCCAGTCGGCCGAAAACAGATAGTAAGCGCACAAGTGAATCGGCCACAGCAGCTTGACAACGTATTGCCCGACCAAGGCGATGGCTGAAAACCACACCTGCTCGGAGGTCAGATCCGTGTTGGGATGAGACGGAAAAACGCCTCCCAGGAAACGCGCCCGGACCACGAAATAGACCGCCACCAGCGCCCACAAAGGGGCATAGCGCGAAATTTTGACCGCCGGCGACGTCCGGGCGCGGTCGGCCCGGTAGAGGTGCTCGTAGCCGGTCGCCACCGCAGCCAGGGTCACAGCCGGCTCCTTCGAGGCCAGCGCCAGAGCAAAGCTCGCCGCCATCCCAGCCAGCGTGCCGGCGCCGCGGGACCGGTTGCCGCCCGGCGCCTCTCCCAGCCGCAGAAAGAACCAGAAGGCCAGCAGGTAGAACAGGCTCAGCTCGAGGTCCGTGACCGCTGCGATCCAATCCACGGCTTCGGAATGCAAGGGGTGCAAGGCAAAAATGGCCGCCGCCAGAAAGGCCATTCCCGGGCGCCGAAACAGGCGCTGGCTCACCTTCCAGACCAACAGCACGACGGCGGCGTTGAGCAGCAGGTTGACCAAATGAAAGAGCCACGGCCTCGGCCCCGCCAGCTGAAAACCGGCGAGATAACCGAGGCTCATGACCGGCCGGTAATACTTCGCCGTGTCCGGCCCCAGATAGGACCAAACCGGCGTGGTGAGAATCTCGCGCCAATGGTGGAGGCTGCGCAGGTATGGATTCTGCAAAATCTGCTGCTCGTCGTCATAGACAAAGCCGTTCCGAAGGCTGTTGAGGTAGGGCAAGCCGGCGAGCAGGACCAGAACGGCCGCCGCGCCGTGCTGGGGCCGGCGCAAGGGCGGCGCGGCGTCCTTGGCTGGGGGGACGGGGAGGGAAGCAAGGGCGTCGGCGCGATCAAACGGGTCGGGCATCGGTCAGCGGCGTCGAAGGCGGGCGGGCGTCTTCCGCCCGCGGCGATCTTCCTCCGGCCGGCCGGTTTGATTGTAGAGGAGGGCTGCGGCCGCGTCAAGCTGGAGGCTATTGCACTAGGCGACATGTAGCCCCGGCGGCCGCCGCTCTCCTGCGACCGGCCCGCGAACTGGCTCAGCTGGCCGGACCGACTTTGGCGTGGCTGGCCATGTATTTCTTCGCCTGCGCCGCCAGCGCCGCGGCCTGCGGCAGCGCCTCGACCGCTTTCTGGACGGTCTCATCGCCGGCCACGCTCAGATGGTGAGCCTCGTCCTCGCCATAGATCATGTCCACCAGCAGGTAGCGGATATGGTCGCGGATGAAGCCCAGGTTGTCGCGGACGTCCTGATCGGACAGCACGATGCCGTTCTTGGCCAGAAAACCTCGGAACGCCTCGACCACCGGGGCGTCGGCGGTGAAATTGGGCGGGATGGTCTTGTGAATCCCCAGATAGTATTTGCCGAACTCGAAGAACGGACCGCACTCCAGGTAGCTCGGGCAGGTACTGGCGGCCAGCAGTCTGCCCTGGAGGGCGCTCGTGGCCGGCGGGTCGGCGGGCACGTCGGGCGTGATCCCGCCTCCGCCATAGACGCGGCGCCCGCCGTCGGTGTGATGAATGTCGGTGCGCGGGGGGGGCTGATCATCGGGAGCGTACAAGTAATCGTAAAGCGAGACGTTATGGTAGTCGCGCTGGATCAGGCGCCCGCTGGGCGTGAAGTAATGGGCGGTGGTCAGCAGCAGCCCCGCGCCTTCGCTCAGCGGATAAGGGGTCTGCACGAGGCCCTTGCCAAAGCTGGTTTCTCCCATCACCAAAGCGCGGTCGTGGTCCTGAAGGGCTCCGGCCACGATCTCCGCCGCGCTAGCCGTGCCGTGGTTGATGAGCACGACGATCGGATAGCTCTCGCCGCGATTGCCGCGCTCGGCGAAGTAGCGCCGTTCCATCGAGCGGCGCCCCGAATGATAGACAATCAGTTGGCCTTTGTCGAGGAAATGATCGGCCACCTGGACGGCCGCCTCGAGCAATCCGCCCGGGTTGCCCCGCAAATCGAGCACCAGGCCTTTCAGGTTGCGGCTGCCCAGCTTCTGCAACGCCGCATCCATCTCCTCGCCCGTCGTCTCGGTGAACTCTTTGATGTGAATGTACGCGATGCCGGGCTGGACGAAGAACGCATCGTCGACGCTGGGGGCGGTGATCGCATCGCGGGTGATGGTGAAATCGAGCGGCTGGTCATAACCTTCGCGCTCGATCGTCACGCGGACGGACGTGCCCTTCGGACCTTTCAACATCTTCGAGACGGTGTCGCCGTCCAGCCCTTCGGCCGGCTTGCCGTCCACCTTCAGGATCAGGTCGCCCGGGCGCAATCCGGCTCGAAAGGCGGGCGAACCCGGCATGGGCTCGATCACCGTCGTCATCCATTTGCCGGACCGGCCGGCGGCGGTCAGAATCCGCATGCCCACGCCGAAGTATCGCCCTTCCTGGTTTTCGCGCAGGCGAGTAAAGGTTCGCCGGTCGAAGAAGTTGGAATGGGGATCGAGCTCGCGCAGCATGCCGGGAATGGCGCCGACGGCGTTGCTGTTTTCAAAGCCGTAGATGGCATGGTCGGGATCGACGGGGCTGGCGTAGTTCTGCTCCACCAGATTGTAAACCTTCGAGAAGTCGGCGAGGCTCTGCGGAACCGTCCCGCTCGCCGGCGCCGTCTCGCCGCCCGTCGCAGCCTCCACCCGCCAGCCGTAAACTCCGCCCAGGGCCGCGCACACGCCGATGGTCGCGGCCCATATCCACCCCGGTCTCCACGCGTTTCTCATATACCAATCGTTCTCCGAACCCGAGCGCCCTTCCGCCGCCGCTCCGTCCCAGCGCCGCCGCCTCGCTCCGTTAGATTATACGCCATCCGCTGGGGATGCACCGCGCTCCCCCGACCACTTCAGTGCCGCCGGCAACGAGACGGCCACGAGCGCGATCTTCACCGTGTCGCCCACCCAGAACGGCTGGACGCCGAGCAGGAACGCCTGCCGGTAGGGCATCCCGAGGAGCGCATGCAGCCCGATCGCGCCCATCGACAGAATCACGGCGTTGGCCAGGCCCAACGCCCCGGCCAGCTTCGCCACGCTGCGGCTCGCTCCCCGCTCGACGCACCACCCGGCGAGAGCGGCGGCGAGCGGGTAGCTCCACAGATAACCCGCCGTCGGACCGATCAGGTGGAGCGCGCTGCCGCCGGCGGCAAACACCGGCAAACCCGCCGCCCCTTCCGCCAGATAGGTGACTTGGCTGAAAAAGCCGCGCCGACAGCCGAGCACCGCGCCGCTCAGCAGGACGGCAAACGTCTGCCCGGTGAGGGGCACGGGCGAGAACGGCAGCGGGATGGCGATCTGGGCGGCCAGGGCCGTCAGCAGACTGAATCCAACGACCCACATCAAATCGAGCGCCAGCCGGCGGCGCGTCGACCAATGATCGACCAGAACGTTCGAGATGGCACGAGACATGGGGCTCCCTTCAGGTTACAGACAACCAGGGTCGGCACCGGAACCGCCGCCCATCGGGCCGAGGGGTGCGCCGGCCGGGCTTGCCGGTTCCTTCCGCCTCGAATCCTTTTTGATCGCCGGCCGGGTGAGAGACGCGCCCGGGCTTCGGCCAGCGACCGTTTTCAATTTTTCCCTGCCTCCCTCGGTAGCCTACTTATATTCGGCGGCCAGGTTCCAAAACTTGTGGACGTAAAAATGCGACGTGACGTTGCTGTACAGGTGACACCGCCCGCGGCAATCGGGGATGTCGCCGAACTTCCGGCGCGCCCGCGCGTAAATTTCCTGCAGCGACGGGGTCTCAAAAAGATTCCCACCCACCGTCTTCAAAGGCACGCAAGGGTAATAGACGTCGCCGTTCGGATAAATGCGCGCCAACAGGGTCGGATAGCAGTTGAAGTCGCGGAATTTCAATATGTATTCCAGCTCTTCGAGCGAGCCGTTGATCTTCAGGCTCTTCCGGCGCTTCGATTCCAGGATGTGCTCGACCAGTTTTTGGTAACGGGGGTTGGCGAGCAGCGGATAGGGCGTCAGGTCGTTCTGAAGCGCCGCGCAGCAGGAAAAGATAAAGTCGTGCTGGCGGCAGAAGTCCATCACGCCGTAAACATCATCGAGATGAGTGGCCCCGATCACGCAGTTCAGGGTTACGGGCCGATGGGTGTCGCGCAGGTGGCGACCGGCGGCGAGGATGTTGGCGAGGAGGCGGCGGGTGGTGCCCGGCGCCGAATGGGTGACCTTGTCGAAGTGATCTTCGTTGACCGAATCGAGGCTGATCACGAGGCTGGAGATCAGGTCGAGGACGCGCGGGCGCCGGTCAAGCTCGACGCCGTTGGTGTGGAGGATGGTGAAGAAGCGGAGCTTCTGGGCGGCCGCCAGAATCTCCTCCAAGTCGTGGCGGCAGAGCGGTTCGCCGCCCGTGATGTACAGCGACCCGACCTGCGGGCGGATCGTGGCGAGCAAATCAATCGTCCGCTCGGTCGAGGCTTCCCGGCTGAGGACGTCGGGATACTTCTGGGTGCAGTAATGGCAGGCGAGATTGCAGCGGTGGGTTACGTAGAAGACGGCCGAGAGCGGTTCGACCACGCGCGTTCGTTTGAGCACGCGGACGCGCAGAGTGTTCGAAGCATATTGGCGGAAAACACGGCTGAGGAAGGATCGGTTCCGGCGGAAATACGCCACGAGCGCTTTCAGTCGATGGGACGCGCTCGGAGCCGGAGTACGCAACGTTTGTGAGCCTCGGTCGGGAAACGAAATGCCATTATAGCCCGTGGCGGCACGGAAAAACATTCCGGCTCCGGGGCCGCCCCCCGGCTCCGGTGACGAAGGCGCTAGGCCTCGAAGTTGTAAGCTTCCTCGCCGTGCTGGGAGAGATCGAGGCCTTGAATCTCATGTTCTTCGGAAACCCGCAAGCCCACGACCGCGTCAACGAGCTTGAGGATGACCAGCGTCCCAACCAGGGCCAGCCCCCAGGCGATGAGGACGCCGACGGCTTGGCTGAGCATCTGGCCCGCATGGCCGTCGATCAGGCCGACCGGCAAGGGGTGGCCATGGGCGTCTTTGAAGATGGGATTCACGGCAGCGGTGGCGAAGAGGCCGGTCAGCAGCGCGCCCACCGTCCCGCCCATGCCGTGTACGCCAAAAGCGTCAAGCGAATCGTCGTATCCCAGTCGAGCCTTGACTCTGGCCACCATCCAGTAACACACCACGCCGGCCACCAAGCCAATCAGCAGCGCCGGCAGGGGCGCCACGAAGCCCGAGGCCGGGGTAATGGCCACCAGTCCCGCCACCGCCCCGGAGATCGCCCCGAGCACGCTCGGTTTGCCGTTGCGGATCCACTCCATCCCCGACCATCCCACGGCCGCGGCGGCAGCCCCGAAATGCGTGGCCACGAAGGCGCTCGAAGCCAGGCTGCCGGCCGTCAGGGCGCTGCCGGCATTAAAGCCGAACCACCCCACCCAGAGCAGGCAGGCGCCAATAAAACTCAAGACCACGCTGTGAGGGGGCATCGGCACCTTCGGGTAGCCCAGACGCTTGCCGAGCACCAGGGCGCAAACCAACGCCGAGACCCCGGAAGTGATGTGCACGACCGTCCCGCCGGCGAAATCGAGCGTGGGGAAGCGGCCTCCGAGCGAAGCATTGAGCCATCCGCCCTTGCCCCACACCATGTGCGCCATCGGGTCATAGACGATGATCGACCACAGGATCATGAACATCACCATGGCGCTGAATTTCATGCGCTCGGCGAAGGCTCCGGTGATCAGCGCGGGGGTGATAATCGCGAACATCAACTGGAACATCATGAAGGTCTGCTGGGGAACGGTGCCGGCATAATCGGCATCGGGTGCGGCCCCCACCCCGCGCAGGAAGAAATGTTGAAAGCCGCCAATGAAACCCGTGCCCGAGCCAAAACACAGGCTGTAGCCCCACAAGGCCCACAGCACCGTGATCAAGGCCATCAGGGTGAAGCTCTGCATCATGCAGCCCAGCACGTTCTTGCGGCGCACCAAGCCGCCGTAAAACAGCGCCAGCCCCGGACCGGTCATCAGCAACACGAGGGCGGAGCTGGTGAGCATCCAGGCGTTGTCACCCGCGCTTTTGGCCTCGGCCACCTGCTGTTCCAGTCGCTGAATCTGGGCAGGGTCGGGCGCAGTGGTCGTGGTCGAAGCCGACGCACTGCCGGTCGGTTGCCGCGCGTAAGCGCAAGGGGATAAAGGAGTTAGCATCAACAACAGAAGGCTGCACGGCACCCACGTCAGCGTTTTCAATCGCACGGATTTCCTCCTGGGGCGCGCCCGTCCGCGGGGTCGGGTGGACGAGTATAGCCAAATCGGGCAACTGCGCCTAAATAAAATTCGTTTATCGAGAGAATAACAAAAACTGAGATCCCGGCCTCGACCCCCGCGGAATCGAGCGCCTTGCTGGCGTTCTTTCTTAAAACGAACAATGGGGAGCCGTTCTGACGCCGTGAACCGGGGAATGATCCATCGCGCCGCATTTTTCGACAACCCCGACGAGCCCTTGAACACAGAAGCCGGGTTCAGGTCTGAGACGGGGCGGCACGGGCTCGCTGCGGGCCTTCCGAGCGGCCGGGGAGAATGTAAGTTTTCATACGAACCGTGGAAAGCTCATTGCGGCTTTTCTCACTCTTAGCGTATTCTTGGGTCTGCTCGACGTCGGGTCTCGGGGTACGGGAGGCGTAGCTATGCGAAACAGAATCGGGCTGATGGCGGCGGCCGCTGCGGTTCTCGCCTCGGGCGCGCTCCGCGCCCAGGTGGATACGGGCGCGATTTTAGGCACCGTGAGGGACCAATCGGGCGCGATCATCCCCGGCGCCAAGGTGGTGCTAACCAATCAGGGCACGGGGCTTTCGCTCACCACCATCACCGGTAGCGACGGCAATTACGTGTTCACGCCCGTGAAAATCGGCACCTACACCGTGGAGGCGCAATACCAGGGCTTCCGCGCGGTTCAGCAGCGGGACGTCACCGTCAACGTCCAACAGCATGTGGTGGTGAATTTTGAGCTGCAGCCCGGCCAGGTGACGCAGTCCATCGAGGTCACGGCGGCGCCCCCGGCGCTGCAAACGCAGGATGCCTCGGTCGGCCAGGTGGTCGGCTCGCGGCAGATTAATGACCTGCCGTTGAACGGCCGGAATTACACGTTTCTGGCGCAACTCGCCGCCGGAGTCACCCAGGACCAGGAAGATACCCGCGGGCTTGGCGCGAGCGGCAGCTTCGCCGCGAACGGAACGCGCCCCGCCCAAAACAATTATTTGCTCGACGGCATCGATGACAATGCCGATCTGGTGGACTTTCTGAACGGCACGGCTTACGTCGTGCGGCCTCCCGTCGATGCCATCCAGGAATTCAAAGTGCAGACCAACGACTACAGCGCCGAGTTCGGGCGCTCGGCCGGGGCCGTGCTGAACGCCACGATCAAGTCTGGCACGAATTCCTTTCACGGCGACGCCTGGGAGTTCCTGCGCAACGAGCGGCTGGACGCCGCCAACTTCTTTGAGAACTCGCCGACACCCACCAAGAAAGGCGAGTATCGCCAGAACCAGTTCGGGGCCACGCTCGGGGGGCCGATTCGAAAAGACAAGACGTTTTTCTTCGCGGATTACGAGGGCACGCGGATTCGCCAGGCCACGCCCTGGGTGGCGACCGTGCCGACGGCGCGCGAGCGAGCCAGCCAATACACCGATCTTTCGGAATTGCTCACCCAGGGCGGCACCCAGACCGACCTGCTGGGACGCACCTTCCCGCTCGGCCAGGTCCTGGATCCCGCTACGACCCGCAACGTCACCTGCGGCGTGCCCGACCCCGTCACCAACACTCTGCCCGCCAGCGGCCCCGGCGGGCCGTGCAACGGCGTCGCCCCCGGAACCCCGGTCGGTTTCGTGCGCGACCCCTTCCCGGGCAATATCCTGCCGGCCAGCCGGCTCGATCAGAATGCCATCAACCTGCTCAACCTGTTTCCGCCGCCCACCTCTTCCGGCCTGTTCAACAACTTCTCCAGCAATCCGGTCATCCGCAACACCGTCAACCAGTTCGACATCCGAGGCGATCAGAACTTCAGCGACAAAGACCAGATGTTCGCGCGCTTCAGCTTCTCAGATAACCCCGAATTCCTCCCCGGCCCTTTCAAAGGCATCGCCGACGGCGGCTCGTTTTCCGACGGGAACCAGACGGCGACCTCGGTCAACATGGCCTTGAGCGAAACCCACTCGTTCTCGCCGACCGTGATCAACGAAGCGCGGTTGGGTTTCAACCGCATCGGCACTTCGCGGTTGCAGCCCTTCGCCAACGATCTCAGTAATATTCCCGCCAAGTTCGGCATTCAGGGCGTTCCGCAAGTGCCTTTTAACGGCGGCCTGGGATCGATTTTCTTCACCGGCCTCAACACGCTGGGCAGCAATCAATTCCTGCCTTCGGTCGAATACAATTCTACGCTTCAATTCACGGACAACGGCACCAAGATTCAGGGAAAACACACCCTCAAAGCCGGCATTGAATTCCAGCACCTGAAGTTCTCGATCCTGCAGCCGCCCTCGGGCCGCGGAACCTGGTCCTTCAACGGGGAGTTCACGGAAGTCCCCACCTTCACGAACGGGAATACGGGGCTGGCGCAGATGCTGCTGACGCCGATCAACGGCACCGTTCCCGGCGCTTATAACCTGGTGGGCGGCGCCAACAGTATCACCGCCTCCAACTACGCCAACACCGACATGGGACGCAATTACTACGGGCTCTACTTCCAGGATGACTGGAAAGCCAGCAGCCGGCTCACCGTCAACCTCGGGCTGCGGTGGGAGTACTTCGGCCAAATCGTGGAGAATTTCGGGGCCCAATCGGAATTCATTCCCGTGGGAGCGGGAGGCCCAGCGCAGTTCCTGTTGACGAAGCAGCGCTGTAACACCCCCTTCTCCGCCGATTTTCTCGCCGCCCTCAAGACCGATAACATCAGCCTCTCCTGCTCAGCCGTTCCCGGCCTGGGCTACTCCCAACTGACGAACTTCTCTCCCCGCGTCGGCTTCGCTTACCGGCTGACGCCCAAGCTGGTGGCGCGCGGCGGTTTCGGCATGTTCTACGGCGGCTTTGAAAACTCGGTCATCGAGACCTACGTGGATTTCCCCTTCCAGTTCACGCTGGGATATGGCAACCTCACTCCCGCCCAACCCATTACCTTTGCCAACGGTGCCATTGGAACTCTTGAGACCGGCTTGTCGGCCATTACGCCGCTCACTTCTGCCGCCGCCGAACCGGCCGGCGTGTCCTTCACCGGCGAAGATTTCCACATGAAGACGCCGTATACAGAAGGCTACAACTTTACGCTTCAATACGAGCTCACGCCGAACCAGACATTCCAAGTTGGGTACGTCGGCAACTCCGTGCGCCATCTCGGCGTCTACATTGCGCCGAATTCTCCCAGCGAAATTTTACCGCCCGGGCTCAACTCCTTCGCCTATTCGCCGTACCCCGATTTCACGAACGGAGGAACCTATTCAACCTTTGCGGGCAACAGCTATTACAACTCGCTGCAGACCAATTTCGAGCGCCGCTTCAGCCACGGCTTGAATGTACTGGCCAACTTCACCTGGTCCAAGTGCCGGACGGACGCGTCGGACGTGCTCAACGAAACGGCTATCTTCTACCGCGCCCCGCTGCTGCCCCGCTTCGGCATCCAGGGCGACTACGGCTTGTGCGATTTTGACGATCCCAAGGTCATCCACTTCAGCGGAACCTACACCCTGCCTGTCGGCAACGGCCAGCGGCTGCTCGGGTCGAGCCGCGGGATCGTGAACGGCGTGCTGGGCGGCTGGAGAACGAACTGGATTCTGACGCTCGAAGACGGGCAGCCGTTCACCGTGGGCTGCGTCAGCGGCACCACCTCCGGCTTCGGCTGTAACGCCTTTTTAGTCCCCGGGCAAAAGATCACCGCCGGGCCCCACGACGTGAACCACTGGCTCAATCCGGCAGCGTTCACCAGCCCCCCCGTGGCCACCGCGATCGGTCAGTCCGATTACGCTCCGCTGGGCGGCGCCCCGACGCAGTTCTATGGCCCGGGTTACCACCGACTGGACTTTTCACTCTTCAAGGAGTTTCGCACGACGGAGAGGACGCGCCTCGAATTGCGAGCGGAATTCTTCAACCTGACTAACCACCCCAACTTTTCGCCGCCCGGATTCGGGGGCAACGGCGTCGTGCCGGCTCCGGGCGCGCTCGATTACACCTCGCCGCTGACATTCGGAACCATCAATTCCACGCGCGACGGGCAAAACGATCAACGGGAGATCCAGCTGGCGCTGAAACTTTACTTTTAGAGTGATCAGAGATAACCGAGGGCGGAGCGCCTTGGGGCGCGCGACACCGGCCGACCCGGTCGCGCTCGGGCCCGGCGAGATCCAGCCATCAGATCAAGTCCCAGGGCTTACGGGCCGGTCGTTCCAGCAACGCCGAGGCCCCGGGATCATCGATGATGTCCTCGCGCGCGGCATCCCAGCGAATCCGGCGCCCGGTGCGCAACGCGATGTTGCCCAGATGGGGCACGATCGTCGAGCGATGCCCGATTTCAACGTCAGCCACCGGCTTCTGGCGAGACCGCACACAGTCAATGAAATTTTTGACGTGCCCATCCGTCCGGTCGGTATCTTGCACGTGCCGCGCGGCCATGCGGTATCCCGCTCTGGCGTCTTCCACCGCGTGGAGCGCGCCCGGACCGGACTCGCCTCTGGGCTCGGGGTAAATCTCAAAGCCCACCCGATCCGCGTAAAGGGCGCCGTTAGTGCCGTAGTAAGCCTGGCCGTGCGGCCGGTCGGTCGCCCCGCGCGTCAGGTAGTTCTTGAAGCCAGCGGTGCGCCCTCCCACGCCGTGGCCGTTGATCATGCTGGCCTCGTAACTCAGCACAAAGCCCGGGTACTCGTAGGTGATTTGAAGCACGTCCGGCGTGTCGCCACCGTCCTTCAATTCATATCGGCCGCCGAACGCCGTGACGGCCACGGGCGCGTCGACGCCCATGATCTGGTGAACCGAATCAAAGCGATGTGTGCCGTAATCGGTGGCCATGCCGCCCGCGTAATCCCAAAACCACCGGTAGGTCACCAGAAATCGGTTTTTGTTGAAGGGAACTTCAGGCGCCGGACCGAGGTAAAAGTCCCAGTCGAGTCCCGGTGGCACCGCCGAGTCCTCGGCGCGTCCCATCCCGTCCGGGTACATGTTGAGATAATTCCAGACCCGCACGAAACGCACGGGACCCAGCTTACCGCTTTGGACGATCTGGGCTGCGGCGCGAAAATGCGGCGCCGAGCGATGCTGGAGGCCGACCTGCACCACGCGGTTGTATCGGCGCGCCGCGTCCACGGTCTTGCGCCCCTCGCGGATGGTGTGAGCGAGAGGCTTTTCCACATAAACGTCCTTGCCGGCCTGGCAGGCGAGCACCGTGATGGTGGCATGCCAATGGTCGGGAGTGGCCACGAGCACGGCGTCCACATCTTTGCGGTCGAGCGCCTTCCGGAAATCCCGATAAGCCTCGGCGCGGCCGTCCGCCCATTGTTTCGCCGCCCGAGCGTGCGGCTCGTACACATCGCAGAACGCCACGAAATCCACGTTCGGAACCTGCCGCATCAGGCTGGCGTCATACCGTCCGCGGCCACCGCAACCGATCAAGGCGACGTTGACTCGGTCATTTGCCCCCAGAATCCTCCCCGGCCCGGCACCCGCCGAGGCCACCGTGGCGCCACCGATGATGTGGTGGATGAATTCGCGTCTTTGCATCTTTGGGCTCCGAGGGCGCCGGCGCGGACGTGCGCCAAGAGCGCCTACGATGTTTTATGGGGCGGTATCGACGCCAGAAAGTCCTGAATATTCCGACTGTTCACCACCACCGTGCCGGTGTCAACCATGGTGGGAAGCGGCGAGGCAGGAGCGGTCTGCCAGTTGGGAAATTCGTGGACGCGGTTGTGATGCAGGTCATCCAGGAAATGAAGTCCGTAGAAGCCCATCGTGTACGGCTTTTGGGCCACGGTCACGGCGATCGCTCCCCGCGAAATCAGACTCAACGTTTCCGGATTCGCGTCCATGGCCACAATCGGAATCTTGCCGGCCATTCCCAGCCTGTCAAGCGCCCCGGCCACGCCCGGACCTCCCGAGGCTTCCAGGCAGATGATGCCGTCGATGCTCTCCTTACTCTGCAACAAGCCGGTGATGAGATCATCGGCTGTCCGCGAGTCGCCGTTATCATTAACGACGCGCGTGACACCGAGATAAGGGTATTTTTTAAAGGCGTCCTGCACGCCGCGCGCCCGTTCTTCTTGGTTGTCCTGGCCGGGAATCGACACCACTACAACGTGGCCGCGACCATGCAAAATCGCCGCCATCTGCGTGCCGCTTTCGACGCCGGCGAGATAATTGTTGGTGCCGATAAAGGCAATGCGGCGGGACTGCGGGGAATCCGAATCGACGCAGATGACAGGAATGCCGGCCCGGACGGCCTCGTCAATGGCGTCTTTGAGGACGTCGGCGCGGGCCGCCGACACCAGAATGCCGGAGGGTCGCGTAGCCATCGCATCCCGAAACATAGTCAATTCGTCCTGGGGAGCGTATTTGGCTGGCCCCGTAAACTCCGTCTTCACGCCGATGGTTGCTCCGGCATCGTCAAAGCCGGCTTTGGCTTCCTGCCAATACGGAATGTTGATGTTGGTGGAGATAAAGACGTAACGCTCCCCCTGGTGCTCCGGTTTTGCGCATGAAGCGAGGAGAGCCAGGGGCAGAGCCAGCAGGTAAGGTCTTCTTGGCTGCAGTTTCATGGGGCTTGTCCTTCCATGCCGGGTCCGATCGCAGTCGCGGCACCTCCACAAACAGAGGAAGCGGGCCGCCAAGACTTGCGCAGCTTAGCATAAAAATGCCGCGCCTTAAAGCATCCCACTCGTCGCGCCACCGACTGTTTCTCGGTCGCCGATCCCGCGTCGCGGCGGACGTTCTTGGCCGCCCTGCTAGACTATAATGCTGGCAGTGCCATCGAGTGCCCAATTGCGATATCTAATTCTAAGCGACATTCATTCCAACCTCGAGGCCCTGGAAAAGTGCCTGGAGCTCGCCGAGGGTCAGTACGACGAGGCGGTATGCTTGGGCGACATTGTAGGTTACGGCCCCGACCCGAACGCCGTCATCGATCGCCTTCGCCAGGTCACCCGCACCGTGATCCGCGGCAATCACGACAAGGCGTGTTCCGGGATTACCGAGGCCGAAGATTTTAATCCCCTTGCCCGCCAAGCGACGCTGTGGACCCGTCAGACCCTGACCGCCGAGCATCTCTCCTTTCTCCGCAGTTTACCCCCGGGTCCGCTCACCCTCGATGGATTCCAGATTGCTCACGGGTCTCCGGTCGATGAGGACCAGTATATTGTCGGCCCTGAAACCGCCATTCCCGCCTTAAAAAGCCTCACCAGCCAAACCGCGTTCTTCGGCCATACCCACCTGCAGGGCGGTTTTATGTTGACCTTCAAGGGAGGCTTCCGGTCCATCCGCTGCTCGGGGGCGGAAGATGGCTGCGTGCTGGCGGTGACGCTCGAAGACGGCGTGCGTTACTTGATCAACCCCGGGTCGGTCGGCCAACCCCGCGATGGGGACTGGCGAGCCGCCTTCGCCATCCTTGACGACACCCAACGCCGCGTCGAGTACTATCGTGCCAGCTACGAGGTAGCGCAGACACAACGGAAGATGTACGAGGCGGGCCTTCCCGAGCCGCTCATCATCCGGCTGCAACTGGGCCGGTAGAATCGCCCTCCCGGCAGTTGCGGAAGCATGGACGGCCGCCATCTCCCGCTCCCAGCCTGACCAGTTGGCATATTGGCGGCTAAAACTTCACCGCGACCGGTTTCATGCGGGGCGGAGCCTGGTTCCATTCGGCGGAAACGTGTTCGTAGGTCACCCGAAACGCGCGCGTCTCACCGGGCTTCAAGGGCGGCACGGCCGGCGTAATCGGATGCACGGTGTCGCGAAGAACGACTTGGTTGAACGGATCGAGGAATTCAAGTTGCAGGTCCAGCGCGCGGACCGTTTTCGGTCCGGCATTGGTCACCTCGGCGCTCAGGTAATAAACCGAGCTGCCCAAAAAGTTTTGGGCCACACTCATCCGCGCGCGGCTTGCCTTGATGTTGGCCAGGTAAGCCGTTTCTTCCGCGGTCGGCATCGCACGCGGAGAGATATCGGCGCCCCTCTGATCATGGAGGATCCGGGCAAGCAGATACAGTGCGAGCGCCAGCCCAAGCGCCATCGCCGCCGTCAGGGCGGCTACGGATCGGCCACCGTCGACAGAGTTATCGCCCACGAGGGACGCGTGCCGAGCAACCATGCGCAACCGCGCTGGAGGCGAACCTGGGCGAACCAGCCGCCCTCGCCCCCATGCTCCTTCTACCTTCCCGCCACCGTTAAGCCTTCGACCAGCACGGTCGGCGCAGCCAGTACACCGCGGAATTCCAGGTCGGAACCGATCTCGGTGATGTGAGTAAGAATGTCCGCCAGATTCCCGGCGATGGTCACTTCTTCAACGGGAAACGCGAGCTCGCCATGCTCAATCCAGAGACCCGACGCACCCCGCGAATAATCGCCGGTCACCAGATTGACGCCGAAGCCGATCAGTTCGGTGACGTACAAGCCGTGGCTGACCGAGCGGATGATGGCGTCGGGAGTCCGGGCACCGGGTGCCAGATAAAAATTCTTCGGACCAATCGCCGGCGGGCCTGACGCGCCGCGCGCGGCATTTCCGGTGGTCCGGAGATTGAGCTTCCGAGCCGCGTAAGTATTGAGCAAATAACTTTGGAGGCGGCCGTTTTCGACGACCGGGGTTACGCCGGGCGCGACGCCCTCGTCATCAAAAGGTCGTGAGCCGAATCCGCGCGGCCGCAGGCCATCGTCGAGGATGGTGACGTTCTCGGCCGCCACTCGCTCGCCAAGCTTTCCGGCCAAGAACGAGGCGCTGCGATAAATGGCATCGCCGCGGACCGCTTCGAAAACGTGGCCGACGAGGGAGCGCGCCGTCTCTGCGTCAAAGACCACTGGCACCCGGCAGGTGGCCACCTTGCGGGCGCCGAGCCGGCGTAACGCTCGCTCGGCCGCCCGCCGGCCCACGGCCTCGGGATCGTCGAGGGCATCAGCTCCGCGCCCTACCGAATACCAGTAGTCGCGCTGCATCCTGCCGCCGCCCGAACTGTCCAGCGCGATGGCGGTAACCGAGACGGCACAGTAAGAGGAACGATAACTGCCGACGAAACCGAGCGAGTTGGCATAAGCCTTGGTGGTCGTGCTCGCCTCGACCACGGCTCCCTCCGAGTTCTTGATTCGTGGGTCGGCGTCGAGGGCAGCCTGTTCGGCGCGCCGCGCTATCGCGATGCGCCGCTCGGTGGGGATTTCAGCTACATCGCTGAAGTACAACTCGAGCTCTCCCGGGTGACGTCCGAGCCAATCTGAATCGGGCAAGCCGCCTGCCGCGTCTTCCGAAGCGGCGCGCGCCATGGCCAGGGCGCGCTCTACCAGGCGGTCCATGGAAGCGGCAGAAAAGTCACTTGAATAGGCGCTCGCGCTGCGCATCCCGACCAAAACCCGCAGTCCCAATACGCGGGATCCCGCTTCCTTCAGATTTTCAATCTGGCCCAGGCGAACCGTAGTGGAGAACTCGTCGCCTTCGCGGACGATGACGTCGGCGGCAGCCGCGCCCGCTCGCACCGCCCGACTCACCAGTTCCTGCGCGATCTGTTCCAGGTAGGCTTCCGACATAACGGGTGCGGTCTATTGCGGCCAGAGGCTGCGGCTGGTTGCCTCGCTGCCGCCACCGCGTATTAGAGAATTGGCGACGCCGTCTTGGGCGCCGTACCGCCCACGGTCAGATGGCTCACCTTGATCGTCGGGAGGCCAACTCCCACCGGCACGCTCTGGCCTTCCTTGCCGCAGGTTCCAATGCCTTCATCGAGCTCCAAATCGTGGCCCACGGCTGTCACCCGCGTCAACACCGTCGGACCGTCGCCGATCAGGGTTGCACCTTTCACCGGCGCCGTCACTTGGCCGTCTTCGATCAGATAGGCCTCGGAGGCTGAAAACACAAACTTGCCGCTGGTAATGTCCACTTGACCGCCGCCAAAATACACGGCGTACAACCCGCGCTTGACCGAGCGGATGATCTCCTCCGGGTCGTCGCTTCCGGCCAGCATGTATGTATTCGTCATGCGAGGCATGGGAATGTGTTCGTAACTTTCGCGGCGGCCGTTGCCGGTGCGCGAGGTCCTCATGACCTCGGCACTCAGCCTGTCCTGCAAATAGCCGCGCAAAATGCCCTTCTCGATTAGAACGTTTCTGCGCGTGGGCGATCCTTCGTCGTCGACGTTGAGGGAACCGCGCCGGTTCGGGATCGTCCCATCGTCCACGACTGTGCACAGCTCGGAGGCAACGCGCTGGCCGATCCGGCCGCTGAAGGCCGATATGCCTTTGCGGTTGAAGTCTGCCTCCAGCCCGTGGCCCACCGCCTCATGCAGCAAAATGCCCGGCCAGCCTGGCGCCAGCACGACCTCCATCTCGCCTGCCGGAGCCTCGCGTGCCTCCAACTGCACGACGGCCTGCCGGGCCGCCTCGCGCGCGAAATGTTCAGGGCTGTGCTGGGGGCGCTCGAAGAAATCAAGCCCCACGCGCCCGCCGCCGCCGCGCGATCCCGACTGCAGTTTGCCATTCTGCCGCGCGATGGTAGAAACACCCAGCCGCACCAACGGCTGACAATCCGTTACGACGCGTCCATCCGAACCGGCGATCAGGATATGGCGGACCTGGTCGGCGTAAGTTACGCGCACCTGACCGATCCTCGGATCATAGTCGCGCGCGGCCCGGTCGGCCCGCCGCACGAGCTCCAGCTTCTCCTCCAGAGCGCGATCAGTGGGCGGCGCGGCCACTCGATAAAAATTGTGATCCCGCTCAACGGTGCTCAGGCCCACGGTCGAAACCCGGGCCGGGCCGCTAGCGATGCGGGCCGCGATCTTCGCCGCTTTCAGAATCTTCTCCGGTGCGAGATCGTCACTATAGGCGTAGCCAGTCTGCTCGCCGGCCAGCACCCGGATGCCGCAACCCATCGAGATCCCTTCCGTCGCCGACTTGATCAGCGACTCGTCAAGCAGGAGAGACGAGGTGGTGGTGTGCTCGAAGTAAAGGTCGGCGTAATGGGCGCCCGCTGACAAGGCGGCCCCCAGATAGCGCTCCAGGTCCCGTTCGGTCAAGCCGTAATACTCGAAGAAAAACCGATCGACGCTTTCCATCATGATTTCCGCGGAAACGGCCTCTTCTCGTTGCCAGGCCCGCTCAAGACTCCACCGTAGCATATCCACGATTCGGCTGCCAACCCGGACGACCGGTGCGCGCGTCCAACCCGATGCGTGCCGGGTGTTTTCACGCGTCAGCCTGACCGAGGAAATCGCCAGGCCCCACTTCGAGGGAGGAGGCATGACCATGAGGTTCAGAACAGCGCTGGGAATTTCCGTAGCTGTAGGGGTCTGTTGGGCGGCTCAGGTGAGCCGGGCAGGGGTGATCCACTACGCCGGAAAGGCGCTCAGCAAAGGCTGCTCGCAGGTCACCAGTGCGGTGGCAAACGGCGGCGGGACCGTGGCCGACGCGGTCGGTAACGCTGGGGCCGCCGCCAGAAGTGGCGCGACTACGGCCCTCAACAGCGCTGGCTCACTGGTCACGACAGCCGGCTCCGCCGTCACCCGGGAAGCTTTGGCGGCCCGCCAGGGCGCTGGTGCCGTGGCGAGGAGAACAGTTGCTGCGTCCATTGCAGCCGTCGAGGACACGAAAGCCGGGGCAAGAAAGCTGTGGAAAGTGCTTTGGTAGCTGAAATAGCCCGCGCCAGTGAATGGGCCAGCCACGGGCCCCGGTTGTGAATACGGGAGACGTGCCGTTATGTTGATCCATGCATGGCGCGCCTTTCCACGTCGGCCGGCGCTTCGTGCCGGACCGCCGCCCGGGTTCGGTGCTATAATCCCGAGTTCGTGAGCGGGAGGAGGTTTTATGCAGCGCGTTTTGCTGGTCGCTGGAGACGCTACCGAGTCACTGGACACCTGGTATCCGTACCATCGCCTTCGTGAAGAGGGCATTGAAGTGCATATCGGGGCGCCCGCCAAGAAAGTGCTCAGCTCGGTGATCCATGATTTTGAGCCGGGGTGGGACACTTATGTGGAAAAACCCGGCTATCGCATTCCGGCCGACGTCGCTTTTGCCGCCGTCCGACCCGAAGCGTATGACGGCTTGATTCTGAGCGGCGGACGCGCGCCGGAGTATCTGCGCAACGATCCGAGCCTGCAGAAAATCGTCCGGCACTTTCTGGAACAGAAGAAACCGATAGCGGCGCTATGTCATGGTTCGCTGATCCTTGCCGCTGTCGATGCCGTACGAGGGCGGGAAATCGCGACCTTCGAGGCTCTGCAGCCCGACATCGAACGCGCCGGAGGGAGGTTCAGCAATATAGCCGTGGCTGTAGACGGCAACATTGTGACCTCGCGCACCTGGATGGACCTGCCGTTCTTTATGCGAGAGTTCCTAAAGGCGCTCACCGGAAACGAGCAGAAGCACAAAGCCGCATCGGTCCCCTAACGTCCCGCTGCATAACGCGCGACGAACTACTCACCGCCACTCGGACGTACTTTGACCGCGCGCGGTCCCTTCTGCCCTTGTTCCAAATCGAACTCTACGTTTTCTCCTTCTTTCAGGTTATCGAAGTTCAGGTCTTGTAATCCGCTGCGGTGAAAGAACACTTCCTGGCCGTCGGCGGCGCGGATGAAACCGAATCCTCGGTCGCGGATAAGCCGCTTGATCGTTCCCTGCATGGAACACCTCGAGTGGCGCAAAAGGGGAATGCCTTCTTGGCAGATCGCGAGTTCAGAAGAAGCCGCTAAGAAGCCTCTCTCACGCTACGGGCACTCTACCCCGGCGAGGAAGGTTTGTCAAAGGCAGCGAGAGGGAGGAAGCGGGTGCCGGGGACGACGGGCTCACAGGTTCCTTCAGATGAATGCCTAGTCCGGTGGCCTGGCAAAGGAACCGCACGCCTGCTCGAAGCTGTCGAACACCTCAAAGACCGTGCTGAGCCGGGTGATCTGGAGCAAGCTGTTCACCTGCTGGGTAAGGTGGAGCAACTTCAACTCGCCACCGACGCTGCGCGCCGAGCTCGAGATCGAGATGAGCGTGGCCAGCCCGGAGCTGTCGATATAATCCACCTGGCCCAAATCCAAGACAATCCGCAAGTAGCCGGCGTCCAGCGCCGCTTTGACCTTCTGGCGCAGCGACTGCGTCTCTGGTCCCAAGGTAATGCGTCCCCGCATGTCGAGAACCAGGACGTCCTGAACGACCTTGTCAACAATGTGCAAGGGCACGGGCGAGTTTCTCCCGAATGCCTCATTCTTACTGCCGGCTTCGGAATCCGGGTCCGGTCCCGCCTGTGCATCTGGCCACTACCCGCGGCGGGCCACCGGCTCTAGTTCCGCGGCGGAGAGGGAGCCGTCGCGCCCGCCTTCTGACGCTGGTCGCGCAGCACAGCCTTGCGGCTTAGGCGAATCTTGTTACCTTCGATGCCGATAACCTTGACCAGAATCTGGTCACCCTCTTTCAGTTCCTTACGAATGTCTTGAATGCGATGTTCAGCCACCTCGCTGATGTGCAACAGCCCGTCGGTGCCAGGGAAGATCTCAACGAAAGCGCCGAATTCCGCCAGGCGCACGACCTTGCCGAGATACGTCTTCCCCAGTTCGGCCTCGGCCATCAGGTCCTTGATCATCTTGAGGGCCTTGCTGGCGGCCTGCTCGTCGGAGGCCGCCACATTGACCCTGCCGTCATCCTCGACATCGATTTTCACGCCCGTCTGCTCCGTGATACCTCGGATTACTTTGCCGCCCGGGCCGATCAGCTCACCAATCTTGCGAGGATTGATATGCAAGGTGTAAATGCGGGGTGCGTACGACGAGAGGGTAGGCCGCGCTTTGGGAAGCGCCTCGAGCATCTTGCCCAGCACATGCAACCGACCGGCCTTGGCCTGTGCCAGCGCTTCGGCCATGATCTGCGTAGTTACGCCGGTGATCTTGATGTCCATCTGTAGAGCCGTGATACCCGCCTCCGTCCCGGCCACTTTAAAGTCCATGTCACCGTAATGGTCTTCGGCGCCGGCAATGTCGGTGAGGATCGCATAATTATCGCCCTCTTTCACCAGCCCCATGGCGATCCCGGCGACCGGAGCCTTGATGGGGGTGCCGGCATCCATCAGCGCCAGACACCCGCCGCAGACCGTGGCCATGGACGAAGATCCGTTGGACTCCAGAATGTCCGAGACGACGCGGATGGTGTAAGGGAAAACATCCTCCTCCGGCACCACCGCCAGCAGAGCCCGTTCGGCCAGGCTCCCGTGGCCGATTTCTCTCCGTCCGGGACCACGCAGGAATCCGACTTCACCCACGCTGAAAGGCGGAAAGTTGTAGTGCAGCATGAAGCGCTTAAACGATTCGCCCTCCAGCACGTCCAATCGCTGCATGTCCTCGGCCGTGCCCAGCGTCGCTGTCACCAGCGCCTGGGTCTCGCCGCGCGTAAACAGCGCCGAGCCGTGGGTGCGCGGCAGCAAGCCCACCTCGCAGGTAATGGGGCGCACCTGGTCAAACGCTCGCTTGTCGGGCCGCTGGCGTTTCAAAAGTACGTCGTCGCGGAAAATCCGCTCATGGAGGGCGTCAAAGTACTTGGCGACCTCGTTTCGTTTCGCTTCGTCGTCTTCCGGGTAGCTCCCGACGAGCACCTTTTTGATCTCCTCGAGTTTGCGCTGGCTCGTCAGCTTGTCGTACTTGGACGTGTCACTGGCCTCCCGCACCTGCGCCTCCACCTTCCGGACAACTTCCTGATACAGGGTTTCATCGCGGACCGGTGCCGATACCGCTCGTTTCTTGACCCCGAGTTTCTCAAATAGCTCGCGCTCGGCGGCCACGATCTTGCGAATCTCGGTGTGGGCATGCTGGATGGCATCGATAATCGTCGTCTCGGAGACTTCCTTGGCGCCCGCTTCCACCATCACGATGGCCTCGTCGCTGCCCGCCACAGCCAAGTTCAACAGACTGGACTTCATCTCCGAGTACGTGGGGTTCGTGACCAGCCGGCCGTCTACCAGTCCGACGCGAACGGCCGCGATGGGTATGGGAAACGGAATATCGGAAAGGTACAAGGCAGCCGCGCCCGCCACCACCCCAATCACATCCGGGTCGTGGTCGGCATCGGCGGAGAGCACCATGGCGATGACCTGCGTTTCATCGCGGTAGCCTTCGGGAAATAGGGGACGGACCGGACGGTCGATCAAGCGACTGGTCAGAATTTCCTTTTCCGTTGGTCTACCTTCCCGCTTGAAAAAGCCCCCAGGTATCTTGCCGGCCGCGTAAGTATACTCGCGATAATCCACCGTCAAGGGAAGGAAGTCGATGCCTTCCCGCGGTTCAGCAGAGCATGCCGTCGCCAGCACGACGGTATCGCCGTAGCGGACGCAGGCGGCACCATTGGCTTGTTTGGCCAGCTTGCCGACTTCAATCGTCAGGGTGCTACCACCCAGTGGAATACTCACTCGTTGCATTGTCTTTTCCTCCCTGCTCAAGCCGCCTGCCCACCGCCTCGGCTGGGCGCGGCGAGCGCTCCGTGAAGCCTTCAGGTGCGCGGGTCATACCCTGTGTCGGTAGCCTACGTCGCCAGGGCCAAGGTTCATTGTCCATGGGGCCGCTGTTAGCTGGGCACGGCGGCGGCCAGAGACCGCTCCTCGAACAATTCGTCTCCCCTGGAGGTGGCTGGTAAAGGCGAGACTGGCAAAAACCCAACTGGCCTTGGCAAACGAGGGGAATGACTCTAAAGGAAAAGCCACCCACGTCCGACGCCGGGGGTGGCCGCAACCTATCCGCTGTTCACAACCCAGATTCCCAGGCTTTCCACTCACAACCGGGCTATTTACGGATGCCGAGCCGTTCAATCAACTGCCGATAGCGCTCCGGGTAACGGCGTTTCAAGTACTCCAACAGCCGCTTACGCTTGCCGACCATAATGAACAACCCACGCCTCGACGTATGATCCTTGCGGTGGACGCGAAAATGCTCGTTGAGGTAGTTGATCCGCTCGCTAAGAAGAGCCACTTGTACTTCAGGTGATCCGGTATCTTCTGGCTTAACTCGATAACGTTCGATCAGTTGAGTCTTCGATTCCCGGGTCAACGGCATCCGCCTATCTCCTCGTTTCTCATCGCTTTTCCCTTGATAGCACGTTAATATAGCACGGCTTCGACGATTTGGGAAGCGTAAAATTGCGTCCTTGGCTGGCCACCGGCCCTTATGCGCCTGCTCACACCGTCCAGGCCAGAAATTCGGAGGGCGGCCGCTATCCCGTACTCTTCATCCCAAACGCGATACCGCCCACGGTAATCTGCAGGAGGCGCAAGAGTTCGGGATCCGAGCGGCGCGAACGCCGCCACTTCTCCAGGAAGCGAAGCTGAAGAAAGTTGAGAGGGTCCACGTAGGGGTTCCGCAGGCGAATGGATTCAGCCAAAACCGGCTGTCCGGCGAGCGGCAAACCACGTCCGCTAATATCGAGCACGTGGCGCAGGCTGCGATGGTACTCCTCTTCGATCGACTGAAATATTCTCTGGCCGAGCGCCACCGGTCGGACGAGTGCGGCATAACGCCGCGCGATATAGAGATCGGTTTTCGCGAGAGACACTTCGGCATTCTGTAGCAGCACTGCGAAGAAAGGCCAGTTCTGGTACATCTCTCGCAAAAGCGACAAACCATCCGGTGCGTGGTCATGAATAAAGCGCTCAAAGGCGTGGCCGAGGCCGTACCAGGAGGGCAGGAAATGGCGCGACTGGGTCCAGGCGAAGACCCAGGGGATAGCGCGGAGGTTTTCGACATCGCGCCCTCGAAAGCGGCGGCTGGGGCGCGACCCGAGGCGCAACTGTTCGATGAGGTCAATGGGCGTGGCCTGATAGAAGTACTCGGGAAATTCGGAGGTCTCGTAAACCAGGCGGCGATAGAACCGGCGGCTGCTTTCGCCAAGCTCGTCGGCCGCGGCTTCCCACCGCTTGACCTGGAGGTCAGTCTGGTTTCGAGGCCGCAGCAGCCGGGCGTCGAGCACCGAAGCCACGAGTTGCTCGATATTTCGTTCGGCGATGACGGGATTCGAATACTTGAGGGAAATCACCTCTCCCTGTTCCGTGATGCGGATGCGCCCACCGGGTGCGGCGTGCGGCTGAGCGTGGACGCTGCGGTAAGACTGGCCGCCACCACGGTCAATAGTTCCACCCATGCCGTGGAACAGTCCCAACTTGATGCCGTGCCGGTCCGCCACGGCCTCCAGCTTCTTTTGGGCGCGGAAAAGCGACCAGTTAGCGGCAAAATAGCCACTGTCTTTCACGGAATCCGAGTAGCCCAGCATCACCTCCTGAAAGTTGCCGCGTGAAGCAAGTAGAGCGCGGTACAAGCGGTCAGAAAGGAGGCGGTCGAAGATGGAGGGGCAGGCCGCGAGATCGTCAAATGTTTCAAAAAGCGGAATCACATCGAACGACGATTTCCAAAGCCTCCCGCTTGTCTGGACCAGACCCGCATAGCGGCCCAGCAGCAGCACGTCCCAGACATCGGACAGCTTCGAGCTCATGCTGAGCACATAACGATGGGCGGCGCTTTCGCCCGAGCGCTCTTGAATTTCCCGCAGTGTGCGGAACTCCTCCAGAGTGCGAGCGGCGAGTTCAGAAAGTCGGGGAGCCGCGCCCGGGCCGTACAGCAACGCCTGGATCGACCGGATGCGCTCCGCTTCTGGTGCGGCGGCGCGCCCGGCGCGGGCAAGTATCTCATCGACCGCAGCTCGCGTGCGCGAAGCGTGCTGCCGAAAATCGAGGCTGGCACCGTGAAAGCCGAAAACCATGGCCGCCTGGCGAAGCCGTGCTGGCCCCAGGCGCGCAATCCGGGGACTGGGATGGTCGGCCAGGAGCTGCTCGAGCAGCCCGACGTCACGGACGAATTCCGCCGGGCTGCCGTAAGCGCCTTTCCCGCCTTCGAGCGTCCGGTCCAGTCGCCACGCCATAATCCGCAGCTTGCGGCGGTAAAGTTCGTGGGGCTGGTCGACGCTTTCGAAGATTCGGGTGGCGGGAAAACGACGCACGTCGCGGGCGAGATCAGATTCGAGGCGGCGCCGCAACGCAGGCTGTCGGCAAGGGAAGGATACGATACGCAACAGGTGTTCGCAGCTTCGCCGGTAATAGCGCAGGATGCTCTCGCGAAGTTTTTCCGCCGCCCGGCGACTGACCTCCGGCGTGACGTTCGGGTTGCCATCGCGGTCCGTGCCCACCCACCAGCCGAATCGCAGTACCGGCTGGTGCTCCCAGAGGCGCGGCGAATACCGCGCCAGTTCTTCGCGGAATTTCTCACCGAACGTGCCGGCCAGATCGTAGATGGTGCGCTCTAGATAGACAAGAGTGCTCTCGATTTCCGTGGCCGGCGTCATGGGCCGCTCGCGGACCTCGTCGGTAAGCCACAAGGCTTCGATCCAGGGATCAATCTGGCGCTCCGTCACCGCGCTCAGATCACCGTGAGCGAGGTCGAGTGTTTGGGCGATGAGATACAGGTGATTCATGACGCTGCGCCGCTTGGCCTCCGTCGGATGCGCGGTCAGGACGGGCTCGACGCGCATCGATTCGATCAAGCGCTTAACCCGCGCCGGCGCAACGCGCTGACGGCGAAGCTCGCGGAACACTCGCCGCAGCGACATGGGAGCCCCGGACTCCTGCCGTTCGTAGTCCTGCAAACGCCGCACCCGCTGGCGCTCTTCGCAGAGATTAACCAGATGGAAAAACAGGCTGAAGGCGTGGGCCACGTTCGTGGCCGCGGAGAGCGTGAGGCCGTTAATTTCCCGTTCTTTGGCGCACAACAGCCGGGGGTCAGGATTCTGCCGAATCTGTTTCGAGAGCTGCCGCAGGTTCTCGACGGCTTGAAAGGTCTTTTCGCCACACTGCTCACGCACCATCGCCCCCAGTCGTGTAGTCAGGAAGCGAACCTCCTTTCTGAGAGTTTCGTCCATTAGGACCTCAAATGTCGAAGGACCGGCACCGCACGGTCCAACGTCGAGCCCATATCTTCACCCCAGCTCCTTTCATGCCGTAACCGCGAGGAGGGACTCCAAGGCCTTGCGCAGAGCTTGCAGGTTCGGCTCCACCTGCATTCGCTGGCGCGATTCTTCGCTCGCCGAACGGTGTCGCATGATGTAGTCGGTGTCTTTCAGTTGATTCCCGGTGAGAACGGCGACAACGTCGGCGTGACGCTCGATCCGGCCCGCCCGGCAGAGCTTGCGCACACCGGCCACGGTGGCGGCAGACGCGGGCTCACAACCAACGCCGTCTTCGGCCAGCACTCGCTTGGCCTCAAAAATCTCCTCATCGGTCACCGACTCGCACAATCCGCCGCTCCATTCCAACACCCGGCGCGCCTTTTTCCAGTTCGCCGGGCGGCCGATGCGGATGGCCGTGGCTTCGGTATGCGGGTTTTCGACCGGAATCAGGTTGGAGGAGCCGGATTCGAGAGTCCGATAGAATGGATTGGCCCCCTGGGCCTGGATCACGATGATGCGCGGCACCTTTTCGATGAATCCCAGTTCTTTGAGCTCGCGCAACCCCTTGCCGAGGGCGGAGGCGTTGCCCAGATTGCCGCCGGGCACGACAATGTAGTCCGGCGGACGCCAGGCGCGCTGTTCGAGCATCTCGGCCACGATCGTCTTCTGGCCCTCGATGCGAAACGGGTTGACGGAATTGACCAGATACAGATCCAGTTCCGGGGCGATCTCCCGCAAAAGCCGAAACGCTTCATCGAACGTGTCGCCGACCTCCACCACAATGGCCCCAAAATCGAGTGCCTGAGCCAGCTTGGCCGCCGAAATCTGCCGGTACGGCACGAAGAGCAAGGATTTCATGCCAGCGCGAGACGCATAGGCGGCCATGGACGATGACGTGTTCCCCGTCGAAGCGCAGGCGACCATCTGTACATCCCGCGACGCTGCCCGCGTTATGCACGCCGTCATGCCCAAGTCTTTGAACGATCCGGTAGGATTGTTGCCTTGGTGCTTGATCGTGAGGTGCACGGGACCCGCCCACCAGCCGGCACGCCGGGTGCCCACGAGCGGAGTCGAACCCTCGGAGAGGGAGATGATCCGTGCCCCGGGTTCGAGGAAGTCAATCAACTCGCGAAAGCGCCAGACGCCGCTGCGATCGATCGGCTCCCCGCTTAAACGGCGTTGGTGCCACGTGCGGCGTATCGCCTCCGGATCGAAGCGACGGAAGTCATACCGCACCTCGAGCAGGCCACCGCAGACCGAGCAGAGATACTCCTCGCGGCGCGGGTCCTGGCGGGCCTGGCAACCCTCCTCGATACATTGGAGATAAGCAGAAGACATGCGTCGCTTTCGATGGCCTCCGGTTGAGTCCCGGTCATGCCGGCATGGCAGACAACCAACTGCTTCTCACAGTTGAAATTCCTCATGCACGGCTCTCACTGCCTCTTTCATATCAGCCGCCTTCACGGCGAACGAAATACTCAGCTCCGAAGACCCCTGGGCGATGGCAATGATGTTGATGCCGCGCCGACCCAGAACGCCGAAGGTCCGGCCGGCTAGCCCCGGCGTCCCCTTCATCTTTTCTCCCACCACAACCACTATCGCCACATGCGGCATAACTTCCAAGGCTGCCATGTAATCATGGAGCATCTCCAGCTCAAAAGCCTTTTCCAGTCTGGCCTTGACCTGCTGCAAGTCGGCATCATGGACGGCAAAACACACGATGTTGTCCGCCGATGATTGTGTCACCATGAGCGTGGGGATCTCGTCGATCGAAAGCGCTCCGAACACACGGGCGGCCAGACGTGGAAAGCTCAGAGTGTCTCGGCCGCTGACTGTAATCAAAGCCGCCTTGCTTACCGAGGTGATGGCTTTCGCCCCCGGCTGGCCATTGCCGGTGGCCGGACCAATCTTCGTCCCCGGGCAGAGCGGGTTGAACGTGTTTTTCGTCCAGACCGGGATCCTTTTCTTCATCACCGGCAGAATCGTCTTCGGATGGAGTACCTTGGCGCCGAAAAAAGAAAGTTCAATGGCCTCACGGTACGAAATCTCCGGGATGATGTGGGCTGAAGGGACGAGCCGAGGATCGGCGGTCATGACGCCGTCTACATCCGTCCAAATCTGCACTTCGTCGGCATCGAGCACAGCGGCAAGGATGGTGGCGCTGTAGTCGGAACCTCCGCGGCCGAGCGTCGTACATACCCCGTCCGGTGTCGCGCCGCGGAAGCCGGTGACGACCGGAATAATCCCGCGGCGGCGTAAGCCAGCTAGGCGCTGCCGCGTTTTCGCCTGAGTTTCGCTCATAAGGGGCGTGGCGTTGCCGAAATTATGGTCGGTAACGATCAACTCAGTCGCGTCCACAGCCTCGGCGGCCTTGCCGTGCGTCCTCAAGATGGCCGCCATCAGCGTAGCGGACATCTTTTCGCCCAAGCTGGAGAGCGTATCCATGGCGCGAGGTGTTACTTCCCGCACCAGCGAGAATCCGGAGCACAAATTTTCGAAATCTTCCACGGCTTCAGCCAAGCGCGGCAGCACCAGGGCCTGCTCACTTGCCGATAGCAGTTGGTCGGCTACCTCGCGGTGTTTGCGGGCCAGTTCCTGCCGCACGCCCTTCCAGTGGTCGCGGTCGCCGCGGCTGGCTTCATTCGCGGCCCGGATCAGCATGTCGGTCACGCCCCCCATCGCCGAGACCACGACCACCACCTCGGAGCGCTCGGCTTCCGCGGCCACAATCCCCGCGACCGTCTGCATCCGCTCAGCGTTACCAACCGATGTGCCCCCGAACTTCATGATCGTCAGCGGTTTTTCTCCTTTCGACATGGCCATCAACCTCTTGCCAACCGCTTATCGCCGGCACCTCGGCTGACACGTGAACGACGCCGCGGTATGCCCGGCCGTCCATGCTGCGGTAACCAAAGCCCTCTCAGCGAACTTCGGATTAGCGGATCGACCGCGTCTTGGTCGTGGAAGCCGGGGCAGGAGCTGCCTCGGAAGCCCTGGCGGACTCGCGAACGACCTCGATAAAAACCTTGGCAGGCAGCGACAAGTAACGGTCCCGACGGTAAACGAGGCCCAACTCACGATATAACTTCAGGCCTTCAAGGGGAATCAGCTTCAGCAATCCTGCTGTGACCTCGGCTTGCGCGTACGCGCGGCTGATCAGCGAAATGCCAAGGCCCGCCCCGACAAACTTCTTGATGGTCTCAACGCTGGCGAGTTCCATCGAGACCTGCACATGATGGCGGAAATCGCGCAGCAAACGATCGAGCACAACGCGAGTGCGGCCCGTCTTGGGCATAATCAGCGGATAGTTCGCCACCTCTTCAACCGTCACGCTCCTGTTTTTGGCGAGAGGGTGGTTAGAGGGCACGACCACCTGCATCTCGTCGCGGAACAGCGGAATCACCTCAGTATTGTTGGCGTTTTGCGGGAGGGTCACAATGCCGAGCTCGACGGCGCCTTCCTGCACCTTTTGCAAAATCTTATGGCTGAAATTGCGGTAAATACTGATCTGCACGAGCGGATATTGTTGCTTGAAGCGGGCAAACGTCTTCGGCAGGACATAAAGGCAAGTGGCCTCGTTGGCCCCGATGTACAGCTTGCCGCGCGCCGTCTGATTCAGCTCGGCTACAGCCTGCAAGGCCTCCTTGTGCAGCTCGATAATTCTCTGGGCATAGCGATGTAAAATCTCGCCAGCCGGGGTCAGCAGCACCTTTTTGCCGCTGCGGTCAAAGAGCCTTTCCCCGCACTCCTGCTCGAGTAGCCGCACCTGCGCACTGATGGCCGGCTGGGTGCGATAAATTTTTTCTGCGGCCCGCGAGAAACTCTGGAGTTTGGCAACTTCCAGAAAGCTCGCTAGCTGGTCGTAATCCATAGCCTCTGGCGCTTAATCTTAACCATTTTATCAGATTTCCCCTCCCGATGAGAAACCAAAGCGCACCGGGGATAGCGACACCCCCCAAAGTCTAAGTGAACTTCACCTCAACGTCTTGACGGTCTGCCTCGGCCACCTTGAATAGATCGCGATGCTGGAGGCCCGTCAAGCGGGCAATCAACACGTCCGGCAGTTGCTGGATGCGAATGTTGTATGTGTTGATCGCATCGTTGACATACTCGCGGCGGTCGGCAATTTTTTCCTCCAACTCGCTGATGCGCCCTTGCAGCTGGGTGAAGTTGGCGTTGGCCTTCAGGTCTGGATAGTTCTCCGCCACCGCAAACAGCGTCTTCAGAGCTCCGCTCAACATGTTGTCGGCCTGCGCCTTCTCTTGCACCGTTGTTGCTTTCTGATAGGCGCTACGGGCCTCAGTAATCAACTCCAAGGTCTTTTGTTCGTATTGCATATACCCCTTGCAGGTCTCAATCAGTTTCGGCAGTTCATCGTGCCGCTGCTTGAGCAAAACGTCGATGTTGGACCACGCCTTGTCAATGTCGTTCTTCAGACGGACCAGGCTGTTATATATCGCGACGAGATAAGCGAGGATACCCACCAGAATCAGAATGATCACCAGGCCGACCAGAATCGCCAGACCCATGCCGTCACCTCTTCTGAAAGGTTAAGTCCACCGCGTGAGGGACGGTTATCCCGCTCACCCTCCCTGCGCTCGGTGCTGCAGCCAGCCCTTAAGGGCTCTCATTCCGACTAACCACACCCCGCCCCGACGGAGCCGCTGAAACCAACCGATGGCCGGCCACCGGCTTCGGTGGCCCAGGTCTTCTTGAGCCGCGGGTTAAAGCAGGCCCAGCCTTGCCAGCAGAATTCCGAGGCATACGACGGCGAGTGCGCCTCCGCCGAAAACCATCACCGCCGCCCGATGTTGCAGCCAGCCTTCAGCCTGCCTCTGGGTTCGGGCAGAGATCAGGAAGGTCGGTTCGTTCTGCCCTTTTACGATCAGGTTGCGGTCATGCTCGTCCCGGGACGCGGGATTTTCAACACAGGTGCCCGTTACGTCGTAATCGTGTCCGGGCACAACGCAGTACTCCGTGAAGCGAAAACGTCCCGAAGCTGGCGGCATCATCTCGGCCGGAAACCCCGTCATCTGCTGTGGATTTTGGAGGGCTTGCATCAGCCATGCAAAGCGTTGTTCACTCCCCGGATCGCCTTCGGCCGCGATGATGCGCCGAACATGCTCCACCAATTCCGGGCTCCCGAGAGGACACCGGAGCGCCTCCAAGGCCGCCAGCCGCTCCCGCTCCTGTGCCGGGTCGCCCTGGACACCCATCTCCTCCAGCTTGCGTCGCAAGGCTGGCACCTGGGTCTCCATCAGCTGGTTGAGGAAACCCGGGCTGCCCAGCGGTTGGCTGAGAATCGCCAGCGCCGACTGCCGGGCTCGCTCCCGAGCAGGGTCATCCAGCGGTCCAGCGGCCTCGAATCGACGCGCGACAAACGAGGTGATCGTATTGGCGGTAACCTTCGAAACATACCCGAGCAGTTCCGCCTCCGTAGCGCCGGTTCCGCCGGCGGACGTTGAGCTTCCACCGGCCTCGCGGGTCATGACCTTCGGCAGATCGAATTCCGCATCGTGTGCGTCGATCAGCACCCGTCCCGAGGCGTCCTCCAGATAAAACCTCACGCCGCCCGCATCCGTCCGGTAGTGAGCCCAGCGGCCGCTCTTGCCGTCCCTCTTCCAACGCTCAATTTCCACTTTATAAAAGTAGCAAGGGGTGTGCGACACTGGGCTCGTCACCCGCTCCTCGCCGATCGCCTGCCCGTGCACGCGAACGAGGCCCATGGCGAGGCTTCGGATCGGCATCTCAGGCGTATCTTCGACAACCCGGTACTCGCGGTACGTCCGAAGTCCCTTCACGAAGGAGTACAGGCCGAAGCCTACGCCCAGGCACAGGTAGGCATCCAAATTGCCGCTGTGAGTCCGTAACATGGAGGCAAACGAAGGGTGATCGTAACGCGGCAATCGCCTGAATGGCAAGGGGAAAGAAGCCGAACGGATGCCGGCCCACTATCGAGGCTTGCGAGTGGGATTCCAAACGTGGCATTTCGTAGGCCCGCAGAAACGAATCGCAGGTGGCGCCGACTCTTGCAGATCAACGAACTGGCCGGGCCTTGTCCCAGGATCGTGTCCAGCGATCAGCCATCGGCTGACACAATGGGCGTGGGCGGAGCGCGGCAGGTCGGGCTTGCCGTCGATCGCGAGTGGATGGAAAATGGGCAGCATGAAAGCCTGCTTACTGCGAGCGCCTGCTCCCATTGAAACTTACCCCCTGGAGTGGACTAGCGTGCCTGATCCCGCCCCCGGCCCCGGTCAACTGCGGGTGCGCGTGCAGGCCTGCGGCGTGTGCCGCACTGACTTGCACGTGGTCGAGGGTGAGCTGCCGCCGCGGAAGTCGCCGGTCATTCCCGGCCACCAGGTGGTGGGGATCGTTGAGAAAGTCGGCGAAGGCGTGACGCGGGCGCGCCTGGGCGATCGCGTGGGAGTGGCCTGGCTGCATCGCACGTGCGGTGCCTGCGAATATTGCCGAGCCGGCCGGGAGAACTTGTGTGATACACCGACGTTCACCGGCTGGATGGTCGACGGCGGTTACGCCGAGTACGTCCTGGCACCCGATGCCTTTGTTTACCCGATTCCGGAGGTTTTTTCGAATGAGCAGGCGGCGCCGCTGCTGTGCGCGGGTATCATTGGATTTCGGGCGCTGCGACTGTCCGGCATTCAACCGGGCGGACGGTTGGGTTTTTACGGATTTGGCGCCGCGGCCCACGTGGCCATCCAGGTGGCGCGGCATTGGGGTGTAGAGGTATGTGCTTCGACGCGAGACCCCCGGCATCAGCGACTGGCGCTGGAGCTCGGAGCTCGATGGGCGGGCGGGACGCTGGAGGAGCCGCCGGCAAAGCTCGATGCGGCCATCATCTTTGCGCCCGCAGGCGAAATCGTGCCGGCCGCCCTGAGGGCGCTGAAGAAGGGTGGAACCCTGGCGCTGGCGGGAATTCATATGACCACTATTCCTCCGTTGGATTATCGGCTGCTCTACCACGAACGCGTCGTCCGCAGCGTCGCCAACAACACCCGCCGGGACGGCGTGGATTTTTTGCGCATCGCCTCCGAAATTCCGGTCCGCACCCACGTCGAGGTCTTTCCTTTGCGGGAGGCCAATCGCGCCTTGAACGCACTGAAGAACGACGCTATCCAAGGCGCCGCCGTGCTGGACTGCAGCTGACCAAGATCGCCGGAGCGGACCCCGCATGTTTGCATCCCGCACGAACTGGCCTCTTACGCCGAACCTCTTGAGGCAGGCCGTTGAAGAACGCCATCAAAAAAATCTGCCGATCATCGACTTGACCGAGTCAAACCCGACTCGCTGCGCCTTTTCCTACCACAGTTCGGAAATTCTTGCCGCTCTCGCCAGTCCCGAAGTTTTGGCGTACGAGCCACAACCCAAGGGCCGGCAAAACGCCCGCCAGGCTGTGGTTGAGTATTACGCCGACCGCGGCGTTGAGGTGGACCCTGAAAACATCTTCCTGACTACGGGCACCAGCGAGGCTTACTCCTATATCTTCCGCCTGCTTGCCGAACCGGGAGACACAGTTCTTGCCCCGCGCCCCAGTTACCCGCTGCTGGATTTTCTGGCTGACTTAAACGACGTGAAACTCGCCCCGTACTCCCTGCGCTACGAACACGGGTGGGAGACCAACCGGGAGTCAGTCGCCGCGGCCGTCGCCTCCACGGTTTCCCCGGTGCGCGCTGTCCTGGTTGTTCATCCCAATAACCCGACCGGTTCATTCGTACACGACGCGGAGCTGGAATTCCTGCGCGACACTTGCCGTCGTCACCAGCTGGCTTTGATCGCCGACGAAGTTTTTGCCGACTATTCCCTTCTGCTGCCAGCCGCCTCGGAGGCTCACACCCGGGTTGTTTCCCACGCCGCGACAAGGGACGTATTGACGTTCACACTAAGTGGTTTGTCAAAAATCTGCGCTTTGCCGCAGATGAAGCTGGCCTGGATCGTCGTCAGCGGTCCGGATAGTCTGCGTGCAAGCGCCGTTGAACGCCTCGAGATCATTGCGGATACTTATCTCTCAGTCAGCGCACCGCTGGGGCACGCCCTGCCTCGACTGTTGGCCACACGCCGCTCGATCCAGCCGCAAATCAGGCAGCGATTGCGCGATAATTTGGCCCGGCTCGACGAGGCACTGGCTGGGACATCGGGCCTGTCACGCCTGGCGGCCGAAGGGGGCTGGCACGCGATCCTGAGCCGGGCGGGAAGCGGAAACACCAAAAGTGACGAAGACTGGGCCGTCGAACTGGTGAACCGCGACGGCGTGCTGGTGCATCCCGGCCATTTTTACAACTTTGCTGCCGAGGGATACTTCGTTCTCAGTCTTCTACCTCAACCCGAAGCCTTCGCCGAAGGTGTCCGCAAGCTCGTGGCGCGCCTTTCGAGCCGAAATCCCGCGACCAGGATGAGTTGCCCGTCGACGAGGTGACACATGTTTGATGTCGTGACGTTTGGGGAAGCGATGATTCGTCTGGTGCCGCCGCACTTCCAGCGGCTCGAACAGACGGCCAGTTTCGACGTTCAGATCGGGGGAGGCGAACTCAACGTAGCAGCCGGCCTGCGTCGCCTCGGCCTGAAGAGCACGTGGGTCTCGCGCTTGCCGAAGAACGCTCTGGGCCGGTTGCTTGACAACCGCGCACGACAGGCGGGAGTGGACACGTCGCACGTGCTCTGGAGCGACGAGGGACGCCAGGGCCTGTACTTCGTGGAGTTCGGCGCTGCTCCCCGCGCGAGCGCGGTGCTCTATGACCGGGAGCGCTCGGCCATCAGCCTGATCCAGCCCGGCGAAGTGGCATGGAAAGACCTATTCACCGGGGCCAGGTGGTTTCACGTAAGCGGCATCACGCCCGCTTTGAGTGATTCCGCTGCTGCGGTCACCCGCGAGGCGTTACAAGCGGCGCGGAGGGCGGGAGTCACGGTGAGCTACGATCTGAATTATCGCGGAAAATTGTGGTCGCCCGCCAAAGCTCAGGCCGTGCAGGAGCCGCTCATGGAGTACGTTGATGTGCTGATCACCACAGAAGAAGATACCGGTGTCGTGTTTAAAATCAAAGCGGAGGGGAAGCCGGATGCGGCGGGATTTACACGCGTGGCGGCAGATTCCTACCGGGAGGTTGCGCGCCGGCTGGTGGAACGTTTCCACTTTCAAGGCGTCGCCATCACCTTGCGGGAAAACCCGCTGGTATGGCGCAACACCTGGACGGCCATCGCGTACGCGGAGGGGAAATTCTACGACGACGTCAAGTATGACGTGGAGATTGTGGACCGCATCGGAGCCGGTGACTCATTTAGTGCCGGATTCATTTACGGTCTCCTGGTCAAGAAATCCTACGGCGACGCTGTGCGTTACGGAAATGCCTTCAGCGCGCTGAAGCACACCAACCCGGGCGACTTCAACTGGTCGACACTGGAGGAGGTGGAAAATCTGCTGAGAGGCGCGAGCCTCCGCGTGGCCCGCTAAAGGGGCAAGCGCGTCGGCGCACCCGGCTCCCACCGTCAGAGCATCGATCGCCAGACCGCCGTCTCGTTCTGTTACAATGCTCGAAAATTCGGGGGAGCTCGAGGTTGAGCCAGGCCCTCCCGCGTACGATGGAATGCCCAGGAGAGGCTGAGTGGAACACGACCGGGAGTTGGTGAAGCGGTGCCTTGAAGGGGACAACTCAGCTTGGGAGGAATTGCTTCGGATACACGCCCGGAAGGTTTACAACCTGTGTTATCGTTTTACCGGTCGAATCAGTGAGGCGGAAGACCTAACCCAGGAGGTCTTCATTAAGATTTTCCACACTTTGCGAACCTATGATGAAGCCCAGGGTGGCTTCCCCACCTGGCTTTGGCGGGTAGCGCGCAACCACCTAGTGGATCATTATCGCCGGACCCGGAAAGAGCGGCTGACGTCTTCACTCGAAGACGAATTGGGGGAGGTGGAGGGGCGGCACAATCCGGCCGCCGATCCCGTCAGCCGCGTCGAGGCGCGCGAGCGCCGAGAACGGGTGCAGGCCGCGCTCGAGAAACTTTCGCCCGAGATGCGCGAAGCCGTGATCCTGCGCGACTTGCAAGACCTGGATTATCAAGAGATTGCACAAGTGCTGGGCGTCCCGGAAGGAACGGTCAAGTCCCGAATCAACCGCGGCAGACTGGAACTGGCGCGGGTCTTGAAACGTATGCAAGAGATGGAGGACCAAGGTAAAGGCGCATGACGCACTGGGAAGTGGAACATTTGGTGAGCGATTACCTGGAGGGCCAGCTGGCCGCTGACCAGCGGGTGGCGGTGGAGCAACACTTGGCCGCTTGCCTCGCTTGCCGGGAGCTGGTAGAGAGCGTGCAGAGCACGATCGCGTTGTGCCGAGCGGCGGAAGAGCTCGAACCGGCCCCGCGGCTGCTGTCAAAGATCGTGCTCGCTACCACTGGTAAGCGACGCCCCACTCTCCGGGACCGCATCTCGGCCTTCCTTCCCCCTTTGTTCCAGCCGCGCACGGTCTACGTCTTTGCTATGGCGGTGTTTTCGTTCTCCGTCGTCATTAACGCTGCCGGCATCAATCTGCGAAACCTCCGGCTTCGGGACCTCAATCCGCGCAACTGGGTCTATCAGATAGAGCGGAACGGCTATCTGCTGTATGGCCGGGCCGAGAAGTATTGCTACGACCTCCGGGTCGTGTACGAGATTGAGTCGCGACTCCGGCAGCTCCGCACTCAGCCCGGGGAAGGCCAACCCGCTGTAAGACCCCAGGCGCCGCCCGGCGGTTCAACCCACGATCGACCGCCGTCAGACCTCCAACTGGCCTTGGCGGGAGCGCTGCCGTCAGGGCGGGAAGACGCCTGGCCGTTCCACGCCAGCATGGCCGTGACGCCGCGGATTCGCCCACGAAGGAGCGTGCCCCGATGAAATGCTCTGCCCACCCGGAAGTCGATTCCGTCGCTTACTGCGGGCAGTGCGGGCGCGCCCTGTGCGCCCAATGCAAGCGGGGCGTGGAGGGCATGATTTACTGCGAGAGCTGCCTGGCAACCGCCGCCGCCCGGATGCGCGGGTTTCATGTCGGCCCGCCGATCCTCGGAGCGAACCTAGGGCCGAATCCTGGCCTCGCGCTTTTCCTGGGGTTCATCCCCGGCGTGGGAGCCATTTACAACGGTCAGGTGGTGAAGGCGGTGGTTCAGGTACTGATTTTCGGGTCGCTCATCGCCCTCACGGACCGGGTGGGCGGTCCGCTGGATACGATCTTCGGCTTCGGCGCAGCGGCGTTTTACTTTTACATGGTTATTGATTCGTACCAGACAGCCAAGCGCCGCCAGCTCGGTCAACCGCCGGAAGAGTGGCTGGGACTGGGCGAGTTCAGGCTGAACGCGCCGATCGGGGCCGGGATATTGATTTGCCTCGGCATACTGTTCCTGCTGGATAATCTTGGCGTTCACGTATTTCAATCGATCTCCCGGTTTTGGCCTGTACTGTTGATCGTGGTCGGCCTGCTATTGCTGCAGCGGCGTGGGGGAGGTGGCGGGACGCCGTCAGGAACCAGTGGCGCCGCAGGAGGCGCAGCAGCCGGCCCGCACGGACCGTAGGCGTCGGCGTTTCCCGCCGAGCATTTGAGGAGGAAGCCATGGACTTCTGGCACGCCGGATTGATTGTTCCTCTAGGAGGGTTCGCGATGGTCGTCCTCATCGTCGCGTTGAAGACGCTGGGACACATGCGCGAGAAGGAACTCCAGGCACATCAGGAATTACGGACCCGTGAGATGGAGCACGAGCGCCGGCTGAAAGAGTTGGAAGTGGAGAAGGCTCGGTTGGAGCTGGAAAAGACCAAGATGAACCGGAGCTCGTAAGGACCTTTCGGGCTGGAAAGGCGAATGGACGTTTCAAACCTGATTCCGCTCGTAGCCATCCTGATGCTGGTATTCATCGCGGGCATCGTGTTTTGGTACAAAGTGCGCGCGAAAGGACTCCGGGCGCATCAGGAGTTGTGCCGGCGGGAGATGGGACACCAGCGAAAAATGAAAGAGTTAGGGCTCGAAAAGGCGTGGGCCAGAAGCGCTGGCGTGGGTTGCGAAACGGAGGAACCATGTCGGAACTGATCAACTCACCGTTTGCGGTGCCGATTGTGGGGACCATTTTTGGTACGGCGATGATCGCCGTGATTGTTGCCGTCTTCTTCTGGTACAAGGCACGCGAGAAGGAGCTGCGAGCTCACCAGGACTTGCGCATACGGGAGATGGAGCACCAACGGCGGATGAAGGAACTGGATGTTGAGTTGGAAAAGGCAAAAGCGGACCGAGGTGGGCCGCGAATGTAGCGGCGCGAACGGGAGGGCCAGTGGTTTTCGGCACTTTCATCCCGCTGGCCGCCATGAGCGGCTTGGTTTGCCTCGCGGCCATTGCGTGCCTAAGTAAGATTTTGGACCGCGAGGGCCGCGTCCAACAGACGCTCCATTTTAAGGAGTGGGAACAGCGGCAAAAGATGCGGGAAATAGCGACAACGTTCGGGCGAGTGAAGCCGGGGAGTCATTGAATGGGCAGCCCTGAAAGAGGGCGGCAGGAACTGGCCTCGATCCTCGCAGCGAAGAACTCTTAGATTGTTATGGGATCATCGCCAACGCGAACCCGCTACCGTCGCGGACTCATGGGGCCGATCATCCTGATCGCCTTGGGAGTGATGTTTTTGTTGCAAGAATTCGTGCCCGAGTGGGGCTTCTCCCGTACGTGGCCGGTGTTGCTGATGTTAGTCGGCGTGGTGAAGCTGCTGGATTCGTTTCCGCCTCCGCGGCCGCCGGAGGGGCCGAGAATATGAAAGCGGGTTGTGGGACTCACGACCTCGGTTGTCCACTGGGAGGATCCGATCAATGGCCGGAGGCGTACGCGGGCGATTGGAGCGGTAACGTGCGGGACCAGGGTGGAAATTCATGAGTATTTACGGTTATCGCCGCGGATCGATCTTCTGGGCGCTGACGCTGATCGGCATCGGCTTCATTTTCCTCTATCAGAACTTCAATCCTGCCGTGCATCCTTGGGTGATCATTGCCAAGTTCTGGCCGATCCTCATTATCTTCTGGGGACTGTCGAAACTCCTTGATTTCATCCAGTCTCGCTCTCATCCCGAGAGTGCTGCCCCGCCCTTATTTTCGGGTAGCGAAGTGGTTCTGCTGGTGCTGATCCTGATCCTCGGTTCGATGATCTCGCATGTGGTTCTGCGCCCCTCTTCGTGGCGACCGTGGTGGGCGGGCAACAACGAGGACTGGGCGGACATCTTCCGGAACTCATACACGTTCACGCGAACGATTTCGCAGCCGGTCGGAGCGCAGCCGCACTTTGTACTGGTCGACCATCGCGGCGACGTGAACGTCCACCCTTCGGATGAACCGACGATTGAAGCGGTCGTCAAGGAGGGCATTCGGGCCGATGACGAGGCGGCCGCCAGCCAACTCTCGCAAGAGCTCCGCTTCACAATCGTGCAGCAGGCGGGCCACTACCTCTTCCAGTCGAATCTCGAAAGCCTGCCCGAAGGGGGAGGCAACGTGAGACTCGACGTGACGCTCCGCGTGCCGAAGGACACTTCGACGGAAATCACGGCTGAGAACGGCGACATTGTGCTCGAAGGACTCCAAGGCGATCAAACCTTGGCGGCTCAGCGAGGCGACGTTCACGTGAACGGGGTCGAAGGCCTCGTGCGTATCCACAAGTCGGCGGGCGACACCCTGGCGCGCAACATCACGGGCAGCATCGAAGTAGAAGGCCGCGGAGGCGACGTGCAAATCTCGGATGTGACCGGCTCGGCGACGGTCAATGGCGAGTTCTCCGGAGACGTGCGGTTCGCTCACATCGCCCAAACGCTGCGCTACACGTCCTCGCGCACCGATCTGACGGTACAGCGTCTGGCCGGCCAGCTCGACATGGATATGGGTTCGCTTGAAGCCTCAAACATCGCCGGCCCGTTCGACCTGTCGACGCGCGAGAAGGACATCAGCCTGAGCGACTTCATCCACAGTGTGAAAATTGCCGACACCAACGGCGATATCCGCCTCGCGACCAGCGTCGCCCCCAGCCATCCCATTGAGGTGTCGCTGGCCAAGGGCGGGATCGAGCTGGAGCTGCCCTCCAATAGCAGTTTCACGATCCAAGCCGTCTCGCGCCACGGCGAAGTGGAATCGGACTTTTCAGGACCGAACCTGAAGGTGGTCACCGAAGGTGACGCGCCCTCCATCGTCGGCTCTTACGGCAAAGGCGGTTCGATGATTCGTCTCACCACAGCTTACGGCACGATTCATTTGGCCCAAGGCGGCCCCCATCTTGCCCACCCGCCGAAAGCTCCCGAGCCGCCGAAACCACCCAAGACCGAGAACACGCGATATCGCCCGGGATTTTCGGCCAAACCAGCGTCGTGAGGGGTACGCTCTCCCCGTCATGGTATTGGGCGGGCCCCGCAGGGGAGCGCAGGTCAGCGCAATGCCCGCTCGATGGCTGCCTCCGCGAGGGGAGCCATCAGCATGTAGCCGCGGTCGTTCGGGTGAAGACCGTCTTTGGAGTAACCATCCTTGAGCATTCCCCGATTATCCACGAGCGCTGAGTAGTAGTCGGCAAGCGTGGCGCCTGTTCGGGCGGCGAAGGCTTTCAGCCAGCGATTTAACTCGACGATCTGGGCGAGCGGGCGGTGGTCGGTCTGCCGGTACCCGGTGTAGTCGCTCACGGGCAGAAGCGTGCAGAGCACGACTTTGATCCCGTGTTTCTGAGCCAGCTCGGCCATGGCCCGGAAGTTCTCTTCCACCATCTCGAGTGTCTCGGGTCCTGTGTTCTGAGCGATGTCGTTGGTTCCGGCCAGCAGGACGACGGCTGATGGGTGCAGGTCGATCACGTCCGGGAAAAACCGCAACAACATCTGGGGCGTCGTTTGGCCGCTGATGCCGCGATTAACGTACGGCTTGCCCTGAAAGTATTCGGTCAGATTCCAGCCATCCGTAATCGAGTCTCCCAAAAAGACGACGCGGCCGGGCGGGGCGGCCTCTCTCTCCAGCCGCAAATCATCGTCATGGTAGCGGCCAAGCTGGGCCCAATCCTGAAGCTGATCGGCGAGCCGTTGGGCGGCGCTCTGTAGGCAACATTCAGACTTGGGCGGGTGAAACTGTTCCACTAGCTGGGCCCGCAGGGGAGCGGCCCTGAACAACATCAGGCATGCCAGTGCACACACGGGCAGACGCATAGCAAACCTCTTTCAAGAAGCGTTCGGCAAGTTCCGAACCGGACGCTTCCAGCTCGCCAGTTTCGGCCTTAAGCTGCCTTTAGCTCCGTCACCGGCAGGAGGGCCGGGCGCACACCAAGCTTGGCGAGAGCGAAGTACACGAAAAAGCCCACGACGAACGACCACAGGACTGGGGGGCGATCCAGAGACACCCACGCGGCGGGCACTCCGGGAATCTTGTCGAGGACGCCGACGATGAAGCCGAGAGCCCAGGCGATATACCCGGCCCAATTGATCCCCTCACGCGGACCCGACCACCGGTAACCGGCCAAAATGTAATCCGCCGTCATCGCGCCGCAAATCGGCCCGAACGAGGCCCCGACGATCACGAAAAACCCGACCAGATTATTGGCGACACCCGTGACCGCCAGCAACATGCCAATGGTGACGGCGGCGAGCGTTGAAATTGTTTTCGGAATCTTGGGCAGCATCGTGCCGAAGCTGTTCGAAATGATGAACGTGCAAAAGCAAGTGGGCGCAACGGAGGCCGCGGCAAAAAGGAAAAACATGAGGGGGGCCAGCGCGCCCACGCTGGCGATGGCGGTCGAATAATCATAACTGGGCACGCCACCCGACGCATCCCCGGTCTTGCCCAGGTATCCAGCCACGGAAAGCATCGGCAGTCCGCCGGCCACGATGACGGCCAACGTGATGCCGGTCAGCCCGCCCCACACCACGTCGCTGCGATTCCGGTTGTTCATGCCGAAGTCCGCGCCCGCCGCTCCGGCCGTGGCAAAAAATCCGATGACCAGCGTGAGCGCGGCCAGGAAGCCACCAAGTTGATTCGCATGGGACGGGCTCGGATGATAGCGGGGGATGCCGTCTTTGTTAGCCCAGAAGACGATCAGGATCATGACCAGCGGCACCCAGTTCAAGTACTGTGCCACCTTGGCCACGTAACGAATGCCCTTGATCGCCACCCAAGCGAGGACGTAGGCCCAGATGACACACACGACGGCGTAAAGCGTTTTCGAATCCCTGTGCAGGCCCTTCAGAATAAACGTGCTCGCCACGGAGGTGGCCACGGCGAACCAGCCGATTTGGAGCAACCCCATCAGCAACCCGGGCATGACGTAGCCTCCCAGGGTTCCGAAGGTCGACGTGCCGACCACGTAGAGGGGCCGCCCTGTCTGCATTCCAAGCATGGCCGGGGCGTAGTAGTAGAGAAGAAAGCAGAGCAAACCGGCCACCACGAGCCCGGCCATGCAAACACCAACACCTGCTTGACTGATCGTGGGAGCCGCGATGGTCAGATAGAACGCCACCCACAAAAACACTCCTGCATATGACGGAGCGGTGTTCTTATACCAAGGCGCGCGATTGGAAACCGGGTTCGGAATCGAAGCGGCTACATAATCCGGCAAGCTGGCCATACGCTCCCCCGCGAACGCAATCCATATCGGATTGCAAACGGCGGAAAGAATAGTCGCGGAGGAGGGGAAATGCAAGAGGGTTGCCGTTCGTCCCTTGCTGCCCGAACGGCGCCCGGCGCTTTTTAAGGCTTGGCCTGGGTCATCTGCCGCTGATTCTCAGCCAGCTGTGCCTGCCGCAAAGCGGATTGGATCATGAGGAACTCGCCCACGTTATCCATCGTGAGCATGCCGACCAGCCGGCCATCGTGGAGCACCGGAAGGGCCCGGCTACCCGAGTCCCGCAGGATGGCCAGCGCGCGCTCGAGCATATCGTGAGAGTCGGCAACCTGAAATTCCCGCCGCATCGCGTCCCGCACTCTTCCCTCCGAACCCCGCTGCGCGAGCGTCTTCATCAGGTCGTCGCGGGTCAGAAGGCCCAGCACGCGATCGCCAAACATCACCGGGAAGTCATGCTGCCAGCCGGCCAGGATCAGGTCAACGGCGCGGCCCAACGGATCGTCCGGGCTGAGGGTGTGAAACTCCGTCAGCATCACGCGCCGGACGGGAATGCTGCCGAGCGAAGTCTGAATCTGCAACATCGCGGCCTCCTGCTCGGCGCCCATCCAGACAAACAAGGCGATGAAAAGCAGAAAGAAATCCCCGGTAAAGAGTCCCACCAGCCCAAAGAAGAAGGCGATGACTTGACCGACGCGCGCTGCCAGTTGCGTGGCCTGTGTATACTCGAGGCGCGTGGCCAGCAGGGCCCGCAGCACCCGGCCGCCGTCCATCGGAAATGCCGGAATCAGGTTGAAGGCGGCAAGCCACAGATTCACGGTCATGAGCCGGTTCAAGAAATGGCCGCCAACCCAAACGAATCGGCTGCTGGTGGGCAGGCCGAGGCCGGTCAGGATCAACCAGATGGCGCCAGCGATCATCAGATTGACCATAATGCCGGCGATGGCCACCCAGAATTCATGGCCGGGATCTTCGGGCATCCGCTCAAGCCGCGCCAGCCCACCAATCGGCAGCAGCGTAATATCGCGGGTGCGGATGCCGTACCGGCGCGCCGCGAGCGCGTGACCCATTTCGTGCAGCACGATACAGCCGAAAATGGCCACCACGAACGCGACGCCGCCCAGGGCCGTCGCCACGCTGTGGCCCTGCATCCAGTAAGCAAATACGATAAAGAGAATCAGCAACCAGAAGGTAGCGTGGATATAGATATCGATGCCGGCAATGCGGCCGATCTTCCAGGACCAGCGCATGGAGATTTACCTGGCGCCGCGCCCTCAGAGTGCGTTCAAGGCCAGTGTGAGCCGCGACTTGTATCGTGCTGCGGTGTTCCGGTGCAGAATCCCCTTGCGAACCGAATGGTCGATGAGCGCTAGCGTGGGCGCAAGGAGAGCCTGCGCTGCCGCCTTGTCTTTGGCCCCGATGGCCGCCCGCAGTCGCCGAATCTGATGGCGCAACCT
Organism: Acidobacteriota bacterium; assembly: GCA_902812365.1. Lineage (GTDB taxonomy): Bacteria > Acidobacteriota > Terriglobia > UBA7540 > UBA7540 > CADDZC01. Next base: position 35,942 of record CADDZC010000006.1, on the reverse strand, counting down.
CGTCGTATGGGCGCGGTTACGGACCGTCCGCCGGCGAATTTGCTTGATACGCTTGAGGGCAGACTTATGACTGGCCACAGAATCTCCTTTGTTCTCGCGTCATCTGGAACTGATAATGTAACAGCCCTTCGCCCGGGCGTCAATCCCGACGCAACCGGCGGCAGTTGACGCGTTCGCGGCAGCGCCGTACACTCATCTATCTGAGCTTGGCTTTCCGGCCGGGATGCCGTTGCCGCCTCCGTCCCTCGCCAGTCTGAACTCCGGCAGGGTATTCGGAGTTCTGGATCTCCGAGCAACTTGCACATGAGCCGAAAGGGTTTTCCGCCACTGCCATGACCGTACCCAAACCCGTTGTGCTCCTGATCCTGGACGGCTGGGGTTATCGCGCCGAGCGTGATAATAATGCCATCGCCCTGGCTCAAGCTCCGAACTACGGCAGGTTTCTCCAGCAATATCCCTGGACACTGCTTCACACCTCCGGCGAACGTGTCGGGCTCCCCGACGGCCTGATGGGCAACTCCGAGGTGGGTCACCTTAACATCGGCGCCGGTCGCATTGTTTACCAAGAAATTACCCGCATCGACGCCTCCATCCGCAGCGGCGAGTTTTTTACCAAACCCGTGCTGCTCGACTTGATGAAGCACGGCCGCGACCGCTGCTTGCACTTCCTGGGTCTGCTTTCCGACGGCGGCGTCCATTCCCATCAGGAACACCTTTACGCGCTCCTGCGCCTGGCGCGCCAGCAAGGGGTCAAAAACGTGTTGGTGCACGTTTTCCTGGACGGCCGTGACACCGCTCCCACCCGCGGCGTCGAGTACCTCGCGGCGCTTCAGCAGAAAATGCGCGAATACAACATCGGCCAGATCGCCTCCGTCTCGGGTCGCTATTACGCCATGGACCGCGACAACCGCTGGGAGCGCATCGAGATGGCCTACGACGCGATGGTGAACGGCCGGGGCCGTCTCGCCCGCGACCCCATGGCGGCGGTTAAGGAGTCCTATGACCGAGGGGTCACCGACGAATTTGTCGTCCCCATCGTCATCACGGACGAGCGCGGCGACCCTGTCGGGACGATTCGGGCCGAGGACGCCGCCATGTGTTTCAACTTCCGGGCCGACCGCGCGCGTCAGATCACCCGCGCCCTCACGCAGGCCGACCTCGGCACCTTTCCCCGCCCGAATTTTCCCGAGCATCTGAAATACGTCTGTATGACACAGTACGACAAGTCCTTTAGTCTGCCGTTTGTGTTCCCGCCGCAGGAGCTCGGACACATCCTGGCGGAAGTGATGGCCGACGCTCACTTGCGCAACCTGCGCGTGGCGGAAACCGAGAAGTACGCCCACGTCACCTATTTTTTTAACGGCGGGGTGGAAAAGGCCTATCCCGGCGAAGAGCGGATTCTTGTGCAGTCGCCCAAGGTGGCCACCTACGATCTGAAACCGGAAATGAGCGCCGAGGGCGTCAAGGACGCGGTGGTGAAAGCGGTGAAGGACGGTGCCTTTGATGTTCTCATCGTCAACTTCGCCAACGCGGACATGGTGGGCCACAGCGGGAAACTCGCCGCCGCCATCAAGGCCGTCGAAGCGGTGGACGCGTGTTTGGGCGAGATTGAAAAGGCCGTGCGCGCCCAGGGAGGCGCGCTCCTCATCACCGCTGACCATGGCAACGCCGAGCTGATGGTTGATCCGGTTACCGGCGGTCCTCACACAGCCCACACGACGAATCCCGTGCCGCTCATCCTGATTGCCGACCATGCCCCGCCGCGCCTGCGCTCGGGCGGCGCGCTCGCCGACATCGCCCCCACCCTGCTGGGCCTGCTGGGATTGAGTCCGCCACCGGAAATGACGGGCCGCGATTTGCGCATCCCCCAGCCCTGAGCGCCGCGTCTTCATTCCGAAGGCGACCGCCGGCGGAAGCGGCGGGAACACTGCTTCGCTCGGCGCATCTCGGCGGCCCGTTTCCTGGTTACGACCTATCGCACCACCCCGGCGAGCGGGCTCGAGGCCGTCGCGTAGAGCCTCTTCGGTATGCGTCCGGCCAGGTACGCCTGGCGTCCGGCGAGCACGGCGTGTTTCATCGCTTCGGCCATCAACACCGCGTCTTCGGCTTGCGCGATGCCGGTATTCATCAACACGCCGTCAGCGCCGAGCTCCATGGCGATAGCGGCATCCGAGGCCGTTCCCACGCCCGCGTCGAGGATGATGGGAACGCTCGTGATCATCTCGCGCAGGATGCGAATGTTGGCAGGGTTCTGGACGCCCAGCCCCGAGCCGATCGGCGCGCCGAGCGGCATGACGGCGGCGGCACCGGCATCGATCAGGCGGCGAGCGGCAACCAGATCGTCATTGGTGTACGGCAGGACGACAAACCCCTCCCGCGCCAGCGTCTCAGTGGCCTTCACGAGTTCGAAATTGTCCGGAAAGAGCGTCTTCTCATCTCCGATCACTTCGAGTTTCACCCAGTTTGAAAGTCCCACCTCGCGCGCCAGGCGCGCCGTCCGAATCGCTTCCTCGGCCGTGTAACACCCCGCCGTATTCGGCAGGATGAAAAATCTTTCGCGGTCGATGTAATCCAGCATCGACTCTTGGCTGCGGTCCGTCAGGTTCACCCGGCGGACCGCCACGGTGACAATCTCCGCCCCCGAGGCCGCATGCGCTCGCGCCATCTCTTGAAAGCTCCGGTACTTGCCCGTTCCCACAATCAGCCGCGAGCGAAACTCCCGGCCCGCAATCACCAGCGCGTCATCGGTCATAAACCAGCTCCTCCACGAAAATTCATTCTAGGCCGCGCGGCGGGGAAATGCAAAAGCGCTCATCGGGTCGGTTGCCCGCAGCCTACGGCGACAGGCACCCAGACGGTGGGACCGTTGACTTCGCCCGCGCAGTGCTTCATAGTGGGTGCGATCAAGGGTGACGGGACGCCGATCATATTATGAACATCGATATGATTTTACAATATTACTATGCCGACATAGAGAACCAGCGGAGCGTCTCCGCTAACCAGACCACCGCCGTCTTGCTCGCGCTCCTCCTGCTTTTGATCGGCGCTCGAGCGGCGGCCCAGGCTTCCGCGTCTCGTCCCGGCTGGGGACCCCCCCGGCGCGAGGCTACCCTTGACTCGGAGTTGGTCCATGATCTGCGTCATCGCGCCTTCCTGTATTTTCTTGAGCAGGCGGACCCGGTCACGGGTTTGGTGCGGGACCGTGCCCGCACAACCGGGGCAGCAGAGAGCGCACCCGGCCGCGACGCCGCCAGCATCGCGGCCACTGGGTTCGGTCTGACGGCGCTGTGCATCGGCGCCGAGCACGGCTGGATTTCCCCCGGCGAGGCCCGCCGCCGCACGCTCACGGCACTCCGTTTTTTCGCTGCGCGGGCGCCCGCCGTACACGGCTGGTTTTATCATTTCATGGTGGCCCAGACGGGCGAGCGCAAGTGGAAATCCGAGCTGTCTTCCATTGACACCGCCCTGCTGCTGGCCGGCATTCTCACCGCGCGTCAATACTTTCGGGAGAGCCGCGAGATTGTTGCGCTCGCCGACGAAATCTACAGGCGGGTCGACTTCCAGTGGATGCGCAACGGCGACCCTTACCTGCTGGCGATGGGCTGGACGCCGGAGAAAGGTTTTATTCCGCAGCGCTGGGACCATTATTGCGAATTAATGATTCTCTATCTGCTGGCGATCGGCTCCCCGACGCACCCCATCCCCGCCGAGGCGTGGTACGCATGGTCAAGGCCGCCGATCACGTATGACCACTACCACTACATTTATGGCGACCGCCCGCTGTTTGTTCACCAGTACTCGCAGGCCTGGGTCGATTTCCGCCACCGGCGCGAGTCGAGGCCACCCTACATCGACTGGTTTCAGAATTCCGTTATCGCCACCCTCGCCGCGCGCAAGTACTGCATCCGCCTGCACTCGAGGTTCCCCGGTTATTCCCGAGAGGTGTGGGGAATTACGGCGTCCGACAGCGTGAGAGGATACGTGGCCTGGGGCGGTCCGCCGGACGACCCACGCGTGGACGGCACGGTCGTTCCTTGCGCGCCCGCCGGTTCGCTGATGTTCACGCCGCATATTTCGCTGGCTGCCCTGCGGACCATGAAGCAGCTCTACGGCACGCGCGTATACGGCCGCTACGGATTTGCGGATGCGTTCAACCCCAACACCGGCTGGGTGGATTCCGACGTGATCGGCATCGATCAGGGCATCACCTTGCTCAGCGCGGAGAACTTCGCCACCGGGGACGTCTGGAAGTGGTTCATGCGCAACGCGAACATCGGAGCGGCGATGAACCGCGTGGGCCTCAGACCCGAGTCCGGCCGAGCTTCCGATTCCCGGGGCGAAGCGCGGCGATGAAACCCTCCCGGTTCGGTTCGGTCCTGGCCGCCGTGTTGATCGCGGCCGGCATCGTCGGCACCGCCTTCTATTGGCGCCCTCTTCTGCTCCTCGAGTGGACGGCCCGCGCGGTGGCCCGGGCCTTGGGGGTCAGAAGCGAGTACGTGTGCCTCGGCCCCTATCGCCTTCATTACTTGGTAGCGGGACGCGGCGCTCCCTTGGTCCTCGTCCACGGACTGGGGGGCAGCGCGGAAGATTGGCTGCCCCTGATTCCCAGCCTCGCCCGAAACTCATTTCGAGTTTATGCCATCGACCTTCTGGGCTTCGGCCGCTCCGACCGGCCGGATGTGGACTATTCGATCTCGCTCCAAGAGACCGTCCTTAAGCAGTTTCTGGATCACCAGCATCTTGAGCAGATCGACCTGGGAGGTTGGTCGATGGGCGGGTGGGTGGTGCTGAAGTTTGCGCTCGATTACCCTGGCCGCGTCACGCGGGCGTTCGTGGCCGACAGCGCCGGAATTCAGTTTCATCCCTCGTTTGACACCACGCTGCTCGCCCATCCGCGCACCGCCGGCGACGTGCTGCGGCTGGAGAGCCTGCTCACGCCGAAGCCCCGCCCGATCCCGGCGTTTATCGTGCGCGACCTGTTGCGTCGCGCGAACCGCCAAGCCCGGGTCTGCGGGCGGGCGCTGGATTCCATGTTGGCCGGCAAGGATCTCTTGGATGGAAAACTGCCAGCCATTCGCGTGCCCGTGCTCATCCTTTGGGGCCGGCAGGATGCTTTAACGCCGCCTGCCTGCGGGGAGCGGATGCGCCGCGAAATACCCCACTCGGTGCTGGTGATGTTGGAAGGCTGCGGACACCTCGCGCCCCTGGAATGCCGCGACCGCGCCCTGCCTGAGATTCTGCGCTTCCTCTCGCCGCCGCCCTCCGGAGTCTCTCGGCCTGATCACGGTGGAGGCCGCGGCGATCTAGGGCCGAATCCGCTCCGAGGGCGGCAAGAATGAGGCCGGCGGAGCAGCCGCGGTGACGGACTGCAGGTCGCCGGTGATGGTGCCCACCGAGATCATGGCTTTGATGCGCAGCGGCAATCGCTGAGCGTCGTCGCTGAACCAGATCAGCATCCGTCCCTTGCGCTTGTAAAGCTGTCCGAACACCTTGGGCTCGACGCGCCAGGCCGGGCGCCGGCCGAGCGGCGTATCGATCAGCTCGCGCGCCTGCACCTCCGCCACGACCGTCACCGTCTTGTTGCCGTCGTTCACCGGCAGCTCGAATTTTTGACCCGCCTGGAGCGGCTGCCGGCGCGCATAGTAGAAGGCGGTCACGACGTCCTCGACGCACGGGGGCGCGGCATGTTCGGCATGTTTGGGCGGCGAGCCGGGTCGGGCCAGATCGCGCTCATCGAGGATGGCCAGCTTCCTCGCGCCGTCGAAAACAATGCGCGTCTGCTTGTGCCGCCGGCCTTCGTTGACTGTCTTGGTGATCCCGCGCGAGCAGAGCGTGGCGGGATCAAAGACAGAACGAAACTCGTCGTTGAGGTTGTAAAGCAGCGATACCACCCCGCGGGACTGGGCCTTGGTCGTGACTTCGTAAGCGTCGCCCCGGGAGTCCTCGACGCGCTGCAGGGTCGCCGTCACTTCCCCGGCCGGGAACACCGACCAGGTCACGTTGTAGGTCAGCTTCTCGCCGGGCTGAAAGGGAAGAGGGGCCGGCCGTTCAGCCTTGCCGACATGAGCGGCAATAAGAAACATCGCCGCGCCGAGCGCTCCCCATTGCCGCCTGATCTGCCAGCTCATGTCATCCCTTGGGACGGGCTCCAAGCCGTCCCGCCCCTTATTTCAGGCTCATCTTGACCACCAGGATCACCACTGCCGCGGCGAAACCCAGCGCCGCCTCATACTCGCGATTGCGGCGATATCGCTCCCACCGAAAGCCGGCACTGGCGTGCCGCAGCCGATCCCACCGGGGAACCAACACCGGCGTTTCGCTCGCATACTGATCGTACACCCGCCCGAATTTCTGCCTTAAAAATTCGTCTTCACGACGAATTACATTTCCGTAAACCAGCCCAAAGAAGAGTGCGAACAGCCCCGCCAGCCACCACGAAGCGCCGGCCACGACAAACCCGGCGCCCATTAGCAAGCTTCCCAGGTAGAGCGGATGGCGCGTGCCAGCGTAAAGGCCCGATGTGGCCAGGCTTTGGTTCTTCTCCAACTGACCGGCGGCCAACCCTCGGAGCAGGAGACCGAGCAAAGCGATCGCGCTGCCAACTGCCAGGCGCCACGGCGTCGGTTGGGCAAAGATCAGGTAAAGGATGCCGCCCGCGAAACCGAGCTTCACCCGCCAGCGGGCGGCCCAAGCCCCGCCGGACGGGCTATCCACGGGCCACCTCGAGGCGCCGCCGCACGGCGGCGTGCACGGCTTCCACCGACACTCCTTCGAGGAAGGCCGGGTTTCGGGCACGGCGCGTGTGATTGATGGGCTGGCCGGTTGACACCACCAGGTCGGCGGGTGAAAACGGCCCGTTGCGCGCCGGGCTGGTCGGCCCGTAAATCGCCACCAGCGGCGTGCCGACGGCGGCCGCCAGATGGAGCGGTCCGCTATCGCCGCCGACCAATAGGCGGGCGCGGCGCGCCAGGGCAATGAACTCGGTTAAATTCGAAGGAAAATATACCGCCCGAGGCGAGGCCACGCCTTCCAGGATTTCCCGAATCACCCCCTCATCCGACCGCGAACCCGTCAGCAGAATCGTTCCCACGGCCTCGGCGTCGAGCCTTCGGATCAGTTCCCGGTAATGGGCCGGCGGCCAGCGCTTGGCCATCCACCCGCCCCCCGGATTGATGATGATGAACTCCTCGGCCCCTACAGCCCGCAGGCGCGCCTCGATCGATTCGCTCTCGGCTGGGTCCGAAGGCAGAGGAAACTGCCAGCGCTCGCGAGCCACCGGCTTCGCCCCGGCCTGCTCGACCAGCGCCAGTCCTTCTTCCACCACATGCCGGCGCCCCTTTGCGGCCACCGCTTCCGTATAGAAAACCGCCGCCGCCCGTTCCTTCAGCCAGGGCCGCCCGAGGCCGATCCGCCTTGGGGCACCGCTCAACCCGGCGATCAGACCGGTCTTCACCAGCCCCTGAAAATCGATGGCCACGTCCCAGCAGCGATGCCGCAACTTGCCGAGCGCCTTCTTCATCTCCGCCCACGTCCGGGCCGACGCCAATCTCTGGCGCCAGGCCAGCGTGTCAACCTCCAGCACCTCGTGAACAAACGGGTTTCCCCGCAGCAACCCGGCGTACCGAGGTTCAACCACCCAGGCGATTTCAGCTTGGGGAAAGCTCTCTCCGAGCGCGCTCACGGCCGGCAGGGCGTGAACAATGTCTCCGATCGAGCTGAGGCGGATGACGAGAAATCTGGTCATGGGAAAACGACGGATGTCGGAAAGCAGAATTCAAGAAAGGCGGACTCGCAACCCCAAAGCGGCGGTTTTCAGTTCCGGCGCCACCTCAAGGCAGCCCCTTCCTCACTCGCCGGCGATCCGGGCCCGCTGCGCGATGGTCTCCAGCAGATCACGCGTCGAGTGATCCTTGGCGTCGCCCACGATGCGGACCTGGCCGCCCAGGCTGCGCATCGCTTCGCGCTCAGGAACGGTCTCCTCGGTGTAATCGGTCCCTTTGCAGTGCACGTGAGGGCGCAGGTCACGCAGAAGGCGCTCGGCGGTTAAGTCGTCAAAGATCACCACGTAGTCGACGGCGCTCAGCGCCGCCACCAGTTCCGCCCGAGCGTCTTCAGGGAGCACCGGCCTTCCGGCTCCCTTCAGGGCGCGCACGGAGGCGTCGCTGTTGACGCCCACCACCAGCACGTCGCCCTGTTGCCGCGCCCCCTCAAGATAGCGTATGTGGCCCACGTGGAGAATGTCAAAGCAGCCGTTGGCGAAGGCAATGCGGCGGCCTTCGCGCCGCAGACGCCGGCCGAGCTCTGTCGCCTGATCGCGTGGAATGATTCCCGGCATCATGCGTTGCGAATCGCCTCCCGCAGTTCCTGCCCCGTGACCGTGGCCGTGCCGCTCTTCATCACCACCAGCCCGCCGGCTACGTCGGCCAGCAGGGCCGCCTCGCGGAAGCTGGCTCCCGCCGCCAGCGCCACCGTAAACGCCGCAATCACCGTATCGCCGGCCCCGGTCACGTCCGCCACCTGGTCGGAGCCAAAGATCGGCAGATTCTGAGGCTGGCGGCCCGGTTCATACAAGATCATCCCCTCCCGCCCCCTCGTCACCAGAAGCGCCTGAAGCTGGTGCCGGCGCAACAGGACCTGCGCCAGGCGGTGCAGCAACGCTAGGTTATGGCCGATCCGCTCGCCAAAGGCCGCCTCGATCTCCGGTTCATTGGGCGTGGACGCCGTGACGCGGCGATAGGCGAGCAGATCATAGCGGGAATCCACAGTCACAGGCAGACGGTTCGAGCGGTTTCGTTGAAGAGCCTGCACCGCGTGCCCGCTGGCCGCCCCATAGCCGTAATCCGAGACCAGCAGGGCCGAGGCCTCCGCCAGGCGCTCGCGGACGCTTTCCGTCAAACGGCGGCGAACCTCATTCCCGAGCCGGTCCGGCTCGCGGTCCACGCGCACGATCTGCTGCGGCCGGGCGTGGCTGAGTGTTCCGAGCACTCGCGACTTGGTCGGGGTGCGGTAGGCTCGGCACCGCAGGACCCGCTCGGTGCTGACCCCCTTGTTCTCGAAGTAGCGGATCAGCGCCTGGCCCGCTTCGTCCTCACCCACCACACCGACCAGCGTCACCCCCGCGCCCAAATCCGCCAGATTGTTGGCCGCGTTGGCCCCGCCGCCCGGCAGAATTCGCTTCTCGCGCTCCTTCAGGATCAGCACCGGAGCCTCCCGCGACACCCGCGTGATCTCCCCGTACACGAACTCATCGGCCACCAGATCGCCCAGCAGCACGATACGCTGCCGGCGGAACCGTTCGATGAGGCGCAGCAGGCGGGAACGTTCCTGGGCGGTGATCTTCATAGAACCGGGACGCAGTAGAGAATCGCGGCCGTGGTCGGTGCAACGGCCCCCGCAGCCGGGCCCTCTTCAGCCGTGCTCCGTCTCCGCCACCAGCTCGAGAGCGGCTCGGTAGACCGCTTCGACCGTGACGCCGGTCATGCAACGAAAATCGATGGGGCACTCGCGCAGCCCGCAGGGGCTGCAGGCAACCGGCTGCTTCACCACCCGCGCCCGCCGGCTCACCGGCCCCGTCGCTCGCTCGTCGGTCGAGCCAAAAATGGCGATCACCGGCAATCCCAGCGCCGCCCCAACGTGCATCGGTCCGGAATCGTTCGTCACCACGAGTCGGCACTGCGAAAGCAGCGCCATCCACTCCCGCAGGCCGGTGGCGCCCGCCAGAATGACCGGGGTGTGCTTCATCGCACCCGCGATTTCTTCCGCCAGCCCCCGTTCGGCCAGCGACCCGAAGATCAGCACTTCGGCGCCAAGCCCCGCCACGAGACGGTCGGCGAGCGCGGCATAACGTTCGGGAAGCCAGCGCTTGGCGGGGCCGAAGGCCGCGCCCGGGTTCAATCCGACCAAATACCGCCGCCCCCCGAGGCCCATCTCCTCCAGCAGCTTCGCCGCTCCCTGCCGCTCCGGCTTGAGCAGCGCCAGCCGAATCTCTGAAACCGGCTCGACCGCCTCCACCCAGCCCGCGCGGAACAGCAACTGCAAGTAATAGTACACCTGGTGACCGTAACAGGAGGGCGGGGGCGGCACGATGGCATCCGTCAACAGCCGGCTGCGGCCGTCGCGCGCATAGCCCACCCGAACCGGGATGGCGGCACGCCAAGCCATCCACGCCGCGTGAAACGAATTCGGGAACACGATGGCGGCGTCGAAAGCCTCGGCTCTGAGCGTCTCGACGAATTGACGAAACCCCGCCCGCCCCTGGTGCTCGCCGCCCGGGTCATATACGATGTGCCGACCGACGGCCGGGTGGTGCCGATAAAGTTCACTCACCCACGGCCGGGCCACCACTACGATCTCAGTTTCGGAGAAACGCTCGCGCAGCGCCTCGAGGGCGGGAAGGCCCAGGATCGCGTCGCCAATCCAGTTGGCTGCGCGAACCATGATCTTTTGCGGGTTGCGAACGGCGCTTCCTCGAACGATCAATTCTCTTCTTCGCTCCTGACGGCTCCGGACGCGATGCCGGGCGGCCCATTAGCCGCGCCGGGCGGCCGCCAGGCCGACCACGGTCTCCACGAAACCCTCGGATTCGGCCAGCTCGATCCCGGTCCGGCAAGCCATCGCCGGAAGCCCGAAGTCGGCCGCGGCAGGCAAGTTTATAGCGTCTTTCTCCGTCGTTAACAGCCCGGCAGCGCCCGCCGCCCGCGCCCGTTGAACCAACCGCGCCACCTCCGAGCGGTCGTAGCGATGGTGGTCGCGGAAGCTCTCCCGGGCGATGACGGAAAAACCCCACAGTTGGAGGTCGGCGAAGAAAGCCTCTGGATTCCCAATCCCACAGAATGCCAGCACCGGTTTCCCGGCCAAGGCGTCCGGCGGGAGATTGCGTCCCCGGTCCGGCCCGATGGACGCTAGACCCGAAAGCCTGACGGCACCATGAAAAATCTTGATCTGCGGATGAATGGCGCGGACAGCGGCCTCGAGGCTTCCGGCGTCACCGACTTCGACCCGGGTCAGCACCGCCACGTGGGCGCGCCGCAGGGCCGGCGGCGGCTCGCGGAGCCGGCCCACCGGGAAGAGCGCCTCACCTGCAAGCGGGCGGGTGGTGTCCAACGCCAGGATATCGACGTCTCGGTGGAGGGCCCAATGTTGGAAGCCGTCGTCCAGCAGGTGGATCTGCACGTTAAAATGATGCTCGGCCAGGCGTCCCGCCTGATACCGGTCGCGGGCGACGACAATTGGGACGTCGGGAAGCGCCGCCGCCAGCCAGGCAGCCTCGTCGCCGACCTCTTGGGGATTGGCCCTGCGGCCGGCGTGGGGCGCGATGGCCACCAGCCGTGGACCCGGCTCGCGGCGATAACCGCGCGTCAGGATTGACGGCCTCCAGCCTCGCTCGATCAGCCTTTGGGCAACGTAGGCTACCAGCGGCGTCTTTCCCGTCCCCCCTACACTGAGGTTTCCAATGCTCACCACCGGCCGGTTCAGCCGTCTGACCTGGAACCATCCCCTCCGGTAAGCCGCTCGGCGTACCGCCACGCCAGCCTGAAATCCCATGGCGAGCGGCAATAACAGAGGAGACTTGAACATCGAGGTGTCAGAGTTTACGGCTTCCTTCGCCCGGTAAGGCCCGGTCGGGTACTTATCCGAGCCGGTCATTGAAGCTTCGGAACGGCGGGCGAAGTCTCCAGCCACGGGGCGATCTGATCGAGGATTCGGCGCGTCGCTCCGGACTCTCTCTCAGCCAGCGCTTGAGCCGCTTGGCCCAGTTGCTGCCGGTGAGTCGCGTCGGCCAACAGGCTCAGGGTCTCGCAAGCCAACTCGCTGGAGTCCCCCACCTGGATGGCTGCCCTGGAGCGGAGGAATAAGCCGGCGGCGTCGCGGAAATTCTCCATGTGGGGTCCAAAAATGATCGGCCGACCCCACAAGGCCGGTTCCACCAAGTTGTGACCTCCCGCAGGTACCAGGCTGCCGCCGATGAATACTACGTCCGCCAGCCCAAAGATTCCAGCCAGTTCGCCGATGGTATCCAGCAACAGGACCTCTGCGTCGCGAATCGTCGCGGCGAGCTCCTGTTCGCCGGCCGGAATCCGGGTTCGCCGAATGAAGCTAACTCCTTGATTTATTAGTATGTTAGCTACAAGCTCGAAGCGCTCTGGGTGCCGGGGAGCTAGGATCAGCAAGGCGCGAGGGTGCTTTCGACGTATCTGCTCCCAGGCCTGAACCACCAGAGCCTCTTCATCCGGCATGGTGCTGGCCGCGATCACCACTGGACCACGTCCGGCAACGGCAAAACCCTGCCCCAACCGCCCCGCCAGCGACCCCAGTTGCGGTACCTCGGCGTCAAACTTTATGTTACCGACCACTGACAGGCGCTCGGGGCGCGCCCCGAGCGCCTGGAAGCGGTCCCGATCCAGCGGCGTCTGGGCGCCAATCCAATCGATCTGCTGGAGCACGCGACGGAAAAAGGGTCGAAATAGCCGGTATCCAAGCAAGGATCGGTCCGATATCCGGGCGTTAACCAGCACCACCCGTGCCCCGGCCTCGCGCGCCGCCCTGACCAGGTTGGGCCACAATTCCGTCTCCGCAATCACCAGCATGGCCGGCCGCACCACCTTGAGCACCCGCCGCACTGACCACTGCCAGTCCAGCGGCAGGTAAAACCGCCCGGCGACGGACGGCAAGCGCTTTTCTCCAACCTCGCGGCCCGCCGGAGTCACGTGGCTGACGAAGATCGGGCGCTCCGGCCATCGCTCCCGGATGCCCCGGACTAGCTTCGCCACCGCCAGCGTTTCTCCGACCGAAACCGCGTGGAACCAGATGGCGTCCCTTGGCCCCGACCGGTTGGCGAAATCGCTCAGTGACTCCGGCAAGAAGCCCAAGCGTTCCCGCCAATAGTTGGGCGGGAGCTTCCGGGCCCGGTAGCGCCACCCCGCATACGGCAGCGCGACAATCACGCCAATCGTGAATAAGACACTATAGATCAAAAACATGCAGGGACCAAAGCTCACTGCCTGCCGGTACCGATTATAAGGGCCATCGGGCCTCGGAGCAATCGCTCTCCGCCCACTTGGCCATCCTCGAGCGGGCCCGAGAAAAGTCTTGACAGGGCAAAACAGACGTTTTATACAATTGCATGAAACTGATGTTTCATACGCGTGATTAGGACCGGGTTTCTTTCTGTGGAATCCCAACTCGCCGTTGATGCCCAACAGACCCGCCAGCGCATCCTCGACGTTGCCGCTCGCCGCTTTGCCGAACACGGCTTCAATCACGTCACCATTCGCGAGATCTGCCAAGAGGCTGACGCCAACCTCGCGGCCGTGAACTACTACTTCCGCGACAAGTTGGGACTTTACAAGGAAGTGGTCGAACGGGCGGCTGAGGCCATGCACCGCAGCAAGGTGATGGCTCTCGATGCCGGCGAGGGCCAGACACCGGAGGAACAACTGCGACGCTATACGCGCTCCATGCTGGAGCGGGCGCTGGGGCCCGAAGCGGATCAGGAGCCGTGGATCGAGAAGCTGATCGGGCGCGAGATGGTGGAGCCGACACCGGCCTTCGATTTGATCGTCGAAAAAGGGATCCGGCCCACCTCGGCTCGTTTGGCCGAAATGGTGGCCAAGCTGCTGGGATGCCCGCCCAGCGATCCTCGGGTTTGGCGATGCGCACTCAGCGTGCAGGCACAGTGCGTGTTTTACATGTCGGCCAAACACGTCTTCGCTCGCATGGCGCCCGGTTTCCGATTCACCCCGGAGGTCATTGCCGGGCTGGCCGACCACATTACCGACTTTTCGTTGGCCGGCATTCGCGCCATCGCCCAAAAGAAAGAGGGGTGCCATCAATAGATGGACCGGGTCGCCACGTCCGGGACGGGCAACCCGGCAAGGGGCGGGAACGGCGAGCCCGGTGGGGTGAAACTTCTCGCAACCCGATTTCGTAAGCACAGTTCGAGAAAGCCGCGAGGGCGACCATGAAACTGGCACGGCTGATGTGGAAAAACGCGGTGCGCAACCGCCGCCGCTCCCTGCTGACGATCCTTAGCATCGCAGTGTCTATCTTTTTGGTGAGCACCCTCGAGGCGGTGCTCGCCAATATCTACCGCGGCAGTCAGAACTCGAATACCGCTGATTTACGCGTCGTCGTCCACCGCGCCACTTCCATCACCCAGACCATGCCGGAGGCTTATCGCCAGCGCATCGCCGCCCTTCCGGGCGTGCGGGCCTTGGTGGGCGTCACCTGGTTTGGCGGTCAGTACATTGACGCCCGTAATTTTTTCGCTAATTTCGCCGTCGACACGGACCAGTTCGAGAAGGTTTTCGACGAGTTCCAGATTCCTCCCGACCAATTGGCGGCGTGGAAGAACGAGCGCATCGCGGCGCTGGTGGGCGCGAAGCTGATGGACACTTACCACTGGAAGATCGGCGACCGCATTACCCTCAAGAGCCCGATCTTCGGCATCAACCCGGAGTTCGTGATCCGTGCGGTTTACCGCGACCCCCAGGATGAATCCCAGGAGCGCAGCTTCTATTTTCACTATGACTACTTCGACGAACTGATGGGCCGCCCCGGGCAAGTCGGCAGCTTCAGCGTCAAGGTGGATTCCGCCGCCGACGTTCCAAAAGTATCCCAGGCCATCGACGCCATGTTCCGCAACACGGCGGCCGAAACCAAGACTGAAACCGAGCAGGCGTTCCTGCTCGGTTTCGTTTCCATGCTCGGAAACATCAAGCTGCTGCTGACGTCGATCGCCGCCGCCGTCGTGTTCACGATTCTGCTGGTGGCCGGAAATACCATGGCCATGTCGATCCGCGAGCGGACGAGCGAAGTGGCCGTCCTTAAAACGCTCGGTTTTCGCCCCCGCACCATCCTGCTGCTGCTCGCCGGCGAGTCGCTGGTCATCGCCCTGGTGGGCGGATTGGCGGGAGCCCTGGGCGCGAAGTTCGCGTACGCCTTCATCGGGGCGACGTTTAACAACTTCAAGTTTCTGGGCGGCGGATTCGCGCTGGTCGTTGGCGGCGTGGCCGGCTTCGGGACCTGGATGCTCTTCGCCGGGCCGACCGTGCGCGGGGCCCTGCGGGCGCTGCGCTATGTGGCGACGGCGCTGGGGTTCGCTGCCGGGGTGGCGCTCGGCGGCGCGTTTTACATGGGCGTTGGGTTTATCACGAACCAGGGCGGATTTCTGGCGGACTTCGGCGTGCCGCTGGCGACGATCGCCCTGTGCCTGGGCATCGCGGCCGCCGTCGGCATCTTGAGCGCGGCCCTGCCGGCCTATCGGGCGGCGAGGGTGAATATCGCCGAGGCGCTGCGGTTCGTGGGATGAGAAGTTCGGTTGAGGGGCACCTCTGATGGTCATTCCGCTGAAGTACAACGTTCGGAACTTGCTTGTGCGGCGCACCACGACGCTGATGACGGCGCTGAGCATTACGCTCACGGTGGCCGTATTTGTGGTGCTCATGGCGCTGGCCGGCGGTTTGCAATCTTCGCTCACCGCCACCGGCAACCCGCTCAACATCATGATCATGCGCGAAGGCTCGCAGTCGGAATCCGTCAGCTTCGTCAGCCGGGACACGCTGCAGGTGATCAAGTATCTCGATGGCATCGCCAAGGATGCGCAGGGAAATCCGTGGGTGTCGCCGGAACTGATCGTGCTCATCAATCGGCCCCGCCGGGGCCAAAGCCAAGGGGCGAACCTCACCATCCGGGGGGTGACGGCCGAGGCGGCGTCGCTGCGACCGGATTTCAGAATCGTGACCGGCCGGATGTTCCGGCCCGGCCTGCGCGAAGTTATCGTCAGCCGGCGGATTTCCGACCGGTTCCAGGATTGCAGCCTGGGTGACAAGCTGCGATTTGCCAAAGGGTACTGGACCGTGGTCGGCATCTTCGAGGCGGGCGACTCAGCCTACAACTCGGAAATTTGGGGCGATATCAACGACCTCGGGCAGGATTTCGACCGGCCCGACTACTCGGACGTGATCCTTCGCGCCGCCGATGCCGGCGCTCTGGCGCGGTTGACCGACCAGATCGCCAACGATCGGCGCTTGCACTTGAAGGCCGTCACCGAACGGCAGTATTACGCCACCCAGACGGCCACTGCCGCGCCCATTAAAATCTTTGGCATTTTCATTGCCGTGCTGATGGCCGTGGGCGCCTCGTTTGCCGCCATGAACACCATGTATGCGGCCGTGGCGCGCCGGACGCGCGAGATCGGCACGCTCCGAGCCATGGGCTTCTCGCGGGGCAGCATCCTGCTGTCGTTCGTTCTCGAGTCGGTGTTCATCGCCCTGCTCGGCGGATTGATCGGATGCCTGCTCGCCCTGCCGGTGAACCGCATCACCACCGGCACGACCAATTTCGTGACCTTTAGCGAGCTGACGTTTAACTTTCGGGTGACGCCGGAGCTGGTGGCGGCCGGGCTGGCGTTTGCAGGCATCATGGGCCTGCTCGGCGGATTTTTCCCCGCCTGGCGAGCCTCTCACGAAAACATCGTGACCGCTTTGCGGTCAACGTAAGCAATCGAGGGCCGCGCTATGCCACCCGAGCTGCGAGACAAGGACCTGAGCGTCCTGCAAATCGACCGGTCGCTCAAACAGACCGGGGCGGGGAGGAAGCCGGCGAAAGCCCTGGCCTCTGGGGCCATCGCGATCGCCGTGCTGATCGGGGCGGGCGCGATTTTGACTCGGCTGCTGGCCAACGTGCCGACGGTGGAGGTGGCGCGGGTGGCGGTCGATTCCAGCTCCCGGGCCGGGCCCGTGGCGCTGACCGCCGGCGGCTATATTGTGGCCCACCACACCATCGACGTCAGCTCGAAGGTGGTGGGGAAGGTCGTCTGGGTGGGAGTGGAAAAAGGTGACCGGGTGAGCGCCGGTCAAGTCCTGGTGCGTCTCGACGATACGGATTACCGCGCTCAACTCAACCAAGCCCAGGCGAATTTGGCAGCCGCCGAGGCGAACCTGACAAAACTGGAGGCGGGATCGCGCCCGCAAGAGATACTGGAGGCCCAGGCAGCGGTGGAACAAGCGCAGGCCGAGTTTGACCACAACGCCCTCATCCTCCGGCGGACGGAAGAGCTTTTCCGGCAGAACATCAGCTCGCAGGCCGACCTGGACAACGCCCGGGCTCAGTACGACATGTCCCAGGCCAAGCTCGAGAGTGCCCGCCAGAGCTACCAGCTCATCAAAATCGGACCGCGCCAGGAAGACATCGGTTACGCTCGCGCCCAGGTTGAGCAGGCTCGCGCCGCCGTAGCTTACGCCCAGACCCAACTGGACGCCACGCGGATTCGCGCTCCGGTGTCGGGCACGGTGCTCGAACGCCAGGTGGAGGTCGGCGAGCTGGTCAGCAACATGAACTTTGGAGGCACCGGGGGCGTGAAGGCTTCCGTGGTGTCTCTGGCCGACTTGAACGATCTGCAGGTGGAACTGGATATCAACGAGACGGATTTTCCCAAAATTTCGCCGCGACAAGACTGCCGCATCACCGCCGACTCCTACCCCGACCGCGTCTACCGGGGTGTGGTGGCGGAAATCGCTCCGGAAGCCGACCGGCAGAAGGGAACCATCCAGGTCAAGGTGAAAGTCCTGAGGCCGGACGACTATCTGCGCCCGCAAATGAGCGCTCACGTCTCGTTTCTGGCTCCGGAGACGGGGCGGGCGGCGCCGGACGTGCTGACGATTCCGCGCGCCGCGCTCATCGAGAAGGAAGGGCACGCGGCGGTGTTCGTCTACGACGGGGGGCGCGTGGCTTTGAAGTCCATCCGGGTAGGGCGCAACCTCAGCGACGGGGTTGAGGTGGTCGACGGGCTTGGTCCCAATGATCGCGTGGTGGTGAAAGGAATCGAGGGCCTGAAATCAGGCCAGCGGGTGAAGTTGAGAGGGGCGTAAAGCGCGGGGAATACGACCGAAGCAAGTTGAGGCGACACTCCGGCGGGAGACCGCCAGAATCGAGGCGATGAGAACACCATGATGGGCAAACCGGTGATCGAGATCAGAAATCTTTCGAAGATTTTTCGGCGCGACTCGTTCGAGGTGGTAGCCCTCGAGAATGCCAATTTGACCGTGGAGGCAGGCGAGTTCCTTTGCCTGATGGGGCCCTCGGGCTCGGGCAAGACGACGCTATTGAACATCATCGCCGGCATTGACCGCCCGACTTCCGGCGAGCTGCGCGTGCTCGGCGAAGACGTCGCCCGCCTCGACGAAGATCGGCTGGCCGCGTGGCGCAACGCTCACATCGGCTTCGTCTTCCAAACCTTCAACCTTATCCCCGTGTTGACGGCTTACGAAAACGTGGAGCTGCCCCTGCTGCTCACCCGCCTGTCGGCCGCCGAGCGCCAGAAGCACGTGCTGGCGGCCCTCGAGTTGGTGGGACTGGCCGACCGCATCCGCCATTACCCCCGGCAGCTTTCCGGCGGGCAAGAACAGCGGGTCGCCATCGCCCGCGCCATCGTCAGCGATCCCACGCTGCTCGTGGCCGACGAGCCCACCGGCGATCTTGACGCCCACTCGGCGGAAGAAATTCTCGACATCCTGAGCCGTCTCAACCGCGAGTTCAAGAAGACCATCGTTATGGTCACCCACGATCCGCGCGCCGCCCACTATGCCACGGTGACCCGGCACCTCGAAAAGGGCCAGCTTCTTCCCCTGGAGCCCGAATCTCGGCAGGTGGCCGAGCGGTAGAGGAGAGAAGCGGACACGGGAGCGAGGAGGCAGGGCTTCAGCGCCGGCCGGCGGCTTCCATCTCGGCGAAAGCCTTGTCCATCGCCTCGATCGCCTGATCGCAGTCGGACTCCTTCACGTTCAACGGGGGCGAGAGGCGCACCACGTTATTATAAAGTCCCCCCTTGCCGATCAGCAGGCCGTGGGCGCGGCAGCGCTCCATTAGTTCGTTGGTCTCCTCCGGGGCCGGCTCCTGGCTGCGGCGGTCTCGCACGAGCTCGAGGCCCTGCATCAAGCCCATGCCCCGCACGTCGCCGATGAGCGGATGCTTCTGCTGCAGTTCCTCCAGGCGGCGGCGGAAGTAGGCCCCCACCCGCGCGCAGTTCTCCAGAAGCCGTTCTTCTTCGATCACTTCGATCGTGGCCCGGGCCGCTACGGCGGTTATCGGATTGCCTCCGAAGGTCGAGATCGTGCTGCCCTTGAAGGAATCGGCCACCTCCGGCCGGGCAATGGTCAGGCCGACGGGCGTCCCGTTGGCCATCGCCTTGGCGCCGGTCAGAATGTCGGGTTCAACCTCCCAATGCTCGATGCCGAACCACTTCTGGCCGGTGCGCCCGAAACCCGTCTGCACCTCGTCGGCGATGAACAGGCCTCCGTACTTCTTAACGATAGCGAAGACGATCTTGAAATACTCCGGGGGCGGCGTGATGAATCCGCCCGCGCCCTGAATCGGCTCGGCCACGAACGCCGCGATCGACCCCGAGGTCGCGGTGCGAATGGTCTCTTCCACGTCCTCGGCGCATGCCACGCCGCAGCCCGGATACGTGAGCTTCAGCGGGCAGCGGTAACAATAGGGATTGACGGCGTGGGCGATGCCGACGCTAATCACGCCGCTCTTTCGCCACGGGGCCATGGCCGTCAGCGACTTGGCGAGGTGCGAATGCCCGCTGTAGCCGTGGCGCAGGGCCACCACGTCGAAGGCGCCGGTGTGCATCCGCGCCACCAGCACGGCGGCCTCGTTGGCTTCCGTTCCGCTGTTGGTAAAAAAGCTCTTTTGCAGCCGGCCCGGAGTGATGTGCGCCAGTTTCTCCGCCAACCCCACGATCTCCGCCGTCGGATAGACGGTGGCGCTGTGGACGAGGCGATCGGCCTGCCGCTTGATGGCCGCCGAGACCTTGGGGTGGCAGTGACCCACCCCGACCGTCAAAATGCCGCCAAAGAAATCGAGATAGCGCCGGCCTTCCACGTCCCACAGATACTGCGCCTGGCCGTGGTCGGCAATCAGCGGCTCGGAATAGAAGTGGGTTACGCAGGAAAAGATGTAGTCTTTCCTTTTCTTCAGAACCTCGTCGCGGGTCATTCGGCCTCCCGGGCACCGCGGGCCAATGAATCGACAGCATATCCCGGGCGGCGGCGACTGACAAGGCAGTCCTCGGGGGCCCGCCGGCCGGGGTCGGCGGAGCAGAAGGACGCCGTCAGGCCCAGTAGCTCCGGTCGAGTGAACGATACTGGATGGCTTCCGCGATGTGCTCGGTCGAGATGTCCCGGGCGCCGGCCAGATCGGCAATCGTCCGCGCCACCTTCAGAATACGGTCGTGGGCCCGAGCGGAGAGCCCCAGTCGCGTCATGGCGCTTTCCAGCAGGCGCTCGCACTCGGGGGAGATGTTGCAGTAGCGCGCGATCTGGCGGGAACTCATCTGGGCGTTGCAGTAGATCTTCTCGCCCTGGTAGCGAGCCAGTTGGCGGCGGCGGGCCGCCGCCACCCGCTCGCGGATTCTTTCCGACGCTTCCCCACCCGCGTCCTCGCGGAGTTCGCGATATTTCACCGCCGGCATGTCGATATGGATGTCGATCCGGTCGAGAAGCGGTCCCGATATTTTCGACACGTAGCGCTGGATCATCGGCGGCGTGCAGGTGCACTCACGGGACGGGTCGTTGAAAAATCCACAAGGGCACGGGTTCATGGCTGCGGCCAGCATGAAGCGGGCGGGAAACGTCAGCGACATCGAGGCGCGGGCAATCGTCACCAAACCGTCCTCGAGCGGCTGGCGGAGCACTTCCAGCACGTTGCGCTGGAACTCGGGCAGCTCGTCGAGAAACAACAGCCCGTTGTGCGCCAAGCTGACTTCGCCCGGGCGGGGCACCACGCCGCCGCCGATCAGCCCGGCGTCGGAGATGGTGTGGTGCGGAGAGCGAAAGGGTCGCACGCCCACCAGCCCTGTGCCGGGCTCGAGGATGCCGGCGACGCTGTGGATCTTGGTGGTTTGGAGGGCTTCGTCAAAAGTCAGCGGGGGAAGAATCGTGGGGATGCGTTTGGCCAGCATCGTTTTGCCGGCCCCGGGCGGTCCGATCATCAGAATGTTGTGACCGCCCGCGGTCGCCACTTCGATGGCCCGCTTGGCGTGAAGCTGTCCTTTGACGTCGCGAAAATCCACTCCATACTGGCCCGCTTGCGCCAGCATCTCCGCCGTGCTCACTCGGGCGGGCTCGAATGCCCGCGTCTCGTTCACCAAATCGAGCACTTCCACCAGCGAACCGAGGCCGTAGACCTCCACGTCCTTGACCACGGCCGCCTCGCGCGCATTCTCCCGAGGCACCACCAGCCGCCGGATCCCTTTCTGCCGCGCCATCGTGGCAATCGACAGCGCGCCCTTGACCGGGCGCAGGCCGCCGTCCAGCGACAGTTCACCCAGAAAGAGGTAAGACCTCAGGTCCGCCTTCAGCAGGACGCCCGTGGTGCCGAGAATCCCCAGCGCAATGGCCAGATCGAATCCCGAGCCTTCCTTCTTGACGTCGGCCGGAGCGAGATTCACGGTAATGACCTGAAAAGGGAATTCCAGGCCGCAATTCTTGATGGCCGACTTGATGCGCTCGCGGCTCTCGCGCACGGCCGCGTCGGGCAGGCCGACGGTCATGAAGTTGGGGTTGCCGGCCGAGATGTCTACTTCCACTTCGACCAGATAGGCGTCAATTCCGAAGACGGCGGCGCTGAAGGTTTTGAAGAGCATCCGGCGATCCTGTGGCTGCGAGCGCCGCGATTATATCAGAATCGCCGCGCCGTCAGGGCGCCCCCGGCCGAATCCCTTTACGGCTCCCGCCCGTCCAGCTCGCGGCGGATCCGGGCCGGATCATCGAGCGGGGCCGAGGGAGTCCGGCCGGCCCCGGGTTCGAGGCCGCGCTCGATCACCCGCGAGGGATCAAAGAGCCGCCGATCGGGAGGCAGCGGATCGTAGGGCGTAAAATCGGGCCGCGACGTGAAGCGATCGGAAAGATCGGTGGCGGCGGCGTCATATTGGTTGAGATAACCGAGGCCAAAAATCTCGTCGATGGTTTTCAGGATGCTTTCCATGCTGGTGTGAACGTGCGAAACACCGCGCCGCGAATACGGACTGACGACCAACAGGATGCTGCGGTGAGCGTCGACGTGGTCGGTGCCGTCCTGAGCGTCGTCTTCGGTCACGAAGATCGCCATGTCGCGCCAATAGGCGCTGTGAGAGAAGAGCTGGACGAACTTCCCGAGCGCCAGGTCGTTGTCAGCCACGTACGAGGCGCGGTAAGGATAGCCGTCCGCCGGGCGCGGATCGGCGGTGTGGTCCTGGGGCAGCCAGATGAAAATCAGTTGGGGGAGCGCTTCCCGGCCGCTCGCGTAGCGCGCCGCAAACTCCCGCCGGAACTGCTCGAACCGGTACTGGTCGGAAATGTTGGTGTTAAAAGTCGGATAGGTGCGCGACGTGTTTTCAAAGAGCGGTTCCGGCATCGGCATGTTGATGGCCTCCCGAACTCCCGTCGGCTCCAGGCCCGCCTCTTCGTCGTCGCCCGCCATCTCGAGCCCTTCGCCGTAATTGCGGAAGGTGATCTGATGGCGCGCCAGGTGCTCCCAGAGCGAACCGGCTTCCAGATAGGTTTCCGGCCAGGGGCTGGTAGCGCCGACGCCGAGCCGTCCGGCAGCGTCGGGATCGGGCTTGAAGTCAAACTGACCTCCGTAGGCGGCGGGCCACGCCGATTCGAACATCTCGTTGGGGTAATTCCCCACCAGCCAGTGGTGGCCGTCGACGGAAACGTCGCCGTCGACATAGTAGTTATCGCTGAGGCCGAAGCGCTCGGCCAGCGCATGGTGATTGGGCGAAACGCGCGCATGCTCAACCGTGGGCGGGGTGCCGGAACCCTCCGCTTCCCCCGCGGCCAGCCGGGGCTGCGCTGGTTCCTCGCTTTCCGCCTTCACCGTCGCCTCGTCGCCGTACTCGGCGAGCTCGGGATCGCCGTTGACCGGCTCGCCGGCCACACTGGGTAAGTCGCCGTACACTTGGTCAAAGGTCCGATTCTCTTTAACGATGACGACCACGTGGCGGATGGCGCGGAAGGGCGCTGGCGCCTCCGCGCCGCCCTTCTCTACGGGATTTTCGCGAGTGAGCCCGTTATTCAGCAGCACCCGCGCCGTCTCATCCTTGAGCGTCCGAGGCTCAGGAATCCGCACAATGGAAACCACCCCCCGGGTAATCGCCCCGATGTACGTTCCTTCCGGACCGCGATGAAAATCGGGCCCCCCGTTCGGCCCGGCCCCGAAGCCTTTGGCGTTCGCCACGTATAAGGTCTTGCCGTCGTGACTGATTTGCAGGCGGGCCGGAAACCAGCCCGCCGGGAGGTAACCGAGCACTTTACCCTTGCGCGCGTCGAGGACGGCCACGGCATTGATGCCCGCGCAGGCGACGTACAATCTTTTTTCGTCCGGACTGAGCGCCAGGCCGAACGGCAGCACGCCCCGCAGTCCCTTGACGGACGGAGCCGGCTCGAGCCGAACCGTGCGCTTCACCCGCCAGGTTCGGGCATCGATGATGCTGATCGAGTCCTGGGTGGCGTTGGACACGTAGACGCTCTTGTGTCCGGCCACGACGCCGCCCGGACTTGACCCTCCCACCGACTCGGGCCCCACCGGAAGCCCGGTAGGAATCTTGCCCCGCACCTCCGGTTGGCTGGGAATCGAGACATCGATCACCCAGACGCAATTCGACCCCGGCGAGTTCGGATCGCCCAGCCCGGGAATCCGCTTGCCGCTGACCATCGCACCCACGTCGGCCGCCGGAGACGGAAATCCGAAGGGTGGAAAATCGATGCCGGTATCTTTTGGGTCCCTCGGGTCATAGCCCGGCACCAGCGAATACTGGAACATCCCGACGTTCGAGACGTAGGCCCATTGGTCGTCGGGGGACAGGGCCAGGCCAAAGGGCAGGCGGCCCACCGGGAGGCTCGCGAGCATCCGCCGGCGGGCAGTATCAAAGATCACCAAGCGGTAATGGGCGAGATCCAGCGCGTACAGAAAGCGCCCATCGCGTGAGAGTTGGATTTCGCCGGTCAAGCTGTCCCGATACGCCCGGCCTTCCAGCGTCTGGTCCAGGCTGAGAGAGTCGATGCGCCGCCGGGTGGCGAGGTCAAAGACTCCGATGCGGCCGTTGTTACCCTCCGACACGTACAGGGTGCGGTTGTCCCGGGCGATGGCGACGCCGAGGTAGACGCTCGGGGGATCACCCGGCGACGGGGTGAAGCCGGGGGGAATCTGAGCGACGGTGGGCCGGGGACTGGCGAGATTCGTGAGGATGGAGACCGAAAACGGGGCCGTGCCGCTGTTGGCGGTGACCAGAGTCTGGCCATCCGGCGAGAGCGCCAAGCCGTAAGGGTGGGGCGCCACTCTCACCAGGACGCCCCGCGGCGTAAGGATGCGGCCGTTCGGCAGGACGGTTTCGCCGGCGGGGTTGATCTTTGTCGGCCGGCTGCCGGCCGGCGCGCGCAGCCCTCCGCTCACCGGGGCCGCGCCCGGGCCGTTAAGCGAGCCGCCCCCGCAGCCCACAACCGCGGCCAGCAGAGTCATCCACGCGGCGCCGCGCCACCGGCGATTGCGCGGCGGGCAAGCCCCCGCGCGCACGGCCGAAAGACGGTTTGAACCCGGGAGCCTCTGGCCCCGCCGGTCGTTCCCCCACGGGGCCACATCGCCCATCCGCCCCAGTCTCCGGAGCCGCCCACGGAAGCGAAGGTCGCGTACCACAAAGCCTACTCCAGCGAGGTTCTCGCCCGATAGTGCTTCGCAAAGCCGTTGCGGGAATTCCACACCGTAAAGCTGCCGTCCGGTTCGGCGGTCAGCTCGATCCAGTGGCCGCGGCACTTTTCGTGGAGATTGGCGATGTAGGCCTTATTGACGTTGTGATCCGCGCCTCCGGCTTCCGAATAATGAAGCTGCCATAAGTCTTCGAGGCCGGGCGAGCGCTTTAGGCGCTCCCAGGCGGCCGGCTCGCCGCCCTTCCGAGCGCCGTTGTTCATGATCGCCACTTGCGGGCGGAGTGCCCAGACCAAAGGCTGCGAGTTCGAAACGGCCAAGCCGTGATGGCTTACCAGCAAGACACTGGCCGTGCCCACGCGGTTGTCCGGGCACATCAGGTCAAGCTCCTTGTTCCAGGTCAGATCGCCCAGATCGACGAAACGGAACTTGCCGTAAGCCAGCAAAAAGCCCACCGAACGCGCATTTTCGCTCGTATCATCCGCCGTGCGCGGCGTCGCGGCGCAGTAAGGATTGGGTCCGCCCGCCCCAGGCAGCGGAGTGCCGAGTTCGCCGCCGTTCGCGGTCAGCACGGTGATGCCGACCCCCGGGAGCGGAATGTGGTCGCCGGGCCGAACGACCTCGCGCCGGCTGGGGCCGATGGCCGCTCGATAGGCCGCCACGAGCTTCTCGGCTTCCGCGCCGTGTTCGACGCTAGCGCCATGATCGAAGAAAGTGCCCACTCGCATCCGCTGGACGAGCTGGGGCACGCCGCCCACGTGATCCGAATGGAAGTGGGTGATGACGACATCGTCGATGCGCGCGAGGTGCGCCCGCCGCGCCGCCGCCACGATGCGCCCGGCGTCACGACCTGCGAAATCCGGCCATCCGGTGTCCACGAGCAGCGACCGGCCGGCCGGCGTCACAATCAAGGTCGACTGGCCGCCCTCGACGTCGATGAAGTAGATGCGAAGGCTCTGGCCGGCGGGGAATCCGAGGGCCAGCGAAGCCAGGCCGATGACGGCGAGAGTCGCCCAGCCCAGTCGCACCGCGCCGGCCGAGGCTGAACGTCGGCAGCTCCGCGGATTCATGACAGCGCGCCACATGGCCCCACCCCTCCTTTGGAAGATCCCCGCGCCACTCCCCGGGCGCGCCCGCGTCGCATCCGGGGAGCCCGCTCCGATTTCGCGGGCTGGCCGGCGGACAAAACCCCTCAGGGCCGAACCTCCGCCGGTTCCGCTCCGCTTCGGGGCGAGGGCAGAGCGGCCGCCTGTTTCAGTTTTTCGGCCTGATAATAAGTCACCAAGGCCTCGATCACGTCGTCGATCCTTCCGTCCATCACCCGGTCGAGCTGATGGATGGTCAGTCCGATGCGATGATCGGTGAGGCGGTTCTGCGGGAAATTATAGGTGCGGATTTTCTCGCTGCGGTCGCCCGAGCCGATCTGCGAGCGCCGCTCTTCGGTAATCTGCTTCTGCTGCTCGTCGAGTTTCATCTGATAAAGCCGCGAGCGCAACACTTGGAGCGCCTTGGCACGATTCTTGATCTGCGACTTTTCGTCCTGGCAGGAGACGACGATGCCCGTCGGCAGATGGGTGATGCGGACGGCCGAATAAGTGGTATTCACCGACTGGCCGCCCGGACCGGAGGAACAGAACGTGTCAATGCGAAGGTCTTTGGGGTCAATGTGGACGTCGACCTCGTCGGCCTCGGGCAGCACGGCCACGGACACGGCCGAGGTGTGGATGCGGCCTTGCTGCTCGGTGGTGGGCACGCGCTGCACGCGATGGACGCCGCTTTCGTACTTGAGGCGGCTGTACACCTTGCGGCCTCGAATCACCGCGATCACTTCTTTCAGCCCGCCGATGCCCGATAGGCTCGAGGAGAGCACCTCCACCCGCCACCCCTGCGACTCGGCGTAGCGGCTGTACATGCGGAAGATTTCCTGGGCAAACAAGGTCGCCTCGTCGCCGCCGGTGCCGGCTCGGATTTCCAGCACCACGTTCTTCTCATCGTTGGGGTCTTTCGGCAACAGCAAGCTCTTCAGCTCGGCTTCGGCGGCCCCGCGCCGCTTTTCGAGGTCTGCCAACTCTTCCTGTGCCAGGACCTTCATGCCCGGGTCGGAGGACGATTCTTCCATCAGCCGCTGCGTCTCGACCAGCGATTTCTGAATACCCTTCCATTCCCGGTACTTTTCCACCACTTCCGTCAATTCGGCGTGCGCCTTGGCCGTCTTCTGATATACGGCCGTGTCGGCCAGAATCGCCGGATCACTTAACTGTGCCGTCAGGGCCTCGTAGTGGCGTTCGAGTTCAGCAAGTTTGTCCAAGAAATGCATTGAAAATACGCCGTCCTAGTCTGAGGCGTGCGATTACGCGATCACCAATTCCCCGCCACGGGCTTTCTCGAGTTCCATGGCGGCTTCCAAGGCTCGCACCGCCGTCTCGAGCTGGCGGTCGTCCGGCTCCCGCGTCGTGATCCGTTGCAGCCACAAACCGGGTTGGGAGGCCCAGCGCCACAACCAACCCTGAGTCCGGGCGGAGAAGCGGATGAACTCGTACGACACGCCGGCGATCAGCGGCAGAAGCAGAATCCGGGCCACGAACTTGGCGGTAAATGATTGAAAAGGAAGAAACATATAAAACACCATGGCGATCACCATGACGACCAGCAGAAAGCTCGTCCCGCACCGCGGATGAAAGCGCGTGCATCCGCGCGCTGTGGCAACGTCAATGCGACCCGTCTTTTCAAACGCCCACACAACCTTGTGCTCGGCCCCATGGTACTCGAAGACCCGTTGAATCCCTTTGGACTGGGCCAGCAAGGCGAGAAAGGCAAGAAACAGGACGATGCGGATAATGCCGTCTATGAGATTGAAAACAATAAGGCTCTGAACTATCGGGTAGCGGGTCTGGAGCCTCGCCGTCAGGTAGAGAGGCAGGAACTTGTAAAAGGCAATGAAGAACCCGAGCGAGAGAACTAAGTTCAATGCCAGCAACCAGTTACTAAGCTCAACCTTCCGCTCACTCTTCGCCTCCCCGCCGACCGGTTTCTCAGGCTCCTGCAAGGCGGCTTGCGCGGAATAGCGAAGGGCGCGAATGCCCAACGCCAGAGCCTGACCCAACGTGCCCAACCCTCGTAGAATCGGATACCGCAGCAAAGGGTATTTCTCCGACGGGCGGGCGAGAAACCCTTGCGTTACCGCGATCTCGCCGCTGGGCCGCCGCACGGCTACGGCAAAGGAGTGCGGCGATCGCATCATCACGCCCTCAATCACCGCTTGGCCCCCTACCAGGACCTCTTCGGAACTCTGGAAGAACGCCCAAGCCAGGAGTTGTAAGCTCCGGCTGGCCGCCCCGTGCAATCTGATCCAGAGGTACGACATGCTCATGGATGGCTTTCTTGACGCCCCGGCTTCATGACTCTTGAATGCGTCGCCTCCGCCCTCGGCTGAGCATAGTCCGGTTGAGCCAAACCTGTCAAAGGCCTGTGCGACCCTGCCTGGGGGCAGGCCCGAAGGAGGGGCCGCCCCACTGAGGGACAGGGGAAGGTGGAGGCGCTGCCGGTTACCGTTCTTTACCCAGCGCTTTCAGATAGCTAACCATCTGCCAAAGCTGCGGGTCTGGCAAGTGCGACCAGGAGGGCATGCCGCGCCGGATTCGGCCGTTCCGCAGAACCCAAAAGAGGCTCCCATCGGGCGCAGCCTGAATCAGGGCCGAATGAAGATTCGCGGCGTGCCCACAGCCATACCCATCTTCTCCGTGACAGGCCGCACAGTGCTGCTGGAAGAGCTTGCGGCCGGCGGCGACCGCCCTTTCGTCTCCCGCAAACGGATTAGGGACACTCCGAGCGGATGTTGGGACGTCGCGCAAGCGGGCCGCCGGACCTTCCTCGGGTTTGATTTTCCGCCCGGCAGCGATCACGGACGTGACCAGCAAAATGGCCCAGAGCGCCGAAGCCCATCTCCCGCTCCATCCGCTTCGTTGCCGAGCCGAGCACTCGTTCATCGAAACCACCTCCGCACGGCGCGGCCAAACTGCGGGATTTCATACGCGATGCCGAATCGAATGAGAAATCGGGCGCTGTTTGGGTTCAACCCGAGTGTCGGCGCGACTCGGAAAGTGGTTCCCTCGGGTGTGTGCCAGGCGAGCAAAGGACCGAAGTAATGAGCCGCGCCCGCCGGCCCGAACCGGTCCCATGTTCCCAATCCGCCGTACGCCTCTGCGCCGACGGTGAAATTTTCACGGCACAGACGGCACGCCTCCGGCGAGGCGGCCATGGCCAGCGGGCGGCTCACTCCGAGCGCGTAGCCGAATTCCCACGGGGCGTGGGCAAGGTTTTTCTCGCCGATGAGATTCTCAGAGAAATTCCATCCTCTGTAATGACTCGAGAAGATGAGTTTGGTCTCGATCTCGCGTTTCATTTCCGCGCGCGCCCGGCGGTTCGAAACCGCCAGGTCATCCACGGAATCGTGGTTGACCACCTCCAGAAGAGACTTGTCGGCCCCGTTCAGGTCCTCGAACTCCACGTACAGTACCGGATTGATCCGGTGCTCATCGGCCAGCGGACGAAATCGGTTTTCCCAGCGATATCCGGTGAAGAGGGCACCCTGGCCCGCCGTGGTCTGTCCATCCAGATAGAATTCCGTCGTCCACCATCCCTTCGCGCCGTACTCGAACTCGGTCCAGCCGCCGACAAAGTTCGGTGCCCGATGAGGGATGGCCACCAGGGGGCTGAGCGAGATTTCGAGGCTTCCGGGCTCCTCCATCTCATCGTCGTAGGCCACAAAGTAAGGCTTGTCGGCCTTGAGGGAGCCAGGACAAGCCGTCCCGACCAGGCAAAACAGGCTGGCCGTCCAGGCCAGCCGACGTGTGACGCTTCGTCTACTGAGCACGCTGTTGGGCTCCGGTGGAAAAACCGTTCCTTCCGACCTCCCACTCGGATCGTCCCCAAGCCGCGGGCCGTCGGTGATGCCGGAATCGGCCCGGCACTCGACCTCGGGCCGTGAGGGGAACCAAGCAGGGCGGCCAGCAATACTATACTAAATTGTCCAGATTAAGGAAGCCCGACTCAACATGTCAAGCTTTTCCGCCCAAAAGCCGGATCCCGGCATCCGCCGCTCTGTTCCGAGATAGTACCCTCGGGCGGGCGCTTGCTGGCCAGGGTCGGGAGCGCCGTCCCCGGTGGCGCTCCGCATTTTCTTGCCCACCCCAACCGTGAGGGATATAAAGTGGAGGCGGTGCGAGGCACAGGGTTTTCGCGATTTCCTCCTGTTTGCCCGCCGTCAAGGCCAATCGCGTCAGCGGCGGGACTCGCACCCCGGGCGCAGAGGCCATCGCAAGGCTGCGCTCGCGAGGCGGCGGAAGCGTCTAAGGCCCGGCGTCTTTCCGGCCCTTCCAGATGAAGCCCAAGTGGGTGCGGCCATGAAAGAAGACCTGGGCTGCGGCTAGGCGCGACCGGTCGAGTAACCGGCGCAGTTCCGGGCCGGTATAGGCGGCGCGAACCGAATTGGCGTATAACGTTTTCATGAGGCCGGAGTAATATCGCCCGAACCAGGCCACATGGAAGCGGAAAGCCAGGCGGCCGGGGCGGCGCAGGTCGCGCAGGAGGATGCGGCCGCCGGGTTTCAGGACGCGAGCCATCTCGTTGAAGACTGCCGCCGGCTGGGTGAGGTGATGAAGAAGGGAGTTGGAGATGACGCTGTCAAAAGAGGCGGCGGCAAACGGCAGTCGGGCGGCATCCGCCAGCAGAAACGAGGCGCGAGGCGAGAGTCCCTCGTGCCGGGCGGCTTCGCGGGCGGCACGGATCATGGCCGGCGAGAGGTCCACTCCGACCACATGGAGCGCTGGGGCGCGGCGGAGCAGCTTCCGGGGGATGTTGCCCGGGCCGGTGCCGACATCGAGGAGCACACCGCTCCGCATGCCGAGGGCGAGCGCTTGCTCGACCAGGGTATCGTCAATCGCGCCGAGATATTTCTGGGCGGCGGCGGAAGCATAGGCGTCCACTTCCTCGGCAGCAGCCATCACTTCGAGTTCGGGCGTCCGGCGAAGACCCAGCCAACCCATCACCGGGCCATTATAGACAAGGAGCGGCGGCAGACTCGACCTTATGAAACGCAATCCCGAGGCGCTGGCGAGCCAGGCCTTTGACCTCGCCGTCATTGGCGGCGGCATCCAGGGCGCCTGCACGGCGCGCGAAGCCGCTTTGCGCGGTCTGAAGGTGGCGTTGGTGGAGGCTCGTGATTTCGCCAGCGGCACGTCTAGCCGCTCCTCGAAGCTGATCCACGGAGGGTTACGCTACCTCGCGCAACGAGACTTCCAGCTCGTCCGCGAAGCCCGCCGCGAGCGACGCCGGCTGGTCGCCTTGGCACCCCATCTGGCTCGCCCGATCCCGTTTCTGCTGCCCATCTATCGAGAAGATTCTTATTCTCCGCTCAAGATTTCGCTGGGCCTGTTCATCTACGACTGGATGGGCAACCTCGGGCCCGGAGACCGCCACCGCATGCTGAGCCGCGACCAGACGGTAGAGCTCATCCCGGCGCTGCGCCGCGACGGCCTGCGCGCCGGAGCCCTGTACCATGACTCGACCACCGACGACGCGCGCCTGACCGTCGAGAACCTGGTTGACGCCGCCGATCATGGGGCTGTGGTGGTGAACTACGCCGAACTGCGCTCTTTTTCCCAGCCCCGAGCGTCGGCCGGCCCCGTCCTGTCGACCGGCGAGGTCGAAGACGTGCTCAGCCGGCGCCGCTTCGAGCTCACCGCCCGCTTCTGGGTGAATGCCGCCGGCCCCTGGGTGGATCAGGTTCGCCGGCTCGTCCCAGGATTTGACGGCTCGAGAACCGTCCGCCTGACCAAGGGAACCCACCTGATCGTCCCGCCCGTGACCGGCCGCAACGCTCTGCTGGCGCCGATTCCAGGGACCGAGCGCGTGTTTCTGATCGTTCCTTTCCAGGGCCAAGCGCTGCTCGGTACCACGGACACGGACTTTAGCGACGACCCGGCCACCGTGGCCCCCGACGAGTCAGACACAACCTACCTGTTGGCGGCGGCGAATCGCGTCCTCAGTCGCGCCCTCACCGGCGGCGATGTGATGGGCGCCTGGGCGGGCCTGCGCGCCTTGGCTCTCGAGCCCCACCAGGCGGCGGCCCCTCCCTCGGCGAATACGCGCGAGTATCGCTTTCACGAAGACCCTTGGGCCGGAAACTTCATCTCGATCTGCGGCGGAAAGCTGACGACGTCCCGGGCTTTGGCCGAAAAGCTCGTGAACCAGGTCTCGGCGCGGCTCGGAATCGGCGTCCAGCGCAAAGGATCAAGCCGCGCCGCGCCGCTCCCCGGCGGCCACATCGACGCCTTGGACCGGTTTGTGGCAGCCGCCACCCAGGAAGCCGCGCGCTCCTTTGACGTGCCGCCCGCGATCGCGACGCGCATCATAGGCACCTATGGCAGCCGCTGGAAGGACGTTCTTTCTCGCCTCGAGCGGGACCGCTCCCTGTCCGCCCCGTTGCCCGGCTCGCCGCCACTGCTTGCCGCCGAGGTAGTCTATGGGATCGAGGAGGAGATGGCGGTGCGGGCTGAAGACTACCTGCTGCGCCGCTCCGGCCTCAGTTGGGCAGCCTGCCTGCTGAAGGAGGCGGAACCCGCCGTGGAGCGGCTGTTCGCCGAACGCGCGCCGTTCGCTGGCGGCGTCCGGCAGCCGGATGGTCACCCCGCCGATTAATGGCGCGGCGGGCTTGAGCCGCCTCGGCGAGCCGGCGGAGTTCGTGTTATAACTCACGGCTGCGGGACGAGCTTGCGCGGAGGAAAACCATGGTTCAGCGCATCCTAGCCCTCGAGAGAATCGCTTGCCTTCTGGGCCTTAGCCTGTCGATCGGGGCCGGCCTGGGGCTGGCCCAAGCGGACCCGGAATACGTCGGGCCGATTCTGAAAGAGACGATTCTACCGCCCGAGGTCGCGGTGTTTCAACTCAAGCAGTATCTGCTCGGCCGCGTGGCCAAGCCGCCGGCGGCCACAACCGTCGGCGAGTGGGCGGCGGAAGCAGCGAGACTGCGCCAGCATCTCCTGCACGACGTGGTGTTTCACGGCTGGCCCGATGCCTGGGTGAATGCACCGCCCCGCTTCGAGGACCGGGGCGTGATCGAGGGCGGGATCGGCTATCGGATTCGCAAGCTCCGTTACGAAATCGTGCCCGGATTCTATTCCGCCGCCTTGCTGTACGAGCCGGAGGGCCGGGGCGGGAAGCGGCCGGCCATTCTTAACGTCAACGGCCACGTTGGGCCGGCCGGCAAGGCCGTCGAGTACAAACAGAAAAGGTGCATCAACTTTGCCCGGCGTGGCATTCTGGCGCTGAACATCGAGTGGTTTGACTTCGGCGAGCTCGCCAATCCTGAGAACTCGCACTGGTTTGGCGCCCACCTGGATCTGGTGGGCGCCAACGCCCTCGGACTTTTCTACCTCGAGATGCGACGCGGGCTCGATTATCTTTACAACCGCGCCGATGTGGATCGCGAGCGCATCGGCGTGACGGGGCTCTCCGGCGGAGGCTGGCAAACGATCCTGCTCAGCTCGCTGGATCCGCGGGTGAAGGTCGCGGTTCCCGTAGCCGGCTACTCGTCGCTCACGGCGAAGCTCGAGGCGCGAGCGTACGGCGATCTGGGAGACCTGGAGCAGAACGGCGTGGATCTTCTGGATGGCCAGGATTATACCCATTTGACGGCGCTCATGGCTCCACGTCCCACGCTGCTGGTGCACGATGCGGAGGATGATTGCTGCTTCCGCGCGCCGTTGGTCAAACCGCTCAACTACGACGCCATCCGGCCTTTCTTCGCCCTGTATGGCCAGCCAGCAAACTTCGCCTGGCATGAAAATCGCGACCCCGGTACCCACAACTACCAGCTCGATAATCGCCTGGCGGCGTATCAATTCTTCAGCCAGCACTTCGGGCTGCCTCCCATCGAGAGCGAGATTCCCGCCGGCCAGGAATTGAAGAGCGCCGACGAATTGGCCGTGGGCCTGCCAGCGGACAACTTGACGATTCTCGGACTCGCCCGCCGGATGGCCAGCCAGATCCAGCGTCCGCCCGTGCCGGCTGACGCCGCGGCCCGCGCCTCCTGGGCCGCCCGCCAGCGCCAGACGCTTCGTTCGGTGGTTCGCTATGAGCCGTTGAACCTGGACCGCGCCTGGAGGCTCGCCAACACCAAGAGCAAGGGCACCGAGACGCTCTCCTACCTGTTGGCCCTGAGCGAGCGGGGCCATTCCGGGTTAACCGCCGAAGCCGTGTGGATGAAAGGGATCGCCGCCCCCGAAAACGCCCCCGCTACGATCATCCTTGATGACCGCGGCATGGGCGCGGCGGTGGACGCGGTGTGCGATCGCGTCGATCGCGACGAACAAGTGCTGGCTCTCGATCTGCTCTTCACCGGCAGCCCCTGGAAAGACGCAGAACCGTATTCGTACGCGCAGATTCTCGACGCGACCGGCGATCGCACACTCGGCCTGGAAGCCGCCGAACTGATCGCCGTGGCCCAGTGGTTTCGGAACCATGCGGAGGGGCGGAGACTGCGCCTTGAGACCAGCGGCATCCGCAGCCAGATGGCGGCTCTGGTCGCCGCCGCGCTCGAGCCCAAGCTGTTTTCCACGCTCGTGATTCGCGGCGGGATGCCGACCCTCGGTTATCTTCTGGAGAAGCCGGTAACGTTTCAGCAAGCGCCGGACCTCTTCTGCCTGGATTTCGATCAGCACTTTGACGTCGACCGCCTGGCGGCGATGGCCGCGCCCACCTCCATCTCCACTTCACTGCTCAAGGAACACGATGACCGACGATAACCTCCGAGAAACCGCGGTGGCGCGCCGCCCAACCTCACGACGGGAGTTCCTCGAGCGAGCCGCCGGGTTGGCGGCGACGGCGGCCGTCCGGGTTCCCGCGCCCGGGAAAATAGCGAGCGGGGCTGGCGGCTCGATCCTGGCCTACGTCGGCACGTACAGCTCGCCCGAAGGTCCGGAAGGCAGCGTGGGCCGAGGGCAGGGTATCTATTTGTTTGAAATGAATCCCGGCACGGGCCAGCTGATCGAGCGCGAAGTATTTCCCGCTCCCTCGAACCCATCCTGGCTGGCCCTGAGTCCTTCCCGAACGCACCTCTACGCCGCCAGTGAGACGTCCACCTTCGAGGGCGCGAACTCCGGCTCGGTGAGCGCCTTTTCCATCAACCGCCGGACGGGCCGCCTCACGCCGCTCAATACGGTTAGCTCCGAGGGAGCCGGCCCCGCTCATCTCAGCGTTCACCCTTCGGGCCGATGGGTGTTGGTGGCCAACTATGCAGGAGGCACGGTCGCGGTCCTTCCCATCGAGCCGAATGGAGAGCTGGGTCGCGCCACCGACGTCCGCCACGACGCCGGGGCCGTCGGTGCCGCCCATGCCCGGAGCGCCCCTCCGGGCAGCTTCGCCATCAGCGGCCATGATCGTCCTCACGCCCACATGATCGAGTCTGACCCGGCGGGTCGCTTCGTCTTGCACAGCGATCTGGGAATGGACCGCATTTTTGTTTGGAAATTCGACGCGGACAAGGGAAGGCTCGAAGCTCACCATCCGCCGTTCGTCTCCTTGCCGTCCGGGGACGGACCGCGTCATTTCGCCTTTCATCCGAACCGTCGCTGGTTGTATTCACTCCAGGAAGAGGCCTCGACACTGGTGTTTTTTGAGTACGACGCCACCCAGGGGAAGTTAACGGCACGCCAAACCGTGTCGACCCTGCCGGCCGGGTTTCAGGGAACGAATTACACCTCGGAGGTCCGGGTCTCGCCGGACGGCCGATTTGTCTACGCCGCCAACCGCCTGCACGACAGCATCGCCTGGTTTTCGGTCGGCGAGCGGGGCGAACTGGCGTGGGCCGGCGAAGTCTGGACGCGCGGAGACTATCCCCGCAGCTTCACGCTCGATCCCACGGGCAATTTTCTGTATTCCTGCAACCAGCGCGCCGACGCCATCGTCACGTTCCGCGCCAACCGGCAAACCGGCAACCTGACGTTTTCAGGGAAGTACACGCCCGTCGGCACCCCCGCGATTATGGTGTTCCTGGCGTGAGCGTACGAGACACCGCGGTTCCGTCGGCCGGATGCTCGGGCGGAGCCGCGCCGTCTCGGGTGGAACGGCGCTGGAGTGAACTCGGAGCTGGACAAAAGCGGGTCGGCCGAGTTATTGGATAGAAAGAACTCGGTGAGATGCGAAAGTGGCGGAATTGGCAGACGCGCCAGACTTAGGATCTGGTCCCGCAAGGGGTG
>CADDZC010000005.1:37500-100180 GCA_902812365.1 Acidobacteriota bacterium | reverse complement strand
GAACAGTAATTCCTGTGATCGCGACGAAGACAACCAAGATGTACCGGCTTGGGCCGAACGGGCAGAAGAGTCTTACAAGCCAAACGGAGGCGGTCTTCCTGCGCGATAGCCACGGCTCTGAATACTCGCGCCAGGTGCCCGTGCGCGGGCTCCCGCCCATGATTGCGAATGTCGCTACCCTGAACGACGCTGCCACCGGTAAAACG
The DNA here is from genome assembly GCA_902812365.1 of Acidobacteriota bacterium. Lineage (GTDB taxonomy): Bacteria > Acidobacteriota > Terriglobia > UBA7540 > UBA7540 > CADDZC01. The sequence goes on along the minus strand of CADDZC010000005.1, from coordinate 99,974 downwards.
TACCTGCTGAACTATGTCCGCAAAACGGCCATGGTAACTGGAAACTTCTCGCGTCCCCCTGCCGACGTGTTCGGCGCATCGCTAGCCCGGTCTGGCCAGTCTCTCGGGGCAAAAATGATTGCGGGGGTTGAATGTGAGGGCTGGGCGGTTCCCGCCGCCAGCGGAGAGGGCAGAAGGCTAGAAATGTGGGTTGCACCCTCTCTCGAATATCTGATCGTGGAAACCAGGACCGTCGAGTACGGCGGCGAAACGGACACGGTTTTGGACAAGATAGAAGTGGGCAAGCAGCCCGACCCGAGTTATTTTCAAATCCCTCCGGACTTCCACATCACTGGTATCCAGTAGCGATTTCATTAGCCTGCGGCTGTACCGCAGCCGACAACGTGGTTGCCTCATCCAGAGCGGTTGCCGCGGAACACGCGCAGCAGCCGGGCCAGTGGATCGTAGAATTGGTCCACCACCCGCTCCTTCAACGGAATGATGGCATTGTCAGTGATCTTGATTTCTTCCGGGCAGACCTTGGTGCAGCACTTAGTGATGTTGCAGTAGCCGATGCCCTGGGCTTTGCGCAACTCCTCCCGGCGGTCCTCGATATCCAGGGGGTGCATCTCGAGTGATGCCGCATGCACCAGGAAGCGCGGCCCGATGAATTCGTCGAACAGCTGGTGATCTCGCAGGACGTGGCAGACATCCTGGCACAGAAAGCATTCAATGCACTTGCGAAATTCTTGCACTCGGTCGACGTCTGCCTGATCCATGCGCCAGGTGCCGTCGGGCGCATCGGGGGGACGCGGCTTGAACGGCTTAATGCTTCCTTTGAGGCGAAAGTTCCAGGAGAGATCGGTAGCCAAATCTTTGATCAGCGGAAAGCTGCGCATGGGCTCGACCGTGACAGGCTTGTCGAGGGAAAGCTGGCTGAGCCGCGTCATGCACATCAGCCTGGGCAGGCCGTTGATTTCGGCCGAACAGGAGCCGCACTTGCCGGCTTTGCAATTCCAGCGCACCGCCAGATCATTCGCCTGGGTGGCCTGGATTTCATGAATGGCATCCAGCACCACCATGCCGGGCACGACCTCCGTGGTGTAGTCCTCGAAGCGACCACCCTTGGCGTCTCCTCGCCATATCCGGAACGTGGCCTTCGCCATCACTTCATCTCCTCGATAATCTGCTGCAGCTCGGCCGGCATGGGCGGGAGCGGCTCGCGCGTCACTTGCATCGTGCCATCGGCGCCCTTGCGCACCACTACATTAACACGGCCGAAGGCCGGGTCCTGGCTGGGATAATCGTCGCGGAAGTGTGCGCCGCGGCTCTCCTTACGCTCGATAGCCGAACGCGCAATGGCCTCCGACACCACCAGCAGGCTATGGAGGTCAAGAGCGGTGTGCCAGCCCGGATTGTACTCGCGGTTACCGGTCACCGAGGCGCGCTTGGCCCGCTCCTTCAAGCGCCCCAGCGCTTCCAATGCGCGGTGCAATTCCTCCTCGCGACGCACGATACCCACCCAGTTCTGCATCACTTCCTGCAGCTCGCGCTGCACCTGGTACGGATTGTCACCCGAGTAGCTTTCGAAGGGTGCCAGGGCCTGCCTTGCTACAGCTTCCACTTCTTCCGGGTCAGGCGTGGCCGGCCGGCTCTGCTGAGCAAAGCGGGCGGCGTATTCACCCGCCCGCTTGCCAAACACCAGCAGGTCAGAAAGCGAATTGCCACCCAGCCGGTTGGCGCCGTGCAGGCCGGCCGCGCACTCGCCCGCCGCGAAGAGCCCCGGCACATCGGACATCTGAGTTTCCGCATTGACCCGCACGCCGCCCATCATGTAATGTGTGGTCGGGCCCACTTCCATCGGCTCCGCGGTGATATCGATATCGGCCAGTTGCTTGAACTGATGATACATGCTGGGGAGCTTGCGTTTGATGTACTCGGCGGCGTTAGGCAGCTTCCGCTTGATCCAGGAGATATCGAGGAAAACGCCGCCGTGCGGGCTGCCCCGTCCTTCGCGGATCTCGCGCACGATGCAGCGGGCGACGTGATCGCGCGTGAGCAGCTCCGGCGGGCGCCGCGCGTTTTTGTCACCCTGGGTGTAGCGCCAGCCTTCTTCCTCGTTGTCAGCTGTCTGAGCGCGGTAGTTTTCAGGAATATCGTCAAATAGGAAGCGCCGGCCGTCTTTGTTCAGCAGGATGCCGCCTTCGCCGCGCACACCTTCCGTCACCAGGATGCCGCGCACGCTGGGCGGCCACACCATGCCCGTGGGATGGAACTGGACGAACTCCATGTCCATCAGCGTGGCGCCCGCCTCATAAGCCAGCGCCAGCCCGTCTCCCGTGTACTCCCAGCTGTTACTGGTAATCTGGTACGCTCGGCCAGCTCCGCCGGTGGCCAGGACAATGGCGGGAGCGCGAAACAGATGAAAGAAACCGCGCTCGCGGTCGTAGGCAAAGGCTCCAGCGATGCGCCCGCCATCTTTGAGCAGCCGCAGAACCGTGCACTCCATGAAGAAATCGATGCCACGGTGGATACCGTGGTCCTGCAGGGTGCGAATCATCTCCAGGCCCGTGCGGTCGCCGACGTGGGCCAGTCGTGGATACTTGTGGCCACCAAAATTTCGCTGCAGGATGCGCCCGTCGGGAGTGCGGTCGAAGAGCGCGCCCCAGGCCTCGAGTTCACGGACCCGCGCCGGGGCCTCCTGAGCGTGCAACTGCGCCATACGCGGATTGTTGAGGTACTGGCCGCCGCGCATGGTATCGGCGAAGTGGACCTTCCAGTTGTCGCGGTCATCCACGTTGGCCAGCGCCGCCGCGATCCCTCCTTCCGCCATCACCGTGTGGGCCTTGCCGAGCAGCGACTTGCACACCACAGCCACCTTGGCTCCCAGCGCCGAGGCCTCAATCGCCGCGCGCAGGCCCGCGCCTCCCGCGCCGATGACCAGGACTTCATGCTCATGCGTCTGGTATTCCGCCATCAGAGGATTCTCCAGTCCTTCCACACGCCCATCGCGCAGAGGCGGACGTAGAGGTCGGAAAACGCCACCCAGAAGAGGCTCATCCAGGCCCATTTCATATGCGCGGCATTCAGGCAGCTCACGCAAGCATAGGCCTGGCGGCGGACGGGAGAACGCGAGAGCCGGTCCATAAACCCTCCCACCAAGTGGCGCAAAGAATGGCAGCCCAGCGTGTAGCCGCCCAGCAGGATCACGTTGGTGGTGAGCACAAGCGTCCCAACCCCAATGCCGAACTTTCCGTCAAACCACATGGCGTCCCACGCGTCGTGCGCCAGGATCACCAGGAAGACGAGAGCCAGATAAAGGAAATAGCGATGGACATTCTGCAAAATGAGCGGGAAAGAACGCTCGCCCCGATAGCGCTGGCGAGGCTCGCCTACGCTGCAAGAAGGCGGGTCAGCCCAGAAGGCCTTATAGTAGGCCCCGCGATAGTAATAACACGTCAGGCGGAACCCGCCCGGCGCCCAAAGGATGAAGATCGCCGGCGAGAAGATCAGCCAGCCCGGGTACCAGGAAGGCTTGGCACCTAACCAGGCGTGCAGCGGGTCGCCGAAGAGCTCGGGCGAGTAGAAAGGCGACAGGTAGGGCCCGAAACGGTAATGGTCTCCTTGCAAAGCCGCCCAGGTGGCATAGACAACGAACGCCGAAAGCCCCAGGAAAACCACCACCGGCTGCACCCACCACAGGTCGCGCCGCAGGGTCTGGCCGAAGCCTCGGCGCTGAGTCGCTCCGAGAGCGTCCATGCTTCCTCCAGGTTCTTCAACATGACATAAGAATTCGCGAAACCGCAAGATAACCCTTCTTGGGTCTCGGCGCACTCTCTTGCCCGGGTGTTGCCAGGCGCCCCCGGAAGGGCACCGTCAGAAGGCTTTCTGGTAACCGCGCATCAACGGCGGTTTCTCAAAGAGTTGGAATAATATGAAGAAGGGCGCGTGACCCGCAAGCTTATCGCGCCCAGCAGGACGCGCCATGTCCGCTTGAAACGCCGGGCTATTGCGAGGCGGTGTAGCCGTCTGCGCCGTCCTGGATGGCGGACAGCTGGGGGTAGCTGAGCGACGCCGGCGCCTGTCAGCGACAAACTTCTGGAAGAGAGTGTTGCTGCTCTCCATGCAGACAACTGACCCGGCCGGATCATGCCGCTGAGCCCTCCCGGCCCATGAGCCGGGTTGCCAGGCAACCCGCGCAGTTCGATGGATGCGCTTCGATGGAAAGAATTCCCATTCCCGGAGCAGAAATCTACTATGACCCTCGCTTTCTCCCAGCCGAGGAAGCCACGGCGCTCTTCGATGTGCTCCTGGCGAAGTGCGCTTGGCAGCGGCGCCGCTCATTTTTCAACCGTCCCGTGCCACGCGACGAAGCCTACTACGGGGACGCGGAGACTGACTACCGATATTCGCAACGCGAATATCGGCCACTCCCCTGGATTCCCGAGTTACTCGCCTTGAAGGCGCGCGTGGAGAAAGCCACGCCCGAAACGGCATATGCCCACCTCGGCTTGCCCCGACTGGGTTACAACGCCGTGCTCTGTAATCTCTACCGCGACGGGAGTGATAGCGTGGGTCTGCACGCTGACGCCGAGCCAGAAATGGGCCCGGTGATCGCTTCGGTCAGCTTGGGAGCTGAACGCCTCTTTCGCCTCAAGCGGCGGGACGGCGCGGTCGCCTTCGCCGAGCGCTTGCCCCACGGGAGCTTGTTGATCATGGCGGGAGAAACCCAGAAGAACTTCCAGCACGAGGTCCCCAAAGCGCCAGGCATTACCCAGCCACGCATTAACCTGACTTTCCGGTACATCCAGCATTCACAGCCCATCGGCGAGCTCGCGTTTCAATCCCCGGACGGGTAGGTGCTGCCGTCAAGCTGGGCTCTTTCCTCACCTTTTGACGTCAGAGCCAGCACGGGGCAAGAGCATCGGAGCCTGGCCACCGGTGGGCAGGGCGGAAGATTCGCGTCTGAATTATACACAGTGTAAACAGTGTGCAGTCCGTCAGCAGGCCATACTCAGCGCGTGTTGGTAGTCTTTGTGAACGCTGTATAGCTCCGCAACACTCACCGTCGGCGGACGCGGTGGGAAAGCGTACTGCAGCGCCAGGAACAACTGTTAATTTGACGAAACGAACCGGATATGTTGTTGAAAAATCGAGCTTGGCCTCGGAAAACTGTGGCAACGGCGCACTCAGCCTTGCTAGCCACCGGAAGACGGCAGCCCGCGCGCTCGGCGGCGTTGACCGCGGCCGGTGCGTCGCGTAGCCTCAGGCAGGCAAAATGCTAGTACCCGTTGGCTCGATCGACCTTGGCCTAGGGCAGTGGCGGCGTCCGCCTCTGCCAGTCCCGGGGCCGCCGGGCGAAGCCTAACGCCTGCGGCTCAATCCGGAAACGCGGACGAGGGCCCAGGCGGCCCTTCGAGGCTTGGCCAGGTTTCACTCGCCATGAGCCAGTCCCGTTGACACGCCGCTCCGGCTTCGAGCACCATAGGCTGGCGGCGTCGGTCCGCCCTGAAAGCCGCTAGATGGCCGCGGAAGCCCGTGACCCCGGTCAGGTCCGTGCCGATTCGACTGGGTCGGAATTGGCGGACTCGCTCTCACAAGGTCGATGTCTGAACGCGATTTTGACACTCTCAACTTGCTTTTCCTCAAGGCTATCGACCGCTACGATAAGCCAGATGCCTTCCTGCATAAGGTGAAAGGCGCGTACCAGGCAGTCTCCTCGCGCGAAGTGCTGCGGCAGGTAGGCGCCCTGGCCAAGGGGCTTACACGCCTCGGAGTCGGGCCAGGCGACCGCGTCGCCTTGCTCTCCGAGAACCGCCTAGAATGGGCGCTCACCGATTACGCCGTGCTGGGACTGGGTGGGATCGTCGTCCCGATTTTCCCCACGCTGCTCGAAGGGGACACTGATTACATCCTGCGCGATTCCGGCGCCATTGGTGTGGTGCTCTCCTCCGAAACGCAACTGAGGAAGGTGCTGAACACCGCAGCCGTTTCGGGTCTGCGCTTCATCCTGGCCATGGACCGCACCGCTGCAGCCGCCGGGAGTACTCGGCAGGCCCCGGCGCTTCGAGCGTGGCACGAGGTATTGGGCAGGGCGCTCGAAGAGGGCGGTGACGTGGAAGGGGCGTTTCGCGAGCGCGCGAGCAGGGTAAAGCCTGGCGACACGGCCAGCATCCTTTACACCTCGGGCAGTACGGGACAGCCTAAGGGCGTGGTGCTGACCCACGCCAACATCGCTTCCAATGTAGGTGCCTGCGCCGGACTTCTTGCGTTCGAGCAAGGTGACGTGGCACTTTCGTTCCTTCCCCTCTCCCACATCTACGAGCGAATGCTCGATTACCTCTATCTGTGGCGTGGGGTGACGATCGCCTACGCGGAAAGCCTCGAGACCCTGCCGCAGAATATCCTCGAGGTGCGGCCGACCGAGATGGCCGTGGTGCCGCGGCTTCTGGAAAGAATTCATGCGCGCGTGCTCGAGGCCGTACAGCAGTCATCGCCGCTGAAACAGAAGCTGTTTCAGTGGGCCTTCTCCATCGGACGAGAGTACTTTCCCTACCAGCTTACGCGCCGTACGCCGCCCTGGTGGCTGCGATTACGTCACGCTTTCGCGGATACGCTGGTCTTGTCCAAGGTGCGGGCCCGACTGGGAGGCCGCATGCGCAGCATCATTTGCGGCTCCGCTCCCCTGTCGCGTGAGCTGGCTGAGTTCTTTTGGTCCGCCGGGCTGCCGGTGTACGAAGGGTACGGTCTGACGGAGACTTCGCCAGTGATCAGTACTAACTATCCGGGGCGCGTCAAGCTGGGAACGGTAGGCCCACCGATTCCCGGCTGCGAGGTGAAGATGGGCGAGGAGTCCACGGACTTTGAAGGGCGCACCGGCCGCGAGATCCTGGTGCGCGGACCCAACGTAACGCCGGGATACTATCACCTGGAAGAGGAGAACCGGAGAGCGTTCACGGACGGATGGTTCCACACCGGGGACCTGGGAGAGCTCGATGCGGATGGGTTCCTGCGTGTGACCGGCCGCAAGAAGAACTTGTTCAAGACTTCGGGCGGAAAATACGTGGCACCCGAGAAACTCGAGAACCTGTTCCAAGGCCACCCTTATGTGGCGCAGGTTATGGTGCTGGGCGAGGGCCGCAAGTTCGTCAGCGCTTTGATCGTTCCCCACTTTAACCGCCTCGAGGCCTACGCGCGCGAGCACGCCATTCCGTTCCAAAGCCGCCAAGAGCTGGTGCGTCGGCCGGAAATCCAGCGCTTCCTGCAAGAACAGGTGGACGAGCTCAACCGCGACCTGCCTCCTTACGAGAAAATTCGTCAAATCGGAATCCTGCCCGAGGAATTCAGCATTAACTCGGGCGAACTTTCGGCCACGCTGAAGATCAAACGCTGGGTGGTGGAAGCCAAGTACCGCGACCTGATCGAGGAAATCTACCGGCGGCCGGCTCCCGAAAAAGAATGCGCGGCCATCGCTTAACCCACGGCCGCCATGTTCTTCGAGCTTCCCCCTGCTGTGCGCTGGTTGGTGGGCCCCGGACCGACGGGGCATCTGTGGCCTCGCTGGTTGCTCCTGCGTGCCCTGGGGCTGATTTTTTCTCCGCCTTCTATTCCTTGCAGTTTCAGATTCGCGGCTTGATCGGACCTTCCGGTATTCTTCCCGCCGAGGCCTATCTTCGTGCCGTTGCCGAGCACTTTGGTCCGCTGCGATTCTGGTACGCTCCCACGCTATTCTGGCTGAGCGCCAGCAACAAAGCCCTTCTGCTCGTCTGCTGGGTGGGGCTGCTGGCTTCGCTAGCGTTGGTACTGAATTGGTGGCCACGCGGAGCGCTTGCCGTCTGTCTGGCGGCCTTCCTCTCGTTCGTCAGCGCGGCCCAGGACTTTGCCTCCTACCAGTCGGACGGGATGCTATTGGCCGCCGGCTTTCTGGCCATGTTCTTCGCTCCTCCGGGGTGGCGCCCCGGATTGGGCGCGCGGCATCCGCCGTCGCGCGCCAGCCGGTTCTTGCTTCAGTGGCTATGGCTGCGCATCTACTTCGAGTCGGGGCTGGCCAAGGTTCTGAGCGGCGATCCGCAGTGGCGCAACCTGACGGCGCTGGACCAGTATTACCAAAACGGCCCGCTGCCCAACTGGATCGGCTGGTACGTGCAGCACCGGCCGCACTGGTTCCACGCCGGGGTGGCGCTGATGACGCTGATTCTCGAGCTCGGACTAGTGTGGCTGCTCTTCTTTCCCCGGCGCTTTCGGCTGGTCTTGTTCTTCATTGTGACCCTGTTCCAAGTGGGTATCATCTTAACGGCCAACCTTGCATTCCTGAACTATTACGTGCTGGCGCTCGGCGTTCTTCTGCTCGACGATGACTTTCTGGGCAAGCTAGGTTTAAAGGCAAATCGATGTGCCAGCGGCATCCCGAGTGTTCCCACCTTCAACGCGGTCGGTGACCGTGATTCCACGGCCGGGCCTCGGTTTGCCCGCTCCCTCGGGGCCTACGCTACGCTTGCCGCCCTGGGTTGGGTTTTCTATAACACGACGGTGCTGCTGCTGCAGATTGTCGTTCCGCGCCTCCCGCTGCCGCTCGAGCCAGTGGAGATACTGGAGCCGTTTCGTATCACCAATCAGTACGGCCTGTTCGCGGTCATGACCACCGCAAGGTACGAGATCGAGTTCCAAGGGAGCCGCGATGGCACGACATGAATCGCCTATCCGTTCCGCTACAAGCCCCAGGACGTGCGGCAACCGCCGCGCCTCTTCGCTCCCTATCAGCCGCGCTTTGACTGGAATTTGTGGTTCGCCTCGTTGGGCACGTGGCGCGAGTACCCCTTCGTCCTACGCACCGAGGAGCGACTCCTCCACAACGAGCCCTGGGTGCTGAAGCTTTTCGCCAGCAACCCCTTTGCAGCGAATCCTCCCAAGCGGGTTCGAGCTGTCCTCTGGCAATATTGGTTTACGGATCTTGCCACCAAGCGTGCGACCGGGCTGTGGTGGAGACGAGAGCTGCGGGGCCTTTACGCCCCGGAGCTCGAACTCGGTCCGGACGGCCGCCCGCTTGTTGTGGCCTGGCCTGGAGCAGGCCTGTCGCCGGAGGCTCCCTGAGCCCGAAGGCAGACCCGGTTTCGGCGTTTGCTTCGCTCGACGCCTAGCTCTTTGTGGCCCTGCCCCAAGTCTGCCTTCATCCGGCACGCGCCGCGCAGGCGTTATACAATCAGCGTAGGAGCAAAACATGGATGCGCTATGTATTGCCGGCAGAGAGTTCCGCTCGCGTCTGATCGTGGGTACGGGAAAGTACCGGAGCTTCCAAGTAATGGCTCGTGCGCACGAGGCTTCGGGCGCGGAGATCGTCACCGTCGCCGTGCGGCGCGTGAATCTGACAGATCGCAGCCAGGAGTCGCTGCTCGATTACATTGACCGCGACCGGTATTTCATCTTGCCCAATACTGCCGGCTGCTACACGGCGGACGAGGCGATCCGGACGGCGCGCTTAGCACGCGAAATAGGCCTTTCCCACTGGGTTAAGCTAGAAGTCATCGGCGACGAGAAGACTCTTTTCCCCGACAACTTCGAGCTAGTGAAGGCCACTGAGGTCTTGGCCCGCGAGGGATTCGTGGTGATGCCTTACACCAACGACGACCTGATCGCTGCCCGCCGGCTCATCGATGCGGGAGCCGCGGCAGTCATGCCCCTCGCCGCGCCGATTGGCTCTGGGCTCGGAATTCAGAATCCCGCCAACCTTCGGATTCTGCGCGAGATGATTACGGACGTGCCGCTCATCGTGGACGCCGGTGTCGGCACGGCTTCCGACGCCGCCATCGCCATGGAACTAGGCGCGGACGCCGTCTTAATGAACACGGGGATTGCCGCCGCTCAAGATCCGGTGCAGATGGCCGAAGCGATGAAGCATGCGGTAATCGCCGGTCGCAAGGCCTATCTGGCGGGCCGCATGCCGAAGAAGCTCTATGCTACTGCTTCTAGCCCACTCGAAGGGGTGGTGCGATAGGAACCAGGGGGCGGCGCGCGGCCCGAGTGGATTCAATTATCGGGCACCGGAGTGGGAACTTAGAGGCGAAGACCAGGACTGGCTCCAGCAAGGTTAACCTGGTCTTGCGCCGCGAACAAGGCTCATTTTGTGGTCGTCAGGTTTGCGGTATGGTCTTTTGCAGGCAGTGTCAGAATCACCTCGCCCGGACGCGCCATATGCATCTGCTCGCGCGCCGCGCGTTCGATGGCCTTGGGGTCAGACTTGAGGGCATTGATCTCGGATTGCAGCGCCTCGTTCTCCTGCTGCAGCCGCTGGATTTCCTGCTCGAGCGCCTCCAGTCGCCTCCTCTCGCGCTGCATGCCGAACCACCCGTGTTGCCCGAAGACCTCGTGCATCACCAGCAGGGCGACGAGAAGCAGGCAGACTAGCAGCAACGGCTGGTAGTTCTTCTTCCCTAGGCTGCGAGCCCTCTTCATGCCGGTAGGTGTACCTTCATGAATTCAACACAAAAGCTTTGGCCGAGGCCATGAGGCGTTCCAAGTCGGTGGGCGTATGCGCCTCGCAGTAAATGCGGACCACCGGCTCCGTCCCCGACGGCCGCATCAGTACCCACGAGCCGTCTTCGAAAATCATCTTCAACCCGTCGGTACGATCGATTCCAGCGACGCGGTGCGAATCGAAGTGCTCCCAATCCTGCTTCAGCTTGTTGAGCAGCCGCCTTTGGACGTCCCCGGGCAGAGGTAGGTTGAGTCGGACGGAATAGTAAGCTCCGACTTTCTTGAACAGGGAGGCGATCTGCTCGCGAACCGACGCGCCCCGCTGGGCCACGGCTTCAGCCACCAGCAGGCAGGCCAAGATACCGTCCTTCTCCGGCAGGTGGCCACGAATGGTCATGCCGGCGCTCTCCTCACCCCCCAGCGCGATCTTGTCTTCTTTGACTAGGGCGCCGATATACTTGAAGCCGACGGGGGTTTGGAAAAGTGGCACGCCGTGATACTTGGCCACCGCATCCAACAAGTGGGTGCTGGCCACGCTCCGAGCGATGCCGCCGGCGATATGCCGGACCTCGATGAGGTAGTCCGCGACAAGGGCCAAGATGTAGTTGGGATGAATCCATGTGCCGTCCGCGTCGACGATTCCGAAGCGGTCGGCGTCGCCGTCGGTCGACAGACCCACGGCACACCCTTGCTCTTTGATATACTGGGAGAGCTCACGCAGGTTGAACTCGCTCGGCTCCGAGCCGACGCCAGAAAATAGCACGTCGCGGTAGTCATGCAGCGTATGCACTTCCGCTCCAGCCTCGCGGAGCAGATGATCCAAATAGCCGCGCCCCGTTCCGTAAAGCGGGTCATAGGCGATTTTCAGCTTGGCCCGGCCGATGGCACCGAGGTCGACCTTGTGGCGAATCTCCTCTAGGTACGCCGGGCGCGGATCGGTGGAGTGGCGGAAGGGGGCGGGGAAGTGGGGTCCCTGGAGCGAATACTCGTTGGCTTGCACCCGCTCGATGAAGCTCTCAATTTCCTGCGTCACCTCGGGCAAGGCGGGGCCGCCGTCTGCCGACGAGAACTTCAGCCCATTGTACTCAGCGGGATTGTGGCTGGCCGTGATATTCACGCCGCCGTCCAGCCTTCGGCGGATGATTTCGAAGGCGATGGCCGGTGTCGGATCGGCCTGCTTGGCTAAGTCTGTGTCGACGCCGTGGGAACTTAGTATGTCAGCCGCCGCCTCCGCGAACCGCTCCGAAAGGAAGCGCGTATCGTAGCCGACGATGACTCGGGGCCGACGGGAACGCGTGAGCAGGTAATGGGCAATCCCAGCCGCCGCCAAGCGGACGTTGGCAAAGGTAAAATCCTCGGCGATGATGCCTCGCCAGCCGGAAGTACCGAAATGGATCGGGCTGCCAGGCATCGTTGCCCCATTGTATATTCCCCTATGACGGCGGTGCAACGGGTTCCGCGTTCATTTCGCCCAGCACCTAGTCGGCCGGGGCGGAAACGGCAACCTGTGGACGCCGCGCGAGAACAAGAGCGGGAACGAGGAGTCTCCGTCCAAGCGACCGTTGAGCGGGAAATCGAAGCTCCTGGCAGTTTCACCGCTCGGCCTTTTCGAGTCACTCACCTGGACGGAAGGTCGCGAATCGACACACGGACCCTGCGCAGGCTGATACATCTCGGTCTTCTGCTGCTCATCGTGTCCCGCGCCGCGGCGGACCAACCTTGTAAACGGCCGCTCCCAGGCGCCGGGTCGGATCCACAGGCTATCCTGGCGTATTCCCGGTGCGCGCTCAGCCGCGGCGAGGCGGCCGACGCCATCCGAATGCTCGGACTGCTTCCGAAGGTCGACAGCGCGAGCCATTTTCAGGCAGGCCTCCTACTGGCGCAAAGCGGGGCCTACTCGGCGGCCGCCCAGCAGTTTGGAATCGCCCGCCGCAGCTCCAAGGACTCCTATCTGGCCGGATACAACCAAGCCCTCGCTTATTTGCGGGCCGGCAACTACCAGGCGGCGATCGATACAGCGAATGAGTTGCTGAATCAGGGCCATGAAACCGCAGAACTTGCGGACGTTGCCGCGACCGCCTATCTCAAGAGCGGCCACACGCAGGAGGCTTACAATGCCCTGCGCCTGGCGACACAACTCAACCCCAAGGACGAGGATGCCTACGTCGACCTCTGCCTCATCACCCTCGACCGGGACCGTTACGATCAGGGACTGCAGATCGCCAGCATTGGCCTATCCCACTTGCCTCACTCAAGCCGCCTTCGTTTGCAACGAGGCGTGCTGCACGCCATGAAGGGTCAATTTGTCCAGGCGCAGGCCGACTTCGAGTCGGCAGCTGAGCTTGCTCCAGCCGATCCTTCGCCTTTGATTGCGCTGGGGGTCGTCGCCATCCAAACCGGCAACCTCGATGTCGCACTAAAGGATCTGCGTGCCGCCGTTCGTAAGCATCCTGACAACTACGCAGCACAGTACTGGCTTAGCCAGGCGTTGTTGCGAGCAGGTGCAGTTCCTGGAAGCCGAGAAGGAGATGAAGCCAAAGCGGCTTTAGAAGCGTCGGTGCGCTTAAACCCGAATTACTGGCACGCCCGTGCCGACCTGGGGAAAGTGATGCTGGACCGGGGCGAGATTGATCCGGCCATCGTCGAGCTTCGGAAGGCAGCAGAGCTGAATCCCAAGGCGACGGAGCCACTATACCTCCTGGCTCAGGCGTACCGGCGCAAAGGAGACGAGCCCCGTGCGCAGGAGTTGACTTCGCGCGTCGCCCAAATGCAGGCTGAAGACCGGGAAGCTCTGTCCCGCAGCGTGCTGAAAGGCCTCGGGCACGCCGCGACTGGCGCGCCGGACGCAGCCAAAGCTCACCCATGAATCTGCTGACCCGCCTCTCCCGCCGCCAGTGCCTGAAAGCTCTCGGCGGAACCCTGGTCCTCCCCGTCTTCGCCTACCCTGGTACTCGTGACCAGCACACTTCCGAGAACACCGTAAGGTTCGTAGACGTGGCGCGCGCGGCGGGCATCACGTTCGTGCACGACAACGCTGCGTCCCATGAGAAGTACCTCATCGAGACAATGGGCTCAGGCTGCGGCTGGATTGACTATGACCAGAACGGCCTCCTCGATCTGTATCTCGTTAACGGCGCCGCCACCCAACTCTATCAGCCTGCTCATCCCCCGCGCAGCGCCCTCTACCGTAACAACGGTGATGGCACTTTCACGGACGTCACGGAGAAGGCGGGGGTCGGAGGCGAGGGCCTTTTTGGCATGGGGGTGGCGGTCGGCGACTACGATAATGATGGCTATCCTGACCTCTACGTACTCGGATACGGGCGCGCCATTCTCTATCACAACAATGGGGACGGCACCTTCAGCGACGTCACCGCCAAGGCGGGCGTGGCCAACACCGGCAAGTGGGGATCGAGTGCCGCCTGGTTCGACTACAACAACGACGGTTATCTCGACCTTGTGATCGCCAATTACGTCGACTGGTCACCTAAGAATAACGTCTGGTGTGGCGAACGCAAGCCCGGCTATCGCGGTTACTGCCACCCCGACGTCTATCACGGCCAGACTCCGACGCTGTATCGTAACAACGGCAACGGTACCTTCACCGACGTGAGTCAAGCATCGGGCATTGGCGCCAAGCCGGGCAACGGTCTGGGGGTGGTAACGTTTGATTACGACAATGACGGCTGGCAGGACGTCTTTATTGCCAACGACTCGATGCCCAATTTTCTGCTCCGCAACAACCATGACGGGACGTTTCGCGAGGTGGCATTCGCCTCTGGTGTGGCCGTGAGCCAGGACGGTAAGAGCGAGGCCGGCATGGGCGCGGACGCCGCCGATATCACGGGCAGCGGCTGGCTGGACCTGATCGTGACGCACCTTGATTTCGAGCTGGCACGCTTATATCGCAACCGCGGCGACGGCACCTTCGACGATGCCACACTCACCTCCCAGCTGGGCTACGCCACCTTCCAGCTCAGCGGCTTCGGCACCCGCTTTTTCGATTACGACAATGACGGCGCGCGCGACCTGTTCATCGCCAACGGACACATCCTCGATAACATCGAGCTCTACCACACCGAGACCCATTACCGCGAGCCCAAGCTGATGTTCCGCAACCTGGGACACGGTGTGTTCACCAACGTGAGCCACAGTCTGGGCCCCGATTTGGTGCAGCCCCGGGTCAGCCGCGGCGTGGCTGTCGCCGACTTCGACAACGACGGCGACCTCGACATTCTGGTTAGCAACAATGGCGAGCCGCCGCAGCTCCTTCGCAACGACGGCGGCAACCGCTATCACTGGCTTCAGATCTTTCTAATTGGCACGCGATCCAACCGGGATGGCGTCGGAGCCCGTGTAAAGGTGGCGGCCCAGGACTTGGTCCAGCATGATCAGCGCAAGGGCGGCATGAGCTACCAGTCCGCACAAGACCCGAGGCTCCACTTTGGCCTGGGCGGGCGCCGTGAAGTGGACCTGGTGGAGGTGCGCTGGCCAAGCGGGGTTGTGGATCGTATCGAAAAGCTCGCCAGCAATCAAGTGGTAACCATTGAAGAAGGTAAGGGCGTCGTGCCGCGCCGGTGGCCGTCCGTGAAAGTGTAGTTCCTGCACTCTTTGCTCGAGCACCCACCCAGCCCGGAAAGAATTGGGCGATAATTCCTGGCTTCGCCCATGAGGCGGCAGCATCCCCGGCTCGTTTCGTCCCGCTCATGCAGCGGCATCGCCCTGCTTGAGCTTCTCCGCCTGGTAGTGGGCGATCAAGGCGTCCAGAATGTCGTCGATTTTGCCGTCCATCACGCGGTCAAGCTGATGGAGCGTCAAGCCGATACGGTGGTCGGTGAGGCGATTCTGGGGAAAGTTATAGGTGCGGATCTTCTCACTACGTTCGCCGCTGCCAATCATCGAGCGGCGCTCTTCCGTGATCTGCTTCTGCTGCTCGCGCAGCTTCATCTCATAGAGGCGGGAGCGGAGGACGCGCAAGGCTTTGGCGCGGTTTTTGATCTGCGATTTCTCATCCTGGCACGAGACGACCAGACCCGTCGGCAGGTGCGTGATGCGCACCGCCGAATACGTGGTATTCACGGACTGGCCGCCAGGCCCAGAGGAACAGAAGGTGTCCACGCGGATGTCCTTGGGATCGATCTCCACCTCCACCTCGTCGGGCTCGGGCATCACTGCCACCGTGACCGTCGAGGTGTGGATGCGCCCCTGCTGCTCGGTGGCGGGCACGCGCTGCACCCGATGCACACCCCCTTCGTACTTCAAGCGGCTGTAAACGCGCTCACCCTGGATGCTGGCGATCACCTCCTTGAGACCGCCTACCGAGGATAGACTGCTGGACAGCACCTCCACGCGCCAGCCCTGGGACTCCGCATACCGGGTGTACATGCGGAACACTTCCTGGGCGAAGAGCGTGGCTTCGTCTCCGCCGGTGCCGGCGCGAATCTCAAGCATGACGTTCTTCTCATCATTCGGATCCTTGGGCAACATCAGGACCTTCAGTTCGCCCTCCACTTGCTCCTTGCGCCTTTCCAGCCGCACCAGCTCCTCTTGTGCTAGCGCCTTCATGGCCGGGTCGGAAGCAGACTCATCGTGCAGGGCCTTGGTTTCCGCTAGAGCCCTCTCGATCTCCTTCCACTCGCGATACTTATCGACCAGCGGGCGGAGCTCCGCCTGTGCCTTGGC
This sequence comes from Acidobacteriota bacterium, assembly GCA_902812365.1. Taxonomy (GTDB): domain Bacteria; phylum Acidobacteriota; class Terriglobia; order UBA7540; family UBA7540; genus CADDZC01. The sequence goes on along the minus strand of CADDZC010000005.1, from coordinate 83,843 downwards.
GGCTTTCTGGTATGCCGCCGGCTCTGCCAGAACGCTGGGGTCGCTGAGCTGGGCGTTCAGTTCTTCGTATCGCTTCTCAATTCCGGTCAGTTTTTCCGCGAAATGCATCTTGGGTTACCGTTCTTGTTTGGCCGGTGCTGGCTCCTGAGCCCTTCCGCTGCCGCTCCCGGCACTCGCCTCTCGCCTCCCACGCTAAGCCACCACCAGCTCGCCACCGCGCACGCGCTCGAGGTCCATCGCTGTCTCCAGCGCCCTAACGGCCACTTCCAGCTGGGCGTCGTCAGGCTCGCGCGTTGTCAGGCGCTGCAGCCACAAACCGGGCGCCGAAGCCCAGCGCCAGATGACTCCCTGCGCGCGCGCGGCAAAGCGAATGAACTCATAGGAGACGCCAGCGATCACGGGCAACAGGAGGATGCGCCCTGCCAGCTTCAACCAGAAGGAGTGGAAAGGCAGAAACATATAGGTCAGCAGCGCAATCACCATCACCACTAGCAGAAAGCTCGTGCCGCATCGTGGATGGAAGCGCGTGCAGGCGCGCGCCGTGGCCACATCCAGCCGTCCCGTCTTTTCGAAGGCCCACACCACCTTGTGCTCGGCGCCGTGATACTCGAAGACTCGCTGAACGTCGCGGGCCTGCGCCAGAAGCGCCAAAAAGGCAAGGAACAACGCGATGCGAAGGACGCCGTCTACCACGTTAAACACGAAGACGTTCCTCAACTGGGGGTAATGGTTCCCCAGCCGAGTTGCCAGGTAGAGTGGCAGCAATTTGTAGAACAGAACGAAGAAGGTCACGGACAAGGCGATGTTCAAAGCCATCAGCCAACGATCCCATTTCGATTCCACCGTTAGGCCGGCCTCTTGCGACGTGTCACTCCGGCGGGGATGCGCAGCAGAAGACGCGTCCTCCATGGCCTGGCGTGCCGAATAGCGCAGAGCGCGAATGCCCAGCCACATAGCTTGGCCCAGAATCCCCAAACCTCTTAAAACGGGGTAGCGGAGCCATCGATGCTTCTCGGAGGGCCGCTCAAGATAGCCTCGGGTTACTGCCACCGAACCGTTTGACCTCCGGACGGCGACCGCGAATGAATGGGGCGAGCGCATCATCACGCCCTCGATCACCGCCTGGCCGCCTACCAACACTTCGTCCGGGCCCTGGGTGAGCGGTACCAGAGCCAAGCCCGCTGCTTGCCGCAACGCGGCTCTGACCTTTATTCCCTCCATGCCGCCGTTTGCCCTGCCTCCCTCGGTTGGGATGCTGACACCCCAACCCACGTTTACAATAACCGTGTTCCGCCGCTTGGCGCAACTATGCCAGGCTCCCACTAGGCATTCGACTCTGCCGATCTCCTGCCTCGTCACGTCGCAGCAAGTACAACGGATGCCCCCCACCAGAGGCTCCCGTGAAGACGGGCGACCCGAATGCTTCACGATTGTGCCCTCCGTCTGATAGTCTCCTCCCATGCCTAGCCCCGCGGAGCGACCCATCGCGGTCTATAAATTCCATCCGGTCGTCTGGGGGTTAAGTTTCTTCGCCGCCCTTCTTCTACAGGCCTTCCTGCCGCTCGTGATCCCCCTCGCCCGCCTGTTTGACTTTCCTTTGCTCGTCACTATCTACTTCTCCCTGGTCCGCCGCAATCGAATCTTCGGCACGCTGGTTGGCACCGTGGCCGGCCTGCTGCAGGACGCCCTTTCGCACGGCTACCTGGGCATGTTCGGCATGGCTAAGGCTCTGGCGGGCTATATCGCGGCGTGGGCCAGCGTAAAGTTCGACCTTGAGCAGATGCTGGCGCGTTTGCTGCTGGCCGCCTCGCTGGTGCTGATCCACAACCTGATGATGTTTGCGCTGCGATTCCTTCTGATCGAATCGGCTCCCCTCGAACCGCTGGACCTGGCCAGCGCTGTCCTCGTGAATACCGCGCTGGCGGTACTTCTCTTTTCAGCGTTGGACCGGCTGCGCGAGCCGACGTGAGCCCAATGGGAGCCAAGCCGGAACGTCCGACTTTGAGCCAAAGGTGGAACGAAGGAGATCGCGTCTGCCTCCCTGGGGACCTCGCCGGTGACAAAAGTCCGGCATAATCCTGCTTTCGGGTGGCTTTGCCAATGCGTTCAGGCTGAAGCAAGGGCAGGTAACGCTCCACCACCCCGCTACAATTCTCCGGTAAGGACGCCATGCGAGGAGATCTGCGAGTCGGATGCTGCGGCTTTCCCGTCAGCCTCCAGCGCTATGCAGGGGAGTTCCGCGTGACCGAGGTTCAGCAGACCTTCTACCAGCCGCCCCGCCCCCGAACCCTGGCAAGGTGGCGAGCCGTTGTCGATGACGAGTTCGAGTTCACGCTGAAGGCATGGCAGCTAATCACCCACGAGCCCTCCAGCCCCACCTACCGGCGCTTGCGCGAGAAGCTCAGTAAGCAGCAGAAGCGCGAGGTGGGGGGATTTCGGCTGAGCCCGGCGGTGATGGCTGCCTGGGAGCGGACCGCGGAAGCGGCCTGTATTCTGCGCAGCCCTATCATCCTGTTTCAATGCCCGGCCAGTTTTACGCCTTCTCCCGAAAACAAGGCCAATCTCCGAGCCTTTTTCCGCCAGATTCGTGCTCGAAGCAGCCCGCCGCAACGATGGACGCTCGCTTGGGAGCCGCGGGGCCGCTGGCAGCCGGCAGAAGTGCGCGAGCTCTGTCAGGAGCTCGGGCTGGTCCACGCCGTCGATCCGTTCGTCGGGCGGCCGGTGACGGCGGGGATGGGCTACTTTCGCCTGCATGGGCGGGGCGGCTACCGTTACCGCTACACGGACGGCGACCTCAGGCAACTGCTGGAAAGGGCGCTGGAGAATAACCCCTGCTACGTGCTCTTCAACAATATCGCCATGGCGGAGGATGCCCGGCGATTCCTCAGGCTTTGCGCAGCAGCCGGCGCCCGGTAACCCTACCCGCGGCTTGGCTCAAGGCGGGGCTTGCCCCCGCCGGCTTTGCAGCCGGGGCACGGCGCTCCCGCCCGCTGTTACCGGCTTGCTTCAAGACCGCCTGTACCCACTAGAGGATCAAGGTTCGCTCGAGTTTCTGGTAGTAGCTGTCCTGCATGGCGCGGAGCTGGTCGCGGACGCGGTTGAGGCCGTAGACGCACAGTTCGAAGTTCTCCGAGAGGCGGCGAAAGAGGGGCGCGACGCGTCGGTACTCGAACTGGTCAAACTTCGAGACAATGTGGTAGGACTCCTTGCCAGCCTTGACATAGTCCACAAAACGGTCGAGCACCAGTGAGCGCTGTCGGCGGCGGAGGTGCTCGGGAAAGAGGCCCGTGAAGAACAGCGTGTAGTCGCCAATGTGCTTGCGAACTTCGCGCTCGCGGTCGAACGATTCAGCGGCCAGCAGCGGGTGGGACTCAATCAGCATTTCACCCACGTCCTCGAGCCGCCGGCCTTGAGCGTCGCGGATCTGGTAGAGGCGCTCGGCAAAGGTGAAATCGGTTAGCAGGCCGGCGAGATAATCCGCCATCTCCGCGTCATGATGGTGAAGCTCGTGCAGAAACGTTCGGTGAACCAAGTCGTGGAATAGTAGGCTCAGAGGGTGACTTGCTCGCAGTGTATTCCCCAACATCTCGGCCGTCAACGGCGCTGCTTGCGGTCGCGCCACCTCCCACCCATAAGTTGCCAAAGCCCATTGGCCTCCGTCAAGGTAGCTGGGCCTCACCACAGGCCACCTCGTCCACCTGGCTGGACCCAGTCTCACGTTTTGTTCCCATTGCTCACGGCGGTATGCGTCCGTAAGGCTTGTTGGTAACGTATACCTCGTTTGCAAAGTTCACCGTGTCGAAGGCTTGGCAAGAGCTGCCACGCCACAAAAGCGAATTTGACAAAACGAACCGGATATGTGATTGAAAAGAAAGGATCGGCCTTAGTAAAGAACCAGCGATGACGCGAGTTTCGCCGACGGTGAGCAGCGAACCCGGCTAGGCCGGAGGTCGGTCGCGGCGGGGGCCCAGGGCGCGGTTTGTATCCCGCGCCCCACCAGCCCGGCTCGTGGCCGGCTGTGATACAATGGGGCCCTCACAAGGGCAGGCCTATGCATCGCAGGCGCTTTTTGGGTCTGGCTGCGGCTACCGGGGCGGCCGCGCTTGCGGGAGCTGACAACGCCCCGGCGTTTCGTCCGCCGGCCCTGCCTCAACCCCTCGGGCTCTATCACCCCGCCGAAGCTAAGGCGCGAAAGCTGATCATCCCCACCGATGTCCCAGACCGGTTCAAGGTCAAGGTGATGGAGTTCAACCCTGTGCCGGCGCCTGACCCCGCGACTTGGCAGCTGGAGGTGACCGGTCTGGTCGATAGGCCGATCAAGCTGAGGGTGGCCGACCTCAAGCACTTTGCGATGGTGAACCAGGCCAGCCGGCTAAAGTGCGTCCAATGCTGGTCCGCCAAGATTCAGTGGGAGGGGTTTCGTGCCGGCGAGCTTCTCAAGCTGGTTCGCCCGAAAAAGTCGGCGACGCACGTGCGCTTCGACTGTGCCGACATGTATTACGACTACGTGTCACTCGACGAGCTACTACATCCCCGTACCCTGTTTGCGCTGAAGATGAACGGCGAACCCTTGACGCCTGAACATGGCGCGCCCTTGCGCGTGGTGATCCCGTTCAAGTACGGTTACAAGTCGTCCAAGCTCATTTGCAAGATCACGCTGCTTGATCACGGTGGGCAGGGCGTGGTGGCGGATACCTGGCCTTACTACTCACAGAGCGGCAACATCGAGCCAGGCTACGACCATCCCTACGACTATCCCGGCCAGACGCGGAAAATTAAGGGCGGGGAGATTACGGAATACTAAAAGCATCGGTGGTCGATAGGACCAAGTTTGCCCGCAGGGTCTTCGAGCTTTCCGCGCAGAAGTGCGGCGGACAGCGCAACACGTGCTTTGAAGAACCAACATGATCTGGCGAATCCCCCACCCTGAATTCCGAACCCCCAACGGCGAGGCCCGTCGCAATTTCCTGAAGTTGGCGGCGGCTTTGATTGCCGATTATTTTCTGCCACGACGCCTGCTAGCCCGGGGGAGTTCAGTGAAGCCCGCCTATCGCGCCATTGTGGTGACGTTCGGGGGCGGCGCCCGTTACCAGGATACTTTCGCGCCCGAAGGCTGGGTGAATATTCCTCATTTAGTGAACGACCTGCTTCCGCAAGCCATTTTCTATCCTTCGGCACGGAACGAGGGGCTGACGGGACACTTCAACTCGAGCGCCGCACTGCTTACTGGCAACTGGCAGTTCGTGGACTCTTTCGGCAGTGAACCACCCGCGACGCCGACGTTTTTCGAATACCTGCGCAAGGAACGGCACCTCCCCGTCGAGGAAACCTGGGTGATCGCCACCAATAAGAGCTTCAGCCTGATCGGCGGAAGCCATGGCCGCGACTACGGCGTGCCTTATGCCGCCAACGTCATCCTGCCAAAGCAGCTGCTGCTCGAGGCAATCCAGTCCGCCGTGGGCTCGCCGCAGGGCCCGGGCGTCGAGGACCGCGAAAGCTTTCTCAAAACCATGCTTTCCGCCCTGGACGAGGGCTACGAGAATTACGGCTGGCAGGTGTACGACTCGGGCCGCAAGCTCAGCCAGGAACTGCGCCAAAGCCTGGCTCAGTCCCTGCTCGATTACTTCAATGATCCCAGCGTGCCCTCGAGCGGCGACGAGCTCACCTTCTTCATGACCAAGGAGATCATGAACCGCTTTGCGCCCTCCCTGATGCTGGTGAACTTCTGGGACATCGATATTGCGCACTACGGTTCCTATTCGCTCTACCTGCAGGCGATTCGCCGTACAGACCGCCTGGTGTGGGAGCTGTGGCAGTACGCGCAATCCTTACCGGCCTACCGCGATCGCACCTTGATGATCGTCATTCCGGAGGTGGGGCGCGACGGCGACATTCACGGAAACGGCTTCGCGAACCATCGGAGCGGCGACGATTCGTGCCGCCGCGTGTGGCTGCTGGCCCTCGGCGCCGGGGTGCCCAAGGGCACGGCTTCCGAGCGTCCGGTGCACCACATCGATGTCGCTCCAACGGTCGCGCAATTGCTGGGCTTTAAGATGCCGGGCTGTGACGGCAAGCCGCTGGTGGAGCTGGCTATCTAAACTTGCTGCTGTTTTACCGCTTGGTCCTTTGCCACGCCTCCGCAGCCGCTTTCTCGGCGGGGACGGGCGCCAACAGTTAGCGAAGAATCAGAGCAAGCTACGAACCCATCATGAACCTGTACCGCGGATTGTCAGGCGAAGCGCTGGCGCTGGTGCGACAACACCAGGATGTCGTCGACCGCTTGCCGCGAACCTTTCTGGTGAACACCCTGACCGAAATTGAGAAGTGGCCGACACTCTTCGATCCGGAACAAGCTTACTTCCGTGCGCTCTTTGCCGAGCTGGCCGCCCTGGACGCTTCGGATTTCCGCCAAGTTTTCGGCAGCCTTGCCGACTTCGAGGCCAGAACCGGATGTGATCGCGTCAAGGGCGACGGCCCCGAGGTACTGCAGTCCCGGCTGCTGAACCACCTGCAGCGGCAAGGCCAGTACGCGGCATGGAGGCGCGAGATCGACGCGCTTTTTCAGCGCCTCGAGCCGCGCGTTGAAGCCCGTCTGAACACCGATCGTGCGCCCCGGCTGGTAGTGATCCTCTATGAGGAAGGGATCGCCATCGAGCGCGAGACCCTTTGGAAGCGCTTTCGTAGCCTGGGAACGCGTGTACCGCTCGATCTGGCGGGCGCCCAGGCGAGGGACCCGTTCGTGCGGGCGCTGTTCACTGGCCGGCCCCCGGGCGACGGCAGTGGGGCGACGCTCTTCGAAGTTCTCAGCCAAAAGAGCGGATTCACGCCACTCAGCGCCTGGATTCTTGAGGCGGGCGATAGCCTTTGCTCGCTGCGCGAGCAAGCTGGCCACTCGGATTGCGCCACGGGGCTGAGCTACGCGCGTCTGCGCGCCTACCGTGAGCGGCTGGCAGAAGCTATCTACACCAAGGTGACGAGCGGCGGTGTGCGCGGCCCGCAGGAACTGGCGGCGTGGATGAAGACGCTCGAGCTCGACGAGGGAGGCAAGCCAGTTCACCCTGATCCCAAGGTGGCCGCATTCATGCGCGACATTCTGCTGTCGGGTAGCGGTACCTTGATCATTAACAACACGTTCGTGGAGTGGGGTGCGGTGCAGGCGCTTCGGCGGGTCCAGCCACAGCTAGTGGTGGCGCGCTTCGGCGTCCGCGATAAGATGAAGCCCTTCAGCAGCCTGCTGCTTTTTTCTAAGCCGCGCCCAACGGACCAGATCCCCATCCTGCAGGACCCGCTAGGTTCCTTCATCGACGTCGAGCTGCTTTCCTACTACATCTGGCTGAATGCCGAAGAAGTTCCCGCTAACCGCCAGAACACCCTGTACCTGCTGCTGGCGGACGGCGTCGATGAGATGCTGGCTGTCCTGCCCGCTTCGCGCCAGTTGCCGGCGCCGCGGCGCGCCACCCTGATGGATGTGGCCGCGACCATGGCTCACCGCCTGGGCGTTCAACTGCCAGGGTCGCCAGGGAAACCGATTTGGGACGTTTGAACTTTGGATCTTTGGATCGTTTGCCATTTGAGATTTTCAACCGGCGACTTCAAATTCCGCCTTAACGCAGTTCCCGCCCACACAGGCGACTTCCTTGCCGCAAAAGCCCTGGCGCGCATCAGGCGCGCCAGCGCGGCGGGATCTCTCGACTTTGTTCCAGGCGGGCTGCTATGGCCCGCCATCCCGCTGCTAAAGGCAAATGCTCTCGCCTCGGGCCTTCTAGCGGCTGCGCTTCTGTTTTTCGCTGCTTCTGCAGCCTGCGCGTCTTTGCAGCAGGCGGGAACCACTGCGGCCGCTCAGGCCCGGCAGCAGTTCGATGAGGCGAGAAAACTGCTCCGGCAGGGCCAGGTGGAGCCAGCTCAGGCGGCGGTCGAGCAAGGGCTGAAGCTATGGCCACGAAGCATTGATGGGCTGAACCTAGCGGGGCTGATTTACTCCCAGGCGCGGAACTATGACCGCGCTATTGCCTCCTTTCGTCGTGCCCTGGAACTTGATCCTCGCTCGCTCGAAAGCCATATGGGTCTGGGCAACATCTACTTCGCCGAAAAGCGAGTGGATCTTGCTGAGCAGGAGTTTCGCCAGGCTTTGGCCATCCAGCCGCGCGACCGCGGCGTCAACTACAACCTGGGGCTGGTGCTTCTAGCGGAGAAGAAATCGCAAGCTGCCATCACTTATTTCCAGCGTGTCCAGCCTCCGGACTCACCCACCCTGCTCAACCTCGTGCAGGCCTACTTTGCCACGGGCCAGAAGGCCAAGGCCATCGAGATTGCCAGGTCGCTTTCATCGAAGGACAGGGACAATCTGCAACTGCATTTCACTTTGGGGGTGGTGCTTGCCTCGCAGAAACAATACTCAATGGCTGTACAAGAATTCGAGCTGGCGGATGCCCTGAAGCCGGGCACCTTCGAGATCCTGCATAACTTGGGTGAAGCCGAGCTGCGCGCCGGTAACCGTGAAAGGGCGGAGGGCCTACTCACCCGCGCGCTCGAGCTCCAGCCCGACTCCGCGGACACACTCTTTCTGCTCGGTAAGAGCTACGCAGATGAGGGCAAGGATGTTCAGGCTCTCGAAGTGCTGACTCGCGCCCACCAGCTGGCTCCCCAGAACACCGATGTCATCTTCCTTCTCAGCCGCCTCAGCATGAAGCAGTCCTACTTTGAGGACGCCATTCAGTTGCTCGAACAGGGCGTCAGGATTGCGCCGCGGCGCGCCGACCTCCACGCCGCGCTGGGAGAGAGCTACTTCATGGCTGGCAACGTGACCAAGGCCCTCCAGGAATTCACCGAGCTGATCCGGCTGGATCCCTCCGCCAGCTCCTACGCTTTTATGGGGTTGTGCTACCGGCACCTGGGCCGGTTCGACGAGGCGCGCAAATACCTCAATGAGGGCCTGCGGCGCGATCCCCATAACGCCGCCTGCCTCTACAGCCTGGGGTTTATTGAGAGCAAACAGGGCAATTATCCCGCCGCGGAAAAGCTCCTCGAGCGCGCCATCGCGGCCCAGCCTGATTACAGCGATGCGCTCTTTGAGCTGGCAGGCGTGAAGATGGCCCAAAGGCGGTATGCCGAGGCGATTCCTCTGCTGCGCCGTGCTCTCAAGGATACGGACAAACCGGCCGAGGTCTATTACAAGCTGGCCACCGCGGAGCGGAATCTGCATCAGACCGAAGCTGCAGCACGCGACCTAAAGATCTTCGAGACGCTTTCCAAGGACCCGCGCCCTGGACCCTATCCCCTCCAACACCTCTTCGACTACTTCGGCCAGAGGGCAGCTCTGCCGCCGCGGCAAAAGGCAGACCTTGACCTCCAGGAATTGCGCGCCCAGGTGGAAAAGCGTCCCGATCAGCCGCGCAACCTCTACCTCTTGGCGGAGGCATACCTCAAGCTAGGCCGCCTCGAAGAGGCGAGGGAGACTATCAAGAAACTTGACCAGGTGAGCGGTCAGGACGCCCGCACGTCGCTCGGCACCGGCGTCCTGCTGGCGCGCTACCACCTCTATCCCGAGGCCATTGAGCATTTCCAGGCGGCCTTGACTGCCGATCCGGCGTCCGACGACGCGCGCTACAACCTGGCCAACACTTATTTCCAAAGGCGTGACTACAGGCGGGCGCTCGAGGCGCTCGAGCAGATTTCCCCGGCCGGACGTAATGACAGCGCGGTGATGGCTCTTTATGGCGATGTCTGCGCGCACTTGGACCGCACGCGGGAAGCGAGCGAGGCGTTCGAGAGAGCCATTGCCGCCAACCCCGACAACGACCAGAACTACCTGTCGCTGGCGCTGGTCCGGCTGCGCTCCGGTGACGTGAGGTCTGCTGAAAAGGTCCTGCGGAGCGGTCTCGCGCGCGTTCCCGATTCCGCGAGGCTGCTGTGGGGTATGGGCGTTGTCGCCGCGCTGGAAGGCCGCAACGCCGAGGCGGAGTCCGATTTCCAACGCGCCCAGGAGTTGATGCCGGACTGGCAGAGCAGTTATTCAGCCTTGGGTGTCTTCTACTACGAGACAGGCCAGATCGCAGCCGCGCGCGCCACGCTCGAACGTTACCGGAAACTGTTCCCGCACGGCACCCTGGACGTCAACCGTATCGAGCAGACGCTGGAAGCCTCGGCTGCCCTGCCGCAGCGCACCCGGGCCCCGCTCAGGCCGGAGGCCCGGCAACGATTCCTCCAGTTAGCCACGGCGCTGGCGGATCAGCCATGAGGTAGCCGTGAAAAGCCGGGCGACAAGACCATAGTCCAGCCCCAAGCAAAACGGTTGGGCCGGCGCAGAACAGCACCCTCTGCGACGGCTCAGGGTCAGAGTGCAGAACTAGCCACCGCCGCCTCGCGCTTCTGGAAGCTGAGTTCGCGGTCCGCACGCCTTCGGGATTCCACCAGTGTCCAGGTGCTTTTGTCGCGCAGCAGCTGCGCTACCAGGGCGACGTGCATGGCGTGACCGGCGCGCTCCGCCACCACGCGACCCAGCAGGGGATAACCCAGCATGACCAGATCACCCATCAGGTCCAGCACCTTGTGCCGACAGAACTCGTCGGGAAATCGCAGCCCTTCGGGGTTCAGAACGCCGTGGCGCGCCAGAACGATGGCGTTCTCCAGCGAGCCGCCACGCACCAATCCCTGTTGGCGCAGTGTCTCTACTTCTTCCAGGAAGCCAAAGGTGCGGGCCGGTGCTACTTCGGCTTCGTACTGGGCGCTGTCGCCGGCAAATTCAAAATGCTGTTCGCCGACCAGGGGATGAGGAAAAGAGATAGTGTAACTGGCGCTGAATGCGTCGGCAGGATAAGCGGCGATACGCCGGGCGCCGTCGGCCAGCTCGATGGGCTTGAGGATGCGCGCATAGGTCCGCCGCGCCCGCTGTCGACGCAATCCGGCCTCGTGGATCAGCCGTACAAAAGGGAGAGCGCTGCCGTCCATGATCGGAACTTCAAGGTTGTTCAACTCGACATAAACGTTGTCGATGCGCATGGCCGCCAAGGCGGAGAGCAGGTGCTCGGTGGTCGAGATCAGCACCCCTTTTTTCATCAGGCTGGTGGCGTAGCTGACACGCGCCACGTGGCGTGCCTTGGCCTCAATTTCAAAGCCCTCCAGATCAACGCGACGAAACACAATACCTGTGTTCGACGGCGCAGGGAGGAGGCACAACCGCACCTGACATCCGGTATGCAGGCCGACGCCTGACGTCGAGACGGGTTTGGCGAGGGTGTGCTGGTAATCTGGCATCTGGCTGAGAGTAAGCAGGGCAATCTGGCGGCCAATCGACCATTGGACGATTAAGTGTCCGCTTTGTAATAAGTTAAACGGTAAGGCGGGATCGCGCCGGAGCCCGTGAGGTGTGGCATTCATGCAACACGATGTGGAAACCGCGCATCGCGCCCGCCGCCCTACTCATAGCGCAGGGCAACGATCGGGTCCAGGCGCGCCGCTTTCAGCGCCGGCCACAAGCCAAAGAATAAACCCACGCTGACCGCCACCACGAAGCCCGCTGCGATGGACCACAGGGGAACGGTGGACGGGACGCTGGGGATGATGTGACGAATAGTAAAGCTGAGCAGCCAGCCAAGGATGATTCCCAGCGTTCCGCCCGCGCCGGTCAGCGTCATGGCCTCCAGCAGGAATTGCCACTTAATGTCACTGCGGCGGGCCCCAATCGCCTTGCGCACGCCAATCTCGCGCGTCCGCTCGGTAACGGACACCAGCATGATGTTCATCACACCGATGCCGCCCACCAACAGTCCGATGGAGGAGATCACTACCATCACCAGCGCAACCGTTCCGAGGATTTGGCGGAAGTTGTTCACCACGGATTCCGCGGTGGCGATGCCGAAATTATCGGGCTCGGAGGGCTTGACGTGGCGGCGCCGGCGGAGCAGGCCGCGGACCTCGTCCATCGCCTGGTCCAGACGTCCCTCGCGGGCCAAGACGTTGAGAAAGTTGTCCTTGGCGTCCGGGTAATACTTCTTGTAGGTCGAGTACGGAATCATGATGTCGCGGTCGTCCGGATTATCGCCGATGAAGCCTTTGAACTTATCGAGGACGCCGACCACTTCGAAGGTGTGGCCATTCACCTCGATGCTCTTGCCCACCGGGTCTTCGTGCTCGAAGAAGCGATCGCGCACGGTGGCGGCGATGACGGCGACATCACGGCGATGGAGCTCGTCGGCCTGGCTGAAGAAGCGGCCGTCGGCCAGCGAGACCGTGGCCGTCTGGAGGTAGTTGGCGGTAACGCCCATGAACTGAGCGTCCAGCATGTCCTTGCCCTTGTATTTTGCGGTGGTGGGCTGAAGTCCGAACTGGCCCAGGTTGGCGAAGATGGCCACGGAAACAGCCTCCACGTCCGGGCATTGCTGGCGGATAGCCATCGCGTCGTCGTAAGTGAGAGGCTTGCGCAGGCGCTCCTCCCGCGTCAGGCGATGTGGCTGGCCGATCTGCAGCTTGTAAACCCACAGGACGCGCGTCCCGAACTGTTCGGCGGCGCTCACCAGCTTGCTGTCGAGGCCGGTGATTATCGAGGCGACGGCTATGACCGTCATGGTACCGATAAGCACGCCAAGTACCGTGAGGAACGATCGGAACTTATGGGTTCGAAGCGTGTCCAGGGCCAGCAGCAGGTTCTCGCGGATATTTTGGCTATAAACGCTCATCTGAGAGTCAGCGCGCGGGAGCGGTAAGTCGCGCCCGCCGGGCAAGCAAAAGGTGACTCGGCTCTACACCTGCGTGCTCTTCACACGCTAGCGTTTCGGTGTCGTGTCTTTCCACCTCCGGTCGCTCTTCGCTCCTTAACTCTACGTTTCGGTTCTTAGCGCCTCGATCGGATCGAGTTTCGCGGCCTGGCTGGCAGGGTAGATGCCAAAGAACAGCCCCACAGCCGTGGAGAGCACCAGCCCAACCACGACGGCACTGACTGGTACGGAGGCGGTGAAGACCATGTTCACCAACTGGCTGATGCCCGCCGCCAGTACTACGCCAATCACGCCGCCCGCCGCAGCCATCACCGCCGATTCGATAACAAATTGCATCACGATATCTCGCCGCCGGGCTCCTAACGACTTGCGGATACCTATCTCGTGGGTGCGCTCGGTCACACTGGCCAACATGATATTCATGATCACGATTCCGCCTACGACCATGAAGACGGCCACCACCCCGATGGTGACGGCGAAGATGGTACCGGTCAGTTGCTGCCAGGCGCTCATCAGCGTTTCGGACGCGTTGATCCCAAACGTGTCTTCTTCGCGATAGGGGACGTGGCGGCGGGCTCGCATGAGGGCACGGACCTCATCTTCGAGCTCGCTCATATGGGCCGAATCCGGAGCCTTGATGAAGACCATCAGCTCGGGTCGCGCCCTATACAGCTCGCGGAAGGTATTGAGGGGGATAAAGACAAAGTTGTCCTGGCTGATGCCGAAGGTGGTGCCCACCCTCTCCGCCACGCCGATTACGCGGAAGGGCTGGCCGCCCACGTTCAGTTCCTTGTCCAGCGGGTCCATGCCAGGGAAGAGCTTGTCGACGATGTCCTGCCCGATGAAGCAGACCTGGGCATTGTGGGCGTTGTCCTGGTCGTTGATGTACCGGCCATACAGGACCTTTTCGCGCCCCACATCCACGTGGCTGGGCGTAACGCCCATCAGCGTCACCTCATCAATCGAATGCCCACCGTACCGCGCGGGCGGGCCGCTTGGAAGCGGGGCAATGGCGCTCATAGCTTGGTAGCCGGCCAGGTTTTCCTTCAGGAACTCATAGTCCTCAAGACGAATGGGCTTGTTGCGCCGCTGGGCCTTCAAGAAGGATTCGAAGCCTTGCGCCCACTTGAACTGGTGCAGCACGAAGGTGTTGGTGCCGAGGTTGGCGATATGCTCAGCGATGTAGACGTTCATGCCGTTGACGATCGACATGACCACGATCAGCGTCGTCGTGGCGATCACTACCCCCAGCAGGGTTAGAAACGACCGCAGCTTGTGGTTCACCAGCGCGTCGACGGCGATCCAGAATGCCTCGCGGGCCGTCCACCAGAAACCGCTATGGCGGCGCAGCAAGGGCGAACGCTCCACCAACGCGCGGGTCTGGCTGAGAATGGTCACTGTTCCTCCCCCTGATTCTCAATACGAAGCGGGGCGAGCCGACTTAACACCTCGCCTGCTTTCCGAACACGGCGTGCCGCTAAGACCGTGGCCGTAGTCCAGCCGGAAGCCGCCTCCCGATGAATTCGGCCAGGCCCGTGGCCGCCGGGGGGTCCAGGTTCGCCAGCACGATGACGACGTATCCTGAGTCCGGATAAATCCTCAAATCGGCGTTGATGCCGGGGGGCACCTCCGCCGTGTCCGAACCAGCGGACGCCGCCCTCCGACTGGTCCTCGAAGCCGTACGCATACTTGCCGCCTGGCGCCGCAGCTTTACCGGTAGTGACCAGCCTCAAGTAATTCTCGCTCAGCAGCTTATGGTTTAGCAAAGCGTTGGCAAAGCTGAGCAGATCCGTCACGGTTGAATACCCTCCGCCGGCTGGCGACCCGCGCATGGGCAAAGAATCGTAGTTGGGATGGAGCTGCGAGGTGCCGACGCGGGTGTAGCCGATGGCCTGGTTGGGGATCTTTTCGGTCTTCCAGTAGGAGTCGGATGAGGTCATGCCCGCGGGCTGATACACGTGCTCGCGGATGTAATCGTAGTAGCTCTGGCCGGAGACCTTCTCGATGATGGCCCCCAGCAAGACGAAGCCATAATTGCTGTACTCCCAGCGGCTGCCAGGCTCGAACGCGGGGGCACGCTTGCCGTACAAGCGGACGTAATCCTGCGGCTCTCTGAGCTTCTCGAGGTTCGCTTCAAACTCAGGCCCGAAGATATCGCCGGTGCCGCCGGTGTGCGTCAGCAAGTTGTGGATGGTCACCTTTCGCGCCGCCTGCGGGTTGGGGTAATCCGCGAGGTACTTGCCCATCGGATCGTTAAACGTGAGCTTGCCTTCCTGGGCCAGCTCGGCGATCGCTACTGCGGTGAACATCTTGTTCATCGAGCCGAGATTGAATTTCGTGTCCAGGCGGTTCGGAATCTGGTGCTCGCGGTCGGCGTAGCCCACGGCGCGGGCCAAGAGCGGCTTTCCATTCCTGGCCACCAGGGCGGCACCGGAGAACCGCTGCTCTACCGCCAGCCGGCTGATCTCCTTGTCTGCTGCGGCCAGGGCTTCCGGTTCGCTGAGGCGCCGCACTTGGAACTCCGGTGGGGGCGCGATAGCGCGCAGTCTCCATGCGACGATCAGGTGGGGCGGATCCGGATCGACCTCCATCATGAGTCGGGCGAAGCGGTCTGAGCCCCGCTCCTGGAGCAGACAGGTGATGTCGTCGGCGAGGATTGCTCGACCTTCCGCAGCTCGAACCCGCCCGTCATCTGGCGGAATTCGAGATCGCGGTTCACGTCATGGGCGGAGGGATTCTTGTAGTGACTGAGGAAGTCCTCGAAGCGTTCCTGCTGACCGCTATTGAAGACCTCCAACCAGGCGGCGAACTGCCGGCCTGCCGGTGTATCCGGGATGCGGACGGAGGGTGACTGAATTCCGCCAGTCCAAAGAAGGCTCGCCAGCACCAGGCTGAATAAGGCTCGCGCTGTCCACTCGAAGTGATGGCGCAACGCTCAGCCGCCTCTTCTGTCGCGACGATCGAGTTGTGCCAGGTCCTGACAACATGCGCAGGACACTCTAGCCTCCAGCGGTTACAGGCCGCTGAGCCACCACTATAATATAAACTGATGCGCATCCTCCTGGTGGAAGATGAGCGCAAGGTGGCGAGCTTCGTGGCTCGGTCCCTGCGCGAGAACACCTACGCGGTGGACATCGCTACTACCGGCGAGCAGGCCCTCGAGATGGCGGCCTCGGCCAACTATGACGCGATCCTTTTGGATGTGCGTCTCCCTGGCCTGAGCGGCGTCGAAGTCTGCCGCGAGCTCCGGGCTTCCCGTATTGAAACGCCCATCCTGATGCTAACCGCACGCAGTTTGGTGGAGCAGCGCGTCGAGGGGCTGGATGCTGGCGCCGACGATTACCTGGTCAAACCCTTTGCCCTCGCCGAGCTTCAGGCGCGCGTCCGGGCCCTCATTCGGCGCGGCCTCAACCGACGGGAAGGAACGCTGCGCTACGCCGACCTCGAGATCGACCGCCGCCGCCGGCAAGTAAAGCGCAACTCGCTTACCGTTCCCCTCACGGCGAAAGAATTCGCCCTGCTGGAGCTGCTGGTGTTGCGCGCCCCGGAAATCGTCACCCGTAGCGAGATCGAGGAGCACGTCTGGGATGCCGGCTTTGACCGGGAATCCAACCTGGTGGAGGTATACATTAACCGCTTGCGGCAAAAGATCGATCACGGCAGCCTGCCCAAGCTGATTCACACGGTGCGCGGTGCCGGATATCGCCTGGGAGCACCCCAGTGATCCAAAGCTTGCGCTTCCGCATGATGGCGCTGTTTTGCGCCGTGGTCAGTATCCTGCTCGCCGCCTCCTACCTAGCCTTTTACGGGCTTCTGCGCCGGGAAGCGGATTCCCAGCTTGACCGCCAGTTGTTTGAAATGGCCCGCCCCGTCGTCGCCGATCTCGTTACCGACTCCACAGAGCAGGATGTGAACCAGCTCGATTTGCCCGGCGCCTACTTCGAGCTGCTGGAGGCCTCCGGCCGCGTCCTGCAGAGCTCGAAGAACCTCCGCGGCCAGACGCTCGACCTCGGTGCACTCAAGCCTGATCCGGCCAAGCCTCTGTTCGGGACGGCCCGCAGCCCGCAACACTCGCGCCTGCGCGCGGCTCTGCTGCCCTTCCAGCGGCAGGGCCAGCTCCTGGCGCTGGCGGTCGCCATGCCTGATCAGCAGGCCCACGAGGTGCTGGAGGACTTTCGCCACATCGCCCTGTGGTTCTTTCCGTTAAGCCTGCTGGTGACCGCGGCGGTCTCTGCCTGGTACGTGGGCCGCAGCCTGGAGCCCGTGACAGAGCTCACGTGCCGCGCTGCCCGCACCACGGCACGCCTGGCTGAACCGGGTAGCAGCGGCCTGTGGGATCCCCTCGAAGTTCCGCACGCCCACGATGAGCTGGGTCGTCTGGCCCAGACCTTTAACCAACTCTTTGCCCGGCTCGAGGTGGTGCTCCGGCAGCTTCGGCAGTTTGTCACGGATGCTGCCCACGAACTGCGCACTCCGCTGTCCGTGCTCGAGGGCGAAACCGAGCTGCTGCTCGCGCAGCCTCGGACGCCGGAAGAGTACCAAAGAGCCCTGCGGGTGATGGAGGACGAAGTCAAGAAGCTGATCCGCATCGTCGAAGGGCTGTTTACGCTCTCGATGGCCGATGCTGGCCAGCTTCGCCTGAATGCTGAGCCTCTTTACCTGAACGAAGTCCTCGAAGAAGCTTGTGCGCTAGTGTCCTCACGCGCCCGCGCCAAGGACATTGCCATCGACCGCCAGCTTGGGCAGGACATTCCTTACGTTGGCGACGAAGCTTTCCTCCGCCAGCTCTTCCTCATATTCCTAGACAACGCCATCAAGTACTCCCCGTCGCGTAGCCGCGTGAGCGTGCGTCTGGACTGTTCGGCAGGCTGCGCTCGCATCCGTTTTGAGGACCAAGGCGTCGGCATCCCGGCGGAGCACCTCCCCCGCATCTTCGAGCGCTTCTACCGCGCGGCGCCCTGCGGGTCCGGCGAGGCAGACGGCGGCGGCCTGGGACTCGCCATTGCCCAGGCCATCGTTACCGCCATGCGAGGCTCGGTTCAATGCGAGAGTGCACCCGGAAGGGGATCGACCTTCACGGTCACGTTGCCTTTGGAACCCAGCCCCTTGCCCGTCCTGCCCGCACGCTCAGAAGCCTGCGTCTAAGTTGCCTGCGGCATCTCGGCCGCAAAGATAAACAAAAATTAATCCACCATTAAGGCACACCCCAGCTACCTACTCTATATTCGCAACAAGCGCGTCGGCGGGTGGGCCCATTGGGTGGCCTAACCGAGCTCCGGGACGCATGCCGTTCTGAATGTCGCGCGCCTCGCGGTGAAGGGAGCGGACTTGAACAGGTGCCTAGTTCAAGCCTTTTTGGTAGCAATCGCCGCTCTTGCGAAGCAGTGCCAATTGCCGCCCCGATCCGCCAACCTGGCATATCGATCCCAAGGAGAAAGCTGATGGCGAGACCGAGCGTTCGGCACTCTCTAACCGGAAAGGGGCAGCCAAGCCGTGGCTATCTTGCGATTCCCACACTGATGTGGGCCTTAACCAACGGTCCTTCAGGGGCTTACGGCCAGTTGCAGCCACCGCCTGGACCCGCAGTCCAGTCGGCGCTCGAGCTTATTCAGGCGCCCTCGCCTTCGGGTGCTCCGCTCACCCTCACCTTGCGCGACGCCCTCGAGCGGGCGCGGCACAACGACGCCTCTTATAATGCTGCGGTCAGCGATAGGCGCGTGGCCCATGAAGACCGTGTCCAGGCCCGCGCGGCTCTGCTGCCGTCCCTGAATTTTCACTCCGAGTATCTGGGCACGCAGGGGAACGGCCACTTGCCTTCCGGCCGCTATGTGACCAACGACGGCGTCCACGTTTACCGCATCTGGGGTGTCTTCCACCAGGACTTCTCGCCCGCTACTTTCCAGCGGACCGCCTACCACCGGGCTAGCGCCGCGGAGGCGCTGGCGCAGGCCAAGGAGGAGATCGCCCGCCGAGGCCTGACCGTCACGGTGACCAAGGCCTACTATGGGCTGGTGGTGGCGCAGCGCAAGTATGCTACCGCCCAGGAGAGCCTGGCGCAGGCTCAGCGCTTCCTGGGGATTACCCAGAACAAGGAGCGCGCCGGCGAGGCCGCCCACAGCGATGTCATCAAGGCTCAGATCCAGTTTGACCAGCAGAAACAGGCGTTCCAGGAGGCGCAGCTCGGCATGGAGCAAGCACGACTGGCGCTGGCCGTCCTGCTCTTCCCCAATTTCAATGAGAACTTCACGGTCGTCGACGACCTCGAAGCGGAGCCTGTCCTGCCCTCCTTCAGCGAAGTGCAGGCAATGGCCCAGCGCGAAAACCCAGACCTGCGCGCGGCGGTCGCCGCCCTGCGGCAGGCCCGGCTGGACGTCTCCGCGGCCCGCGCCGCCTTTCTACCCACTCTGACCACCGACGTCGACTACGGCATCGAGGCAAACGCCGTAGCCCTTAAGAGCACCAGCATCACCGATCCTACTCTCAGGCTTCCCAACCTCGGCTACTTTGCTACCGTCACGCTGAACGTACCCATCTGGAACTGGGGCGCCACGCGCAGCAAGCTGAAGCAGGCTGAATTTCACCGCCAGCAGGCCCAGCTCGAGCTCACTCAGGCCCAGCGGCAGCTCCTGGCGAATCTCTACGCGCTTTACGACGAAGCGCTGGCCGCCCGTACCGAGGCCGAGTCTCTGCGCGAGGCCGCGAGACTAGCCGCCGAAAGCCTGCGGCTCACGGGTCTGCGCTACGAGGCGGGAGAAGCGACAGCGCTCGAGCTGGTCGATGCCCAGAACACGCTCACCCAGGCCCGCAACGCCTACGACGATGGCCAGGCCCGCTACCGCGCCGCTTTGGCCAACCTCCAGACTCTGACGGGGAGCTTTTGAAGATGGCGAACCGCCACATGAGCCTTCCTCTTTCGCCCTTCGTCTCCGTTCCCTCAAGTAAAGAGCTCGCACAACTCTGCGGCCAGCCACCCCGCCTTCCTGGGGGAAGCGGCGGAGCCGGCAACCTACGAACGGCTGAGGAGACAACCCGCGGCAGCGCCTGCGGGCAGGCAGCCTTACTCCTGATCGTCGCCGCGCTGTTACTTCCGCTCTTTGCCTGCTCGAACAAGGAGGCTGAACACGAACCCCTGGTAACCGTGCAGGTGACCCAGGCGCGTATCGCGCCCATCGCAAGCAAGATCGAAGCCCAAGCCATCATCTACCCCATCCGGCAGGCGGCGATCGCGCCCAAGATTAGCGCTCCTGTGAAGAAGTTCTACGTCGAGCGTGGCACTCACGTGAAGGCCGGGCAGCTTCTGGCCGAACTCGAAAACCGGGACCTGGTGGCGGCTGAAATCGACAACCGCGGTGCCTTCGAACAGGCCCAGGCTGCCTACGAGACTGCTGTACGTGGCAACGTTCCGGAGGAGATCCGCAAGGCGGAGCTGGACGCCAAGGCTGCCAAGGAGCAGATGGACGCCCAGCAGAAGATCTACGAGAACCGGCAGCGACTCTTCGCCCAGGGGGCCGCGCCGCGCAAGGACGTGGAGGACGCGCTGGTGGCCTACATCCAGGCCAAGAATGCCTACGAAATCGCGGCTCAGCACCTCGAAGCCTTAAAGTCATTCGGCCGCGAGCAGGAGTTGAAGGCTGCGGAGGGTCAACTGACCTCGGCCAAGGGCAAATACGAGGTGGCACGGGCCCAGCTCAGCTACTCCGAGATTCGCAGCCCCATCGACGGCGTGGTCACCGACCGCCCCCTCTACGCTGGCGAGATGGCTACCAGCGGCTCGCCGCTAATCACCGTGATGGATACCTCGCAGATTGTGGCGCGCGCTCATATCACACCGCCGGAAGCTGTCGCCTTGCGTGTGGGAGATCCGGCTAGCATTTTCATGAGTGCGGGTCCAACGGGAGGCTCACCCGCCGGCAACGAAAATGAGGTAAGGGGAAAGGTGACACTGGTGAGCCCAGCGCTTGATCCAAACAGTGCCACTGTCGAGGTGTGGGTGCAAGCTCCCAACCCGCACGGGCAACTCCGGCCGGGCTCGAGCGCACGAGTCACGATCACTGCCCAGACTTTGGAGAACGCCTTGGTGCTGCCCGCTTCCGCCATTCTTGCTGCCTCCGATGGAACAACCACCGTCATGGTTGTTGGGCACGACGGTAGGGCCCATCAGCGCGTTGTCAAAACCGGGGTGCGGGACGGCGACAGCGTGCAGATCACCGACGGACTAAAGCCAGGAGAAACCGTCGTGAGTGTCGGCGCCTATGGCCTGCCGGATAATACCAGGGTGCAGGTGGACCAGCCTCAGCACGGGAAGGAAAGTAAGGAGAAAGTAAGGAAAAGTAGGATCAGGGAGGCCAAAACAAAGGCGACAAAAGACACAAAAAGCGAGGATTGCACCTTTCGTGAGCAATGCACACGAATCTGACGCGATATACCTGGACACCGGCAGCTTCCGAACTAAACTGGTGAGGAACCCAGAGCGGACCGGATTTCGAAGGACCCTCCTGGGAGCGATCTTCCGAGACCCTAAACGAAAAATGAAGGAACGAAGCCACCAAGTTATTGAAAATACGTGACGGCGCTGGCGGAACAGAACGTTGAGCCAGCCGGAAGCCGGTGTTGGCGAAAGGATGGGGCCCCGAGACCTCGATATCCCGATGTGCTCGGCCGCCGACGGCCTCAGACCAGAGGCTCAAGGAAAGGAGACACCCGGCCAGCGCTCAAAATGCAGGTTCGAAGCCACCAAGTGATTGAAAACAAAGGAAAGCCTCCCGATGAAGCCTACTGGTTCGCCCGCCACTCCAAGTCCATCATCTTCCTCATCGTGACGCTGGCCTTGGTTGGGGGCTACCTGGCGCTTAGCATCCCCGTGGCGGTCTTTCCGGAAACCAACTTCCCCCGCATCCTTATTGGTGCGGAAAACGGCGTCATGCCCATCGACCAGATGATGGTCTCCATCACGCGGCCCATCGAAGAAGCGGTGAATAGCGTGCCGGGTCTCGAGACGGTGCGCTCCATCACCAGCCGCGGGTCGGCGGAGGTAGACCTCTTCTTCGACTGGAACGTGGACATGTTCCAGACCCTGCAGCTAGTGAACTCGGCGCTGGCTCGCGTCCAGGCAACCTTGCCGCCGACGGTCCAGTTGGAGGCGCACCGGTTGACCTTTGCCAGCTTTCCCATCATGGGTTACAGCCTTACGTCAGACGCCGTCCCCCAAACCCAGCTTTGGGAAATGGCCACCTACGAGATTAAGCCGCGGCTCAATCGCCTAAGCGGCGTTGCCAGTGTGCTAGTGCAGGGTGGGCAGGAACCTGAGTTTCAAATCACTCCCGACCCGGCCAAGCTACTGGAGGCGCACGTGACAGTGCCGGACATTCTCGATGCCGTTCGCCGTACGAACCTGATTGATTCGCCGGGCCTGCTCAATCGCAACCACCAGCTCCATCTGGGACTGGTCACCGCTCAGGTGCACGATCCGGCCGAGATTTCCCAGGTGGTCATTAAGACCACCAAGGATGGCGTTCCGGTGCGCATCGAGGACGTGGCCAGCGTGGGGCCGTCGGTGAAGCCCGTCTACACCATCGTGACCGCGAACGCGAAGCCGGCCGTGCTGCTCAGCATCAATCGCCAGCCAACGAGCAACACCGTGGCTGTGGCGGATGAAGTGCACGCCGAGATTGAACAGATCCGGAAGACGCTGCCCCGCGGCGTTGTCCTGCAGAACTTCTACGACCAGGCGACCCTGGTAACCGAGTCCATTAAGAGCGTGCGGGATGCCATCCTGATCGGTCTGGTTCTGGCTTCCATCATCCTGGTGGTCTTCCTGCGCGACTGGGGAACGTCGGTGGTAGCCGGCCTGGTGATTCCCGTCACCGTGCTGGTGACGTTCATCGCCCTGCGCGTGCTGGGTGAGAGCTTCAACCTGATGACGCTGGGCGGGCTGGCCGCGGCCGTCGGGTTGGTGATCGACGACGCCATCGTGGTGGTGGAGAACATCGTCCTGCACCGCGACTCCGGCGAAGGGCGCTTGGAGTCGATTCATAGCGCGCTGAAGGAGATCACCATACCTCTCATCGGCTCTACGATCACCCCGGTGGTCGTCTTCCTGCCGCTCATCTCGATCACGGGCGTGGCCGGCACCTTCTTCCGCGCCCTCGCCGTCACCATGGCCGTCTCGTTGTTTACCTCGCTCGCTTTGGCCCTGGTGTGGACCCCGAACCTCAGCATGCACCTGCTGCGACCGAAGCACCGGGAAGCATGGAACGCGCCCGCCGGCGACGGTCCACCTCCGGCAGGAGCCACCGAACAGCTGAGCCCCGAGGACCAGGAGCTGCAGCGGCTGCTGGCGGCAGAGGAAGCCACCATGACCGGCTTCTTTGGCCGCGTCATCCGCTTCTACGAGCGCTGGCTGCGCCGCGCCCTCGAACATCCCGGCTGGCTCGCCGCCTTCTGCGCCATCCTGGTGGTGCTCTCCGACGTCGGCTACAAGGCGCTGGGCACGGACCTGCTTCCGGAGATGGATGAAGGCGGTTTCATCCTCGATTACATCATGCCCGCCGGCAGCTCCCTGGAAGAGACCGATCGCGTGGTGACGCACCTTGAGCAAATGATTCGCGCCATCCCGGAGGTTGAAAGCACATCGCGCCGCACGGGAATGCAGTTGGGGTTGGCAACCGTAACCGAAGCCAACAGCGGCGACATTTCCGTAAAGCTCAAGCAGAAGCGCCGCCGCACCATTGAGGAGATCATCAGCGACCTGCGCGCGCAAATCGCTGAAAAAGAGCCCAGTGTCGATGTCGAATTCATCCAGATCTTGCAGGACATGATCGGCGACCTTACCGGCGCCCCCCAGCCCATCCAGATCAAGCTCTTCTCGCCGAACGCCGGCCTACTGGCTGAGTGGGCGCCCAAAGTGGCAGAGGCGATCGGCAAGATCCAGTTCGGCGGCAAGAGGTCAGTGGTCGACATCCTGAACGGCATCGACAATACCATCAGCGGCCCCGCCGTCGTTTATCAGGTGGATCCCGCGCGAGCGGCGCGCGCCGGGTTCACCCCCGAGGAAGTGACCACCGACGCCGCGGCGCTGCTCGAAGGCGAGCCTACGCCCACACCCGTGGTGGTCAACGGCGTCCCCTATACACTGCGCGTTCGCTTTCCCGAGTACTGCCGCTCGTCCCTCGAAGCCATGAGCAACACCCTGCTCACCAGCGCCGGCGGTCAGACGGCCACCCTTGGTTCGCTCGCCAGCCTCATCGAATTGCCCGGCCAGACGGAGATCCTGCGCGAGAACTTGCAGCGTAACGTTGCGGTGACGGCGCGGCTCGAGGGCGTCGACCTGGGTACCGGTATCAAAGCCGTGCAGAAGGCGGTGCGCGATCTCAACCTGCCTCCTTCCATCCGTGTCGTCTACGGCGGCACCTACCAGGAGCAGCAGAAGTCGTTTCGCGATCTGGTGACGGTGCTGCTGCTGGCCTTGGTGCTGGTGTTCCTGGTCCTCTTGTTTGAATTCCGCACCTTCACGGCACCGGCGGCGATACTTTCCTCCGCCGTGCTCTCGACTTCGGGCGTCGTCCTGGCGCTGCTCGTCACCCGCACGACGTTCAATATTTCCTCGTTCATGGGACTCATCATGGTGATCGGCATCGTAGCCAAGAACGGTATCCTGCTGCTCGACGCGGACCAGCGGTTCCGCGCCTCCGGATTCTCCGCCGAGGAGGCGATGGTCCAGGCCGGGCGCCGCCGCCTGCGTCCCATCGCCATGACCGCACTAGCCGCTGTCGCCGGCATGCTGCCCCTTGCTTTGGCCCTGGGTGCCGGGTCGCAGATGCTGCAGCCGCTGGCCATCGCCGTGATCGGGGGTATCCTGGTTTCGATGGTCCTATCCCTGATCATCACGCCAGCGGTGCAGTTCTATCTGTCGCGAGAAGCATAGACGGACGCGAAAACGAGGGGTACAGCATCGAATCCGGCAGGAGGCTCTCGTGGTCATCAGGCTTGCCTTGTGCCCATTCTTCTTGGCTATGGCTCTTTCGGTGGGCGCTCGCGGGCTGCCGGACAAGCACGAGCAACCCATCGTGTCAGGAACCAGGCAGGGCAATGTGGGCTGCGTCATTCTGGAAAAGCACATGCCAGTCAAGGGTAAGCTGCTGCCGCTGGGAGTGGTCTACGCCCGCACCGAATACCGGGTGGTGCAGTCGTTCAACCACTCCATGCCAAAGCAGAAATACACCGGGCAGGACGAAATCGAAGAGCTGAACCAGCTCGCCGTCAAGGATAACATCAAATTGGTCGTGATACCGTCGCACTACACCGATGAGCAGTTAAAGAAGGCCCGCAAGGTCTGCCAGGGCGAGTCGGCGGCTGCAGCGGCCCGGCCGTCGCCGGCGACAACGAAGTAAAATTCGCGACGACTGCTGCGGTAGCGCGCTGCCTTCAGGCCCGCAAATCGCCAGCGGGAACCTCGGCGTCATAGCCTTGCCGGCCTGCTAAGATAGCGTCATGAGAAGAGGAAGAACCACCTTCCGGAGATGCTGGGCCCTCATCGTCGCGCCGCTCTGCGTGGCCGCGACCGTCAGCGTGCGCGCCCAGCGGGACATCGATCCCAGGGCTGCCGTCCACAGCACCAACGACGTCACGCGGCCGTATCAGCTGCCGGGCGCTCGCAAGTCGGTTGAAATCGGCAATTTCTATCTCCGGCGCAAGAAGTACAAGGCAGCACTCAGCCGCTTCGAAGAAGCCGTGCAAACCGATCCCGACTACGCTCCCGCCTACCTCGGGCTGGGCAAAACCTATGAGAAGCTCGGCCTTAAGCAGAAAGCCTTGGACTCTTATATGCAGTACCTGGACCTGCTGCCCTCCGCCAAACAGGCTGAGGAAGCCAAAGACGCCCACCACGCCATCGACCGGCTGGAAAGGGAGCTGGGGCACCGTACCTCTCCACCTGCGTCCTAACGCACCGCCATGGAAGGCCGCTGGGTTTCTGGGACTGGTTTCGAATTGGATTTCGCGGAGGCGTGGGTATTCGGCACCACAGCGGGCATCTGATTTCGAAGAATCCGCCCCAGCACGTCGTCTTCGCGCTAACGGCCACGAGCACTCAGGGAGGGCTGTGAGGAGGGCCGGAAACGCGGCGGGCGGTCGAGGCAGCGTTGAAGCCGCCGTGTTCCTGAGCGCTCAATCAGGCTTGGGGGCGGGCTCCATCGTTATCCCAAAGGGAGCCAGCTGCCCGCGGATCACCTTTTCCTCGCCCACAGCGACAATCGTCTCACGCGAGGCGGGGAAATATTTCTGGCCGGCCGCTTCGACGTCCTGCACCGTGACGCGCTGCACGTTTTCGCTCTCACGCTGCAGTTGTTCGGGGGGGAGTCCGAACGCCCACAGCCGGGCAAGCTGCATGGCGACGGCCATCTGGGACTGAAGCTGGATTGCCTGGATACCCACGAGGTAGCGCTGGGCGCGCTCGAGCTCGTCGGCGGCGGGGGCAGTGGTGGCCATGCGGTTTAGTTCGTAGTTGATCTCATTGAAGCTGGCGCCGGTCACCGGATTGCGCACGGCGGCCGACGTCTGGAGCAGATCAGCTTGCCGACGCGGGGAAAGAAAGGCGCGGGGCGAGTACGTGTAGCCCTTATCCTCGCGAATGTTCTTGATGAGCCTCGAGCCGAACATGCCGCCGTAGATGGCATTCGCCACCTGCACGGCGGCGTAGTCAGCGTCGCCTTCCTTGGGCGCGAAGGCAGCCATCATAAATTCGGTTTGCACGCTGCCCGGGCGCGGTACGATGAATACCGCGTGCGGATTTTGCCCGGTGGGAGGGGCGACTAAAGGGGTACGGGCCTCAGCCGGAGCTTTCCACGTCCCGAAGGCTTTCCCTATGGCTTCGGTGAGGCTGCCGGCGTCGAAATCCCCGACGGCAACCAAAATGGAGGTGTCCGGCCGGAGGCGCCGCGCGTACTCGCGGCGCAGTTCGGCAGCCTGGGTGGCGGCAATGGATTCCTGGGTGGGTGCCATCACGCTGTAGGGGTGATCGCCGTAGACTGCCTTGGCCAGGGCGCGGCGTGCCAGAAAATTGGGCTCCGCTTCCTGGGCGCGCAGGTTGTCGGCGGCATTGCGTTTGGCCAGCTCTACCTCAGAGTCGGGGAAAGTCGCGTGCTGGGCAATGTCCGCCAGGATCGGCAGGACGTCCGACAGCTTGGAGGAGAGCACATCGGTGGCCGCGACCAGATAATCCGACAGCGCGTTGCCGGTGAGGTCGCCGCCCGCTGCCTCCACCCCTTCGGCAATCTGCCTCGCGGAACGCGTGGTGGTGCCTTGATCGATGGTAGCCAGCAGCAGCTCGGCCAGTCCGGGGCGGTCCTTGGGATCCGCGGCCAGGCCCCCCTGCGTCGCCAGCACTAGCGCGACCTTGGGGAATCCCGGGCGAGGAACCAGCCAAAGCGTCAGGCCATTGTCCAGCTTGCGCGCCATCACCTGCGGGGCACGAAACGGCACTAGCGGGCCGTAGGGAGGGAGCTCCTTGGGCAGGGCGGGCGCCTTTTGGGCCGATGCAATGCAAGCACTCGCCCAGAAAGCGATGCAGACAAGCCAAGCGCGTCTCATCATCGCCCTCCTTGCGCCATGCCGGCTGCCGGCACGCGCTCGATCACAGTGCGGTTGGTAGGGACCAGGTACTTCCGGGCAAAGGCCTTCACTTGCTCCGGGGTGATGTGCGCCAGTTCGTCAGGAATTTCGTTGACGCGGTCCGGCTTGCCGTCAAATAGCGTGGCGTGCGCCAGCACGGAGGCCCGTTCGACGGGCAGTTCCAGCTCCCCATACCAGTCCGAACGCATCTTGGCGCGCACCCGCTCGAGTTCCGCCCCAGAGGCGCCGCCTGTGGCAAGGCCTCGAATCACCTCGTCGTAGGCCTTTCGCAGTTCGGCAGCTTTAACACTGTTTGGATAAACGATAAAAGACGTCATCAGCGTCGGACCGTTGTACTCATACGGACTGCCCAGCGGCCAGTTCACGCCGCCTGCCACTTGCAGAGCCACTTTCTTCTCCTTCACCAGCGACTGGTAAAGCAGGGAGGCTTCCCCGTTGTGAAGCAACTCGCCCACCAGCGCGCCGACAATGGCATCCGGTGAGTTGCGCGGCGGCATGCGGTAACCGATGGCCATGGCCGGGACCTTGGCCAGCTTGTCCTCTTCGACGGCGTCGTGTTCGGAAGTCTGGGGCGGTTCGGAAACGTCCGGACGCGGAGGAACTTGGCGCATGGGAATCGAGCCGAAGTACTTCTCCACCTTGGCAAAGATTTCTTCCGGTTTGACGTCGCCGGCGATGGCCAGAACCGCATTGTTGGGCGCATAGTAGCGCTCGTAAAAGCTCTTGACGTCACTGATCGTGGCAGCGTCCAAATCCTTGAAATTGCCGTAGAAGTTATGCGCATTGGGATACTTGGAAAAGGCCTTTTGGGGCAGGTCGAGCCACTCGAAGGCCCCGTAGGGCTGGTTGAGCACGTTAACGCGCACTTCCTCTTCCACCACTTTCCGCTGGTTATCGAGGTTCTGAGGGGAGAAGTCCAGCGTCTTCATCCGGTCAGCCTCGAGCCACAGCGCCGGATCAAGAGCCGAGATCGGCGCGCTCTCGATATACTCGGTGTAGTCGTAGCGGGTGTCACCGTTGGTGAATCCGCCTCCGCCCTCGATCACCTGATCGAAGACACCCTTCGGAGCATTCGGCGTCCCTTCGAACATCATGTGCTCGAACAGGTGGGCGAACCCTGTTCGCCCTTCGGGCTCGAGCCGAAAGCCGATGCCGTAGGCAACGCAAAGCCCGAAAGTCGGTGCCGAATGGTCTTCCGAAACTACCACCACCAGCCCGTTTCCCAGTCTCTGCATGGCGGTGGGTACTTTCCATCCCTCCGCCGCCAGTGCCGGCGCGGCGGCGAGCATCACAACGGCAAGCATCAGGCGACGCCCTTGCATGGAGGCTCCTCTCCGGAAGAGTCTTTCTTTCTAACACATTTCACGGTCGCATTTCCAATTTCGTACCTGGGAACAGTCGCTTCTCTGGTGTGCTGGTCCTTCCAGCGAGGCATGGCCCGAGGTGGGCACGCCTATCGTTTCTGGGCAGCGAAGACTATTCACCTTGCGCCGCAGTCCACGGGATAATAGCCTCGCTGGCTACGCCGGCTGAGAAGTGGTGGGTGCGAGCTGGCAGTCAGCATTTCCAGGAGCGATCGCCTTGCCGACGCAGGTTGAAACCGAGATCGAGCGGCTAAGGGAAGAGATCCGCCGTCACGAATACCTCTATTACGTCCTGAACCAGCCCCAGATCTCGGATGAGGAATTTGACCGCCTGATGCGGCGGCTTCAGGATCTCGAGCGCGAGCACCCCGAGCTGGTGACGCCAGACTCCCCCACTCAGCGAGTGGGAGGCCAGCCGTCGGAAGAGTTTCCTAAGGTCCGGCACTCCGTGCCGATGCTCAGCCTGGACAACACCTACTCCATCGAGGAGCTGAAGGATTTCGACCGTCGCGTCCGGCAGCTTTCGGGTCGCGCCCAGGTGGAGTACGTCGGCGAACTGAAACTGGACGGGCTCTCCATGGCATTAATCTACGAGGACGGGCTTCTCACGCACGGCGTGACGCGAGGTGACGGAAGGATCGGCGAGGACGTGACGCCTAACGTGCGCACTATCCGTTCCGTCCCTTTGCGCGTAGACCGGCGGAAACTTGCCGTGTGGAACCATCCCCGCCGCTTCGAGGTGCGCGGGGAAGTGATCATGCCGGTGAAGGCGTTCGAGAAACTGAATGCGCAGCGCGAAGCGGCGGGCGAGGCCAAGTTCGCCAATCCACGCAATGCTGCGGCCGGTACCATGCGTCAGCTGGACCCCAAGATCGTAGCCCAACGGAACCTGGATATGTACATCTACCAGGTCCTCGTCAACGGCCGCCCGCCCCTGGCGCGTCACTGGGACGTTCTGGATTCGCTCGAACATCTGGGCTTCAAGGTGAATCCTCACCGCCGCCTGTGCGCCTCGTTCGGGGAGCTACTCGATTACATCCGCGAATGGGAGTCAAAGCGCGAAAGCCTGGATTATGAAATTGACGGCATCGTGGTGAAGGTGAACGACACGCAGCTGTGGGAGGAGCTGGGCTACACGGCTAAGTCACCGCGCTGGGCGGTAGCTTACAAGTACCCCGCCCGTCAGGCCACGACCCGGGTCATCAACATTCGTGCCCAAGTGGGACGTACCGGCACGCTGACTCCGGTGGCCGACCTGGAGCCCGTCCAAGTGGGCGGCGTGACGGTGAGTCACGCCACCCTCCACAACATCGACGAAATTGAGCGGCTGGGAGTGAGGATTGGCGATCGTGTGTTGGTCCAGCGCGCCGGTGAGGTCATTCCGCAGGTTGTGAAGGTGGTCGAACACGCTCCAGACGGGCGCCCCTTCCGGATGCCGAAAACCTGCCCCGCCTGTGGCGGGGATGTGTTCCGGGCTGAAGGTGAGGTAGCGTACCGGTGTGTGAACGCTGCCTGCCCCGCCCGGCTCAAGGAATCGCTGCTCCATTTTGCCGGCCGGCGAGCGATGAATATTGATGGTCTGGGGGAAGCGCTAGTGGACCAGCTCGTCGAACGCGGCATGGTGAAAGATGCGGCGGACCTCTACCGGCTCACGCCAGAGCAGCTCGCCGGGCTCGAGCGAATGGGCGAAAAATCCGCCGCCAACCTGATTCGCGAGATTGAAAAGAGCCGCCAAGCCGACCTGGCACGGGTGATCTTCGCCATCGGCATCCCGTTTGTCGGTGAACGCACCGCACAGTTGCTAGCCGACCACTTCGGATCGCTGGACGCGCTTGCTAAGGCCGCCCAGGCAGAGCTCGAGGCCGTTCCGGAAATTGGACCCAAGACTGCCCGGGGCATTACCGAATTCTTCCGGGAAAAGCGTAACCAGCAGTTGCTTGAGAAACTGCGCGCCGCTGGCCTTCGCTTCGAACAAAGGAAGGCCAAGCAGACTCAGCCGCCCTTGGAGGGCAAGCGATTCGTGCTCACCGGTACGCTTCCTAACTATTCCCGAGAGCAAGCTCGGGAAATGATCGAGGATGCTGGCGGGCGGGTAACGGGTTCGGTGAGCAAGAAGACGGATTACCTGGTAGTAGGCTCGGAGCCTGGCTCAAAGCTCGAGAAGGCGCGCCAACTCGGCATCAAGATCATTGATGAGAAGGAGTTGCTCAGGCTGCTGGGAAAGTGACGGGTAGACTGCCCACCGGATGCGTCTCTGGCGAGGCGATCGTTTACGGGTACTGAGCAATTCTATGACCAGCCAGGATTTGGCAGCTGACTTGCTGACCGCTTCCTCTGGGCCGCGTAAACACTGGCTGCGAGGGCTTGACACGAGGTTTACCATATAGAGTTACATCCTGGCGGCGGCCGCCAGCAAGCGTTTGCACCGCTGCCCATTTTACCGCCAGTTGGGGAGTGCGCCTTGCCAGAAAGCGAACTGACTGAGCCCCGCCACGAAGCAGCCTTCTTTTATGGGCTTTTTTTGCGCGGCCATCCGCTGCAGAAGCTGCGGGCGGATATCAATGTGCCGGCCCACGTGCTCGAGCGCTGGCAGCGGCTCGGCGCGCATGACCCCTGGTATCGTCTAGCGGCGCACCGGGTGGTTAATTACCGCAGACAAGTCCTTGCCATTTTCGATTCGCTCGTCTTTCGCGAGATGTCGTCCCCCGCGAGGCCTCAGTAGAAATCTCGCCAACTCGCCACCATCCTAGGCAGCAGAGGTTTTCGCGCCTCGAAGTGTCGCTAATGCCTCAGGATATCAACTCCCCAAGTCAGCAGAAGCAGTAGGCTGACGTAGCCATTCACGGTGAAAAAGGCGGCGTTGACACGTGAAAGATCCGTCGGCTTCACCAGCGAGTGCTCATAGGCCAGCAGGAGTGCTACCGCAGCCACGCCGGCGAATGCTGGCCATCCCAGGCGCTCCATGCGCGCCACCAGCAGGAGAAGCGCGAGCGTGATGACGTGCATTGCCGCCGAGAGACGCAGTGCCCAGGCTAATCCCGCGCGTTTCGGGAGGGACTGGAGCCCGGCCTGGCGGTCGAAATCAACGTCCTGGCAGGCATAGATGATGTCGAAGCCCGCCACCCAGAGCGCGACGGCTGCGCCAAGAAGCAGGACTGGCTGACTCCACTCGCCCCGCAGAGCGATCCAGGCTGCAATGGGCGACATCCCTAAGCAGGCGCCTAGGACAAAGTGCGAGAGCCATGTGAAGCGCTTGGTGTAAGAGTAGCCGAGCACCGCAGCCAGGGCCACCGGGCTTAGCTTAAAGGCGAGCGGATTCAGCTCATAGGCGGCCAGCACCAGCAAAGCGGCTGAAACCAGCGTAAACAGGCCCGCGAACCGCAAGCTGATTTGTCCCGTCGGCACGGCCCGCATTTGCGTGCGTGGATTGAGCGCATCGTACTCGCGGTCGGCAATGCGATTGAAGGTCATCGCCGCACTGCGCGCTCCCACCATTGCCACGATCAGCCATAGCGTCTGCCGCAGGCTCGGCCAACCCCGCACGGCGAGCAGCGCTCCGGTGAGCGCAAACGGCAAGGCGAAGACGGAATGCTCGAACTTGATCATTTCTAGCGTTGTCCGGATTTTAGCAAGGAGTCCCGGCCTTGCCGCCCATTCTCCACGCGCACTCGATGTTTCGCCCATGCGAACCCGTCTTGCCTCCAGGCGCAAGATCAGCAGC
The DNA here is from genome assembly GCA_902812365.1 of Acidobacteriota bacterium. Classification (GTDB taxonomy): domain Bacteria; phylum Acidobacteriota; class Terriglobia; order UBA7540; family UBA7540; genus CADDZC01. Next base: position 51,417 of record CADDZC010000005.1, on the reverse strand, counting down.
TCGGTACCCTGGCCAAGCGTTCAGTGATCCCGCCTGTTTGATAATAGCGTAAGGCGGGGCTATACAAACAGCTTGCCTGCTTCTTTGCCCTCCATCGGGCCCTGGGAAAAACCCGAAAATGCTGAAAGATCACAGAGAAGAACGGCCCGCAGGAAGCCCAAACCGGGCCCACTCACCTAGCCAAGCGCAGTATCGGGTGCAGGACTTACTCAAGCGGCGGCGGGCGATGGTTGGGGCGAAGCCAGGCTCTCGAGAATTGCTTGTTTCAGGCTCTCCTGCTGGTCCGGGGTGAGCTTGACACCGTTGTAGGTGAGATAGAACACATCGATAGCCTTTGGGCCCTCGGTATCTACCAGGGCGACTTCGATGTTGCAACCCCATTTGGACAGGCACGAGCTGAGGCGGTAAAGCAACCCAGGAAAGTCCTGGGTGGTGAGCTCCAGCAAAGTGCTGTGCGAAGACGAAGCATTATCGAAGCGAAGCTGAGTGGGCGTGACCACTTTGGGCGCAGGGAGCGGCTGCCTCTGCATCCGGCCGCTCATCAAAGTCTCGAGGCGTACGACCCCCGTCAGCACGTCCACGACGCTTCTTTCAAAGCGCGGCACCTCTGGCGGATTCAGTTCTAGGGTGCGGAAGAGGTCTCGAAAGCGAAAGGTATCGAGCACCACCCCGGCCCGATTGGCGAATGCGTCCGCTTTGAGGATACTCATGCCCCAGGCGGCGAGGGTTCCGGTAATGGAAGCAAAGAGAAAGGGGCGGTCCTCGGCCATCACAGTTAGTTCGTAGAAGTGGCCGCGCGGCTGCACGCGAACCTGGACGTGGCTTCGGGCCAGCTCGCGGGCCATGAGGAAATGCTGAGCAATCTCGGCAGGAGTATGTGTAGCCAAGTAGCGCCGCGGAAAGCCCTCGAGAAAGGCCTCCAACTCATCGGGCCGGATGCCCGGGGGAAGCGCCGGCAAGATCGCAGCTAGCCCGGGGGCCAGCGCCTCCGTGTAATGAACACGCTCCTCATCCACGCTGCGCGCCAGATGGTTGGCGACCGCAGCGTAGAGGCGCCAGAGCATCTCCGCCTTCCAGGAAGTAAGGGCCTCGGGGTTCACGGCCTTGATGTCGGCGTAGGTCATCAGGCAGAGCATCTTCAAGCGTTCCGGGACCACCACGGTTTCGGCCACGCCGCGGATGGTTTCAGGATCGAAGATGTCGCGGCGCTGCAACGTGGCTGACATGTCCAGGTGGTGGGCGATCAGGAAGCTCACCGTCTCCCGGTCCTCAGCAGCCATCTCGAGACGCGAGCAGATGGCACCGGCAGCCTCCACACTGGCTTGGACGTGCCCCTTTTCCGTGAGCCCCTTGCCCACGTCGTGAAACAGCAGGGCAAAACACAGCAGCTCCGGACGCTCGAGTTCGCCCGCAAGTTCACCAAACCTCGCCTCCCAGTCCTCCGACACCTGCGAGGCGCCGGGGGACGCACTCAGGGCCTGCAGATGCTGGATGGCCATGAAACTGTGCTCGTCCACAGTGTAGCGATGATAGAAATCGCGGACCACGAGCGCGTCCACGGCACGAAACTCGGGGAAGAAAGCCACCAGCACGCCTAGCCGGTGCATAGCTCGCAGCGCCGCAGCCGCATGCGGCAGCAGCAAGATGCGGCGGAAGTGTTCCCAGAGCTGCGGATCGGAAGGCTTAAGGAGTGGCACGCTGCCGGCCACCCAGCGCTCGGCCTGGTGACTCAGCTCAAGCGCGTGGCGGGCTACCATCTCAAACAGGTCCAGTACCATCCGAGCGTCCGGCGGGGGGACGGCCGCCGAGCGGGGAAAGATGCGGCCACGCACTACGGAGAAGTCGGCATTGGCCAGGCGTGACTTCCACTGCTGGAAGAATCCGTAAATCGATGAACGCGAGCGCGCCGCTTCCTCAATCACCTGGGCGGCTAACTGCTGAATGACACGGGCACAGCGAAAATACCCGCGCATCCACTCCCCTGCTGGTGTCGGCAAACCTGTTGCCAGTCCCATGGCCGCCGCCTCCTCCTGCAGTTCATAGCTCAGCAGGTTGTCGTCGCGATTGCGACGGTAATGAAGGAAACAGCGGATGGTGCTCAAGCGGGCATAGGCCTCTTCGCTGGCCGCGCGCAGGGCAGCTGGCCAGGCCGCCTGGGGTGGCGCCCATCGTCCGTATTCGGCGAGCTCGTTAATCAGGGTCAGCCAGCCCGCCACCTGGTAGTCGCGCAGGCCACCCGGTGCCTCTTTGACGTTCGGCTCCAGGTGGAAGATGGTGCGACCATACTTCTCATGACGGCGGCGGGTGAGGCTGATGAGGTCGTCAACAAAATCGCGCTGGTCGCGCGCGAAAACGTGGGGCACGGCCTCGTCGCGCAGATGAACCCACAAGGGCACGCTGCCGGAGAGCAGGCGAGCATCGAGCAGAGAGGTGGTGAATTCGAGGTTGTCGCGCCGGACCTCGTAGCATTCCTCGAGCGTGCGCGAGGAACTGCCGACGCGCAAACCGAGGTCCCAAAGCGCACGCACCGCTGCGGCTACCGCATCCTGGTTCGCGTCGCGCCACCGCTGGCTGGAAAAGAGGAAAAGCAGGTCGAGGTCGGAGTGCGGGTAGAGCTCGCGGCGTCCGTAGCCGCCCACCGCCAGCACGGCCATGCCATCGGTGCGGCCCGAGAGCCCAGGCCAGTGCTGCTCCAGGAGGCAATGGACCACTCGGTCCACAAGGTCAGAGCGCGCACGGGCGAGCCTCCGGCCGTCGTACTGGGACGGAAACATCTGGCGGAGCCGGGACGATTCCGCCGCGTACAGCTCCCTCCCCGAGACGGATGCCGGGACGGTCGACATGATCATGGCCGCGGGACGCGAGGCGACGGATGACGGCAAGCTCCGCCTGGCTGTCCAGCCTTCCTTCCTATGGCTTCCGATTGGCAGCTCATCGTCCACCGTCCCTGATCACAGCGCGCTCTCGCCGCGCTCCTCATTGCGGATGCGGATGGCCTCGTCGACGTTCGACAGGAAGATCTTGCCGTCGCCGATCTTGCCGGTGCGAGCCGTTTTCAGAATGGCTTGCACTGCGGCGTCCACCAGACTGTCCGGCAGGACGGTTTCGATCTTGATTTTGGGAAGCAGGTCGATAGTGTATTCGTTGCCGCGGTAAAACTCGGTGTGACCCTTTTGGCGTCCGTGGCCGCGCACCTCCAGTACCGTCAGACCGTCCACGCCGATCTCGTGGAGGGCGTCCTTGACGGCCTCGAACCGCGAAGGCTGGATGATGGCTTCGATCTTCTTCATGAGAACCACTCCTTCCGCCGGAGGGCGCTCATAGATTGTAGGCTTCTTCGCCGTGCTGAGTGAGGTCCAAGCCTTGTAATTCTTCCTCCTCAGAAACCCGCAGTCCCAGCAAGAGGTCGACCACCTTGAGGATGATCCAGGAGCCGACAATCGCCAGCGCCCAGGCCACCACCACGGCGGCGAACTGGTTGAGAAGCTGGTGAGGGTTTCCGTCTACCAGACCCACTGGGGCGGCGTGACCCTGCGAGTCCTTAAAAATAGGGTTCACGGCCCTGGTGGCAAACACCCCGGTCAGCAGCGCTCCTACCGTCCCGCCTGCGCCGTGCACGCCAAACGCGTCCAGCGAGTCGTCGTAGCCGAAAGCGGCCTTCACCTTAGTCACCATGAGATAGCAGACAACCCCCGCCACCAACCCGATCAACAGCGCCGACATCGGTGAGACGAAGCCAGAGGCTGGCGTGATGGCCACCAGGCCGGCCACGCTGCCGGAAATCGCCCCCAGCACACTCGGCTTACCGTTGCGGATCCACTCCGCGCCTGCCCATCCTACTGCGGCCGCTGCCGCCCCGAAATGGGTGGCTACAAAGGCGCTGCTGGCCAGGCTGCCCGCGCTCAAAGCGCTGCCGGCATTAAAACCGAACCAGCCGACCCACAGCAGGCAAGCGCCGACGAAACTCAACACCACACTGTGGGGCGGCATCGGCTGCCGAGGATATCCCAGCCGCTTGCCCAAGTAGAGTGCACAGATCAAGGCGGAAACTCCCGATGTGATATGCACCACGGTTCCGCCGGCGAAATCCAGAGCGGGGAAAACTCCCCCCAGCGAGGCATTCAACAAGCCTCCTTTGCCCCACACCATGTGCGCCATTGGGTCATAGACCAGCACCGACCACAGGGCCATAAAGACCACCATGGCGCTGAACTTCATCCTTTCCGCAAAGGCTCCGCAGATCAGCGCTGGAGTGATGATGGCAAACATCAACTGAAAAATCATGAAGGTCTGCTGCGGAATGGTGGCAGCATAATCGAGGTCGGGCGCGGCTCCCACGCCGCGGAGAAACGCGGATCCCAGGCCGCCGATGAATCGTGTCCCGCCGTGGAACGCTAGGCTGTAACCAAAAATCGCCCAGAGGATGGTGATCAGGGCCATCAGCGTAAAGCTCTGCATCATCGTCGCCAGGGCGTTCTGGCGCCGTACCAGGCCGCCATAAAACAGCGCCAACCCTGGCCCGGTCATCATCAGCACCAGGGCGGAACTCACGAGCATCCAGGCATTGTCGCCAGAGGTCCTCGCATCCGTAACTGCCTGCTCGAGCTTGGCCAGCCTCATCTCGACGGGCTCCAAACCGCTCGGCGCAGCAGGGGGATTCGCCGGGGAGGTTTGGGCAGCGGGCACAGCGGTTTGGGCAAAGAGGCAGATGCTGCATAAAACTAGCCACACCAAAGCCGCTAGGACCCTTAGTCGCATGCCAGTCTCCCTCGACAAAAATGTGCCCGGTCACGCGGCGTACCGGCTCACCAGTATATTCATCCTGTCCGGCGGCGACTAATCAAAAGCCGTTATTGGATGGATAAAGCCAAGCTCCTCCGGGTCGCGGGCAGAGCGAGCCTCCCAACAGGGGTTTGTTTCCTAGGTTCCAGAAGGGCACGGCTTGCCGGCACCTCACGCCTCAGCACCTACAGCGCCCGATGGAATGGGCATCATGGGACGGTCACAGGCTAAGATCAAATCTAGACTCGCCTCGATTTTTCAACAACATATCCGGTTCATTTGGTCAAAATGCTATGCAAGGGGGCACGCCCGCCGGGCAGATCACCGCGGCGTTTATACAACGCTAACATTCCTAACAACTACGAATCGCTGGACAAACTGTAGGCTTTCAAGCGGCTGAGCGCTATGACGACACCCGAAATGCCGACAAAAGTTACTGCAAGCGCCAAGATGTTGAAGGCTACGGTCCTGTAACCCAAAGCTCGGGCGTCTAGGAAGGGATAGGGATACCAGGCGGAGTGCGCCCCTCGAACCAGGGTGTAAACCAGGTAGGTGACGGGATAGAAGACCCACGCTGATAAGTTGCGCCAGCCCAACTTGCTCTTGGGAGCAAAGATCAACCAGTACGCCAGGTAGGTAACCGGGACGACATCGTGCAAGAGCACATCGGCAAGCTTTTGTACCCCTTGCGGGTTCCACAGAGGACGAAGCAGCCAGGCGTACCCCCCTCCCACCAGGGCGATATAAGCGGCCATGGCTGCCTGTACGGAGGCTCGGGAGAAGAAGGCTCCTGGGGAAGTCGCGGGCGCCGTTAGCGCCAGAGTGAGCCCAATAGCGATGAGCAGATTGGTCAGAACCGTGAAGAAGCCAAAGAAATTGATTAGCGTGGTGATCAGGGACCCGTTATGCGCGGCAGGGTTAGCCGCTACCACGCAAAGCTGGAGCACAATCCCCATCCACGCCAGCAAGGCGACCCCTATTCCGCAAACGCGTGAGCTTCGGCTCGGTCTCATAGTTGCTCCAAACGGAGACGGCCGCCACCCGGGCTGGGCTTCCGCCTCAGCATTGCTCATCGTCGGGAACCCAGGCTCCCTGCCTCCCGACCACTTGGGCGGGGCAGAAGTCTGCCGATTTGGTGTATCAGTTATACGACTTCGTGTAATCTTAAGGGTAGGCTGGTTTTCTGGCTGCCGGTCGCTCGCAGGCACCCGAGCCTGCGATCATTTTCTTACGCCTTCAGAATACATCACTTACACCAGGCGTCCGGCCGGACCTCGGCTTTGGAGTTGCGGGTGCATAGGGGGAGGGGGTAGTTCTAACCCAATGGAGGTTGCAACCTTATGAAGAAGCTGTTCACGCTGCTGTTTACCTTTGCTCTGGCGTTGACCCTTGCGATGCCGGCCTTCGCTCAGAACCAGCCCGCTGGCGGCCAGGAATCGTCCTCGAGCAGCCAGAGCCAGACAACTGAGACTGGCAAGAAGACTAAGAAGTCTCACCACTTATTGAAGAAGGCGAAGAAGTCCAAGGAAGAGAAGAAGAGCGACAGCTCCACCTCTTCCAATCCTCAGTAGCCTTCCAAGACAAGTTAACTTTTAGAAGATCACAGAAAGCCTCTGGTGGTAAGCCAGAGGCTTTTTTGTCCCGCAACCCTGCACACCATCCGCGTTGACTTGCTTTCGACCGCCTGGGAACCTCGGCGCTATGCCGTTGCTTCCCCTTGCCAGAATCCCACCTTCACCACGATGCTATCCGCTACCTCAGCCGAAGAGGCCGAGCAGTCCGATCAGGATTAAGTAGAAGGCCACGATGTAATTTAGCAGGCGGGGGAACACCAAAATCAAGATCCCCGCCAGCAGGGCCACCAGAGGCGAGGCAGCACTGAACCTCAGCGTAACCGCTCCGCCTCGCACTTGAGCGAATGCAGGTATTGCAGCCAAAAACCCCACGCATGCCAGAGCCCACACGCTTGATCGAGATAACTTCACCAGTCACCTCCACCCTATCCGCCGTTCCGGACGCCGACCGCGGGACAACCTGACGCGTCACATCAGGTGCTTGTCGGCGGCTCGGGTCCGTCTTGGTGGATGACTGGCGGCGCCAAAAAGGTTCATCCAAGGCTTGGTGCGGGCACGGGACAAAGCAGCCACTGGGGCATCGAGAGCATTAGGCAGGGGGCGTTCTGGCGGATAACACGGACGGCCGGTTCCGCGAAACTGATCCAGAAATGAGTCCAGGCCAGACGAACCTTTTCGCTGGCTAGCAGGGGTGCACGGTGGTAGGATTAACTTGACAAGGTTCGCCGGAACGCCAACCACCGCCCGTGGCTGCGTGCGCCCCGGCTCGGCAGGAGGTGGCATCATGACAGTCCGGAAATGGTTATCCGTGCTTCCAGGGGTATGGCTGGTGGCGTTCGCGGGAGCATGGGCGCAAGGGAATACCCACGTTCGTATTGTCCGCTTGAGTTTTGCCGAGGGTACCGTGACCTTGCAACGCCCTGACCTACCCGAGTGGTCGAAGGCCCCTGTTAATACTCCCCTTCAAGAAGGCTACAAGCTGGCCACCGATCAGGATAGCTTCGCCGAGGTGGAGTTCGAGAATGGATCGACCGCCCGGATCGGTGAGAATTCCCTTCTGGTCTTCACCGAGCTCTCTTTGGCTCCTTCTGGAGGCAAGGTGAATCGGCTCACCCTCGAGCATGGGTACGGCACCTTCCATGTAACGCCGGAGCGCGACGACGTCTATGAGGTGAAGGTGGCGGATGCTACGCTGACGCCTCAGGGCAAGGCCGAGTTTCGTGCCGACTTGGGTGAAGAGGCACTGCGAGTCGAAGTGTTCAAGGGTTCTGTCGAATTCGCTGGTCCGCGCGGAACCGTAGAGCTGGCCAAAAATAAGGTATTGGAGTACGAGGCCGGCTCGGATGAGGCGTACAACATCACGCATGGCATTACGCGCGATAGCTGGGACGAGTGGGCCTCCTCACGCGACAAGCTTTCAGCCGAGAACCGGCCGCCATCCCCTTACTCTGCAGACGTGGGGAATACGTACTATGGGTGGAGCGATCTCTACAATTACGGAACTTGGTCTTACTTTCCTGGTATAGGCTACGGTTGGGCTCCGGCCGTGGGCCTCGGATGGGCACCTTATTCCTGCGGACGCTGGGTGTGGTATCCCAACTGGGGCTACACCTGGGTTGCCGCCGAACCCTGGGGATGGTTGCCCTTCCATTACGGCACATGGACGTTTGATCCCGTCTTTGGCTGGGTCTGGATTCCTGGCGGCTTCGACACCTGGAGCCCGGCCTTGGTGACGTGGTATCAGGGGCCAGGCTGGATCGGCTGGGCACCGGCCGGCGCGGGCGGAAGCTGCCTGATGACCAAAGGATGCGTGACGGCCGTGACCACGGACGTCATTCGCACGGGAAGGCCCGTTGGCCCTTCGAGTGTGCTGGCTGTGGATCCGACGCGAGGCCAGGCCGTTCGGTCTCCCTCCATCAGGCCAACGCTGATGGCCCGCTTGCCGGGTGAAATGGTCGGCGTGAGGCTGCCAGCTGCACGGGGTCCACAAGTACTCGGCCCAGCCGCACCGCTCGCCCGGACAACTCGAGAGGGCTGGGTGCGACCGGCGCCGATCCGCTCGCAGCTTCCGGCGAGCTCGACCGCCCAAAGCAGTACGCCGTTGCGTAATCCTGTGCATAACTGGCCGCCGAGCGAAGCATCCCGAGTCGGCGCTGCAGGCAGGATGGGCGGCACTACCGGCGCACACAGCGCGCCTCCTGTTTCGCATGGCGACGTCTTCGGTGGAAGCGTTCACCGCACCGGTGGAGGAGCGATCGGTGGTGGCAGCATTGCCCATGGTGGCGGAGGGGTGACTCCGCACCACTGATCAGGAGGCCACGGGCAAACCTCTCAGAATCCCCTCCCTGCATACTTGGTGATTCCGGCTCAGCCCCGGGACGCTGGCTCTTGGATTTTTGCACCCCTAGCGCACGTCATACCTCGCGAACCTGAAGTACGCCGCGACGAAGAGAACCAGTGACCAGGCCGCGAGCAAGCCGAAATCCGGTAAGGCGCGATCGAGCGCTGCGGAAAGCGGTTCCTCCCGAAACTCAAAGGAAGGCAAATCGGTGAAGGAGACGGTGCCTTCTTCGGGGCCGGGGTCTACGGTGCGGCGCTTGTTGTCGTAGTAGCTTGTGACCTCGTCGCGGTACTCATCCAGTGCCGCTCGAAAGCGGAAGTCGCGATCGAGGCTGGTTCCAACCAGGCACATGGCGGCAAAAGAGGCCGAACCCGCCGGCGTCAGCCGCGACAGGAGGAGGGCCGTGCGAGCCAGGCGTTGGCGCCGCTGCTCATAATCTTGCGCCAGGCGGTTAAACTCCTGGTTCTGCCACGTGCGTACGGGAGCCACCAGTTCTTCGTAAACCAGGCGCGGCGGTGACTGCCCATTGTGAGTGGCGGAGTATTGCCGCAAGGCCTCCTGAAACTTGATGGTCCCTTCGCGGCCGATCTGTACTTTCTTCATCTCGTAGTCGGCCAACGAGCCTAAAGGTGAAAGCTGCCGCGCCGCCACCAGCGAGAGCTTGGGCAGGATGGCCACGAGCAGGACCCACGCCATTAGACATAACGCAAACGAAGTGGTGCTGCGGGTGGTAAGGGTGGAAACCCAGGCTCCCAAGGCGAAGAGCACCACGAGGTAGAGCACAAAGTTAACCCCTAGCAGGGCAATGCGAAGCACGTCCGTCCCTGAGAGTGCGATGCCGGGTAGTGTGGCCAATAGCAGGCAGTCGATGAGGAAGGCCAGCGTGACGGGTATCAGCAAGCCTAGAAGGTTGCCGAGCAATTTGCCCAGCAGCAGCGTGTCCCGGGGCAGGGCGTTGGCCAACTGGAGCTTAAGAGTACCGGTTTCCTTCTCCCCGCAGACCATGGAAAACGTGAACAGCAAGGCGGCCAGGCCCAGCACCACTTCGACGATAAACGCCAAGTCCAGCGAGCCGAACACGGCGCCGTCCGGGCTTTCGGCTGTCGGACTGCTCTGGGGGCGGGGCGGATCGTACAGATTGAAGGCATAGACCTGAGGGGCGAAGTAGTCAGCCCCGCTCACTAGCACGCCCAGAACCAGCGGCGGCTTGCTGAAGTTGAGACTGTTCGAGGCGAAGTCGTAGAAGCTTTGTGCTGCCCGTACTTGCTCGCGAACCTGGGCTTCGGCCCGCCGGTATTCTTGCAGCCGCGTGGTATATTCGTGCGCCCCGGTAGCCGTGGAGATAGCAAACAGCGACACAGCGAGCACAAACACAACCACAGAGCGGTAGCCGTAGACGCAGTCCTTCAGTTCCTTGCTGATGATGTGACGTACCATGGGCGATTCTGAAAAATGAAGGCGTCGAACGGCGGGAGCCCGTGCGCGTCGGCAAGGCGACCATGGCCGCGCCACGCCGGCGCACGTAACCAGGAGCCAGCCCGTAAACCTTGGTTAGGAAACGCCCCCCTTCTCCCTGGGACCGGCCACCCCTCCGCGCCCACCTCCGTTCGGCATTGCGCCGAACCACTACGCCGACACAATAATACCCGCGTAGCCCACCACTGCGCTACGATCGCCGCTGGTGTCGGCAGAAGTGGCGTACTTTACCAACTCAGCCCGCTTGGCGCCCAGCTCCCGGGCAGCTACCAGCATGGCTATGGTCGGCCCGAATCCGCACATCGAAATATCCTCGCGGGCGATGACCTCGTACAAGCCCTGAGGGTCCAAGGCCAGAATGCGGTCGATGGCCTTGCGGTCTTTGATTCGCGTCGGCTCGTCGGGCTCGTAGTGATTCAAGTCAGTGGAGGCCACAATCAGCACGCTCTTGCCGGCGTTCCGAACGGCGTGCGCTACCCCATGGCCCAGCGACTCCAGTACGTCATAGCGGCCAGCACCTACAGCCACGGGAACCAACCTGAAGGACCGGAAGACCCTCTGCAGAAACGGTATCTGCACCTCCAGCGAATGCTCACCGGCGTGTGCCTCAGGGTCCTCCTCCACTTGGGGGCAGCCCTGCACAAGCAGCTTGCAGAGGTCCTCGTCGATTTCCACCTTTCCCAGTGGTGTCACCCAGGACCCGTGTGAAATCAGCGCCAACGCTGCCCTGCCCCGCCCGAAATGGTTGGGGCCGAGCACGATGCACGAATCGCAGGGCGCAAGCCGCCGGTAGACCTCGCCGGCCACATGCCCCGAGTACATGTAGCCAGCATGCGGCACCATGCAGGCCACCGCGTCCTTCGCCTGGGGAGCTGGTGGCTCCTGGACTCTTAGGTAGGCATCCAGGTCTCGTGCTAGGCTGGCACTGTCGAGGGGATAGAACCGGCCTGCTACGGCGGGGAGTCGCAGCGGCTCCGGCATACTGCTTTCTCCGGTCGCGGCCTCAAGGCTTAGGCTGGCACGGCCTGGGCAAGGGGCTCCCAGAGAGCGGACCCATCGCGTCAGAGCTTGTCGTCGTCGACAGCAATCTTGAGGGCGCGCAGGAATTGGGCGTCCTGGCTCGTCAGACGAAACTCCCGCTTGCTGCGTCGCTCGGGGCTGCTGAGCTTTTGACGGTGAATCAGATTCTCCTCACCCCGCTTATTAAAACCGATGGTAACTTCCAGCACCAGGAACAGGTCGTACCCGGCAGCCCGAATGCGGCCCATCACTTCAGAGATCTTGTCTGATTCAGCCAATGACTCGTTGATGGCCTGCCCAAGCTCTTTCACGAGGCGCTTAAAATTGTCGTCCAGTTCCAAGGAGCACCTTACTTTCCTCTTCTCTCTGGCATTGTAGGGCCCCCCTGAAAGGCGTGTCAAGCTGGAAAGCAGAGCGCCCGGCGCTGCGGGAAAATGGCACTTGACAAACATGTGGCGGCGCCCGCCGGGTACTCCCCGCGCTCAGTTTGCAGCTTTTCAGCCTTCCCGGGCTGAGGATCAACTGGGTGCCAGCCATGCCCCGGAACGAGGGCTTGCTCCCATTTGGCGGACCGGGCCCTAGCCGCCGGCTCTCCAAGGGACGCCTTCCGCGCGCACGTCTTTGTGACCCCAACCTCGAATTTTCAACAATATATCCGGTTCGTTTCGTCAAAAGCACGGACGCAGCCGTGTGAGAGAAGGCCTTCTACGGTCGGCACGAATTGCACAATGTTGACAATGAATAAGACCTGAACAGGGACATTTTTCGTCTGAACCACCATTCCGGGGGAACACGAGCCTGAACCATCCACGCCCCCCGCCATCGAGATGGCCAAGCCAGGAGGGCGCCTTAGGTTTCCGGAAATCTCGAAAGCTCTTCCCGGTCGGTCAAGGGGAGGGAGCCGATGAGGAGGGAGGCGGGGGCTGACCCTGCGAAAGGTGGATCACGCGCAGAGAGTTCCTGTCCAGGTCAACGATATCGTTGGCGTGGGCGGATCCGGCAACTCATCGGTTGCTATCCGGTTGCTCTAAAGAACGGGTTGCGCAGCTCTTAGGATTCAACATCCAAGGGAAGGTATCGCTCAGTTGGGCAGCGCGGGTTGGGTAGCACGCAGCGCCTTGCCTCAATCCTCCGAGATGCGTTGGATTCGGGCGCCCACCTGTGCCAGCCTCTGCTCGATCCGCTCGTAGCCACGGTCGATGTGATAGACGCGGTCGATTACCGTCTCACCTTCGGCGGCCAGTCCTGCCAAGACGAGTGAGGCGCTGGCCCGCAGGTCGGACGCCTGCACGTTGGCACCGCTGAGCGGCGTGGGACCTCTTACCACCGCGCGCCGTCCGTCTACCGTGATGTCGGCGCCCATGCGCACCAGCTCGAGGGCGTGGAGGAAGCGGTTCTCGAAGATAGTCTCGGTGATCACCGACGATCCGGAGGCCTGGGTCATCAGAGCCATATACTGCGCCTGCATATCCGTAGGGAAGCCGGGATACTCGCGCGTGGTGACGTCCGCAGCCGTGAGACCGCCGGGCAATTCGGCGGTGAGAGTGTCGAACGCCTGCCCGGCGCCGGACGGCGGACCCGGGCTCACCTTCGCGCCGCTCTCCTCCAGCTTGGCGATCACTGCCGTCAGGTGCTGGGTCCGGACCCGTTCTAGGCGCAGGCATCCCCGGGTGATGACCGCGGCCACCATGAACGTTCCGGCCTCAATGCGGTCGGGGATGATCGTGTGTTCAGTGCCGTGCAACCGGCCGACCCCTTCGATGGTGATTCGGCTGGTGCCCGCCCCCTGGATGCGCGCGCCCATGGCGTTCAGCAGGCAGGCCAGGTCCTGCACCTCGGGTTCGAGGGCGGCGTTTTCGAGTACCGTAGTGCCCTCCGCCAGCGAGGCGGCCATCATCAGGTTTTCGGTGCCGGTAACGGAAATGGTGTCGAAATGAAAAGCGGCCCCGCGCAGGCGTTCGGCGCGGGCGTCGATGTAGCCGTGATCCATGGTGATAGTGGCGCCCAATCGCTCCAGCCCTTTGAGGTGCAGATTGATAGGACGCGCACCGATCGCGCATCCGCCTGGCAGCGAGACGCGCGCATGTCCGAACCGCGCCAGCAGGGGGCCCAGCACCAGCACCGAAGCGCGCATCTGTTTCACCAGCTCATAGGGAGCCACAGGACTGATGAGCTGGCGGGCTTCGATCTCCACCCGGTTGCCATACTCCTCATGAGCGATGGACGAATCCACGCCCAGTTCGTCCAGCAAGCTGCGCAAGGTGGCAATATCGCGCACGCGCGGGACGTTGTGCAGCACCACGCGCTCGCCGGTTAGCAGCGCCGCCGCCATGGCCGGCAGCGCGGCGTTCTTGGCGCCGCGGATCACCACGGTCCCGGAGAGCGGCACCCCGCCGTGGATCCGGAATTTATCCATGGCTTCCCATCATAGAGTAAGCTTGGGGACTAGGCGAGGCTGCCTTTCGAGCTCCGCACGGCGAAGGCGGGCTGAAACGCATTCCGGCCCCACGACAAAATGCCACCAAAATGCCCTCTTGACAAACGCGCTCCACCTGCTAGTATTAATAATTGCTCTGGCAGGGCAATAACCCCACAGAGTCATAAGCTGCTGGGTCGAGAGGGGCCGGCTGGAAGCGTTGGCGAACCTCTCGTGCTCGGCAAGGCTGTCTTTGCCTCCGGTCAGGGGGCGCCGGGCTGAACAGCTTCGGACTTAAACGCTCTTTG
>CADDZC010000005.1:0-35000 GCA_902812365.1 Acidobacteriota bacterium | reverse complement strand
TCTCTCTAGGGCGCGGCGGGTGTAAATCGCGGCCAAATGGCGGCGATAATCCGCGGAAGCGTAAAGATCAGAGTTTACCTCGATACCGTCGGCGGCGTGACTGGCCGCGGCCTCGATGTGCCTCGCACTCGGCGACTTCCCTCGCAGCGCCGCTTCCACGCCCGTGGCGCGATAAGCCTTCGGGGCTACGCCCGTAATTCCCACTGCGGCCTCTTGCACCGCCCCTTGAGCGTTCAACAGGACGCGCGCCGCCACTCCCACGACCGCAAAGCCGGAAGCCGGGTGATGGAGCTTCAGGTACGCGTCTCCTCCTCGCGCGGGAAGAGCGGGCACCCGTATCGCTGTCAGGATCTCGTCGAATTCCAGCGCCGAGGTCATCACGTCGAGGAAAAAATCCCGGGCTGGAATCCGCCGCTCACCGCGCGCGCTGACGGCCAGGATCTCTCCCCCGAGCGCCAGAATCGCGGCGGGCCAGTCCGCCGCCGGATCAGCGTGAGCGAGGCTGCCGCCGATCGTGCCCCTGTTTCTCACCTGCACGTCGCCAATTTCCCGCGCCGTCTCCACCAGGAGCGGGCATCGGTCTTTCAGCAGCGGCGAGGATTCAATGTTAAAGTGCGTGGCCAGCGCGCCGATCTGGATGGTTCCGTCTTCCTCGCGGATGTGGGCCAGCTCGGCAATGCGGCCGATATCCACGATGTGCTTGGGTGCGGCCAGCCGCAGCTTCATCATCGGCACTAGGCTGTGACCCCCGGCCAGAATCTTGCCGTCGCTGCCTAGCCTAGCCAGCAAGCTTGACGCTTCGGCCACCGTCCGCGGAGCGTGATATTCAAAAGATTGAGGGATCATGAGCAGCCGTCTCCTCGTGGCATCGGTCGACCTAATCAGGAAAATCGATGGCCGGAATGATCAGGCCCTTCGGACCCGCAAAGCCCCCGCTGGGCGGTCCAAGGACCCGGTGATCGAATGACCTGATCAGCCCACCCGTCTCAGTTTCTCACCCCTTGCTTCAGGATGCGCCAAATCTTCTCCGGCTTGAGAGGCATGTCGATGTGCCGCACGCCGAAGGGTTTGAGCGCGTCGACCACGGCATTGACCACGGCCGGCGTGGCGCCGATCGTGCCGGCCTCGCCGACGCCCTTGACGCCTAGTGGGTTCACCGGCGTCCGGGTCTCGGTATTCTGGGTTTCGAACCAGCAGAACTGGTGAGCCTTGGGCACAGCGTAATCCATCAGCGAGCCGGTGATGAGTTGGCCGTTTTCGTCATAAACCAGTTCTTCCCAAAGGGCCTGCCCGACGGCCTGCGCGACTCCGCCGTGAATCTGTCCGTCTACCAGCATGGGATTGAGCACGCGCCCGCAATCGTCCACGGCGTAGTAATTCCGCAATCGGATTTCCCCTGTCTCTCCATCCACCTCGACCACCGCCACGTGCGCGCCAAAGGGGAAAGTATAGTTTGACGGCTCGAAGACGGAGTGTTCATGGAGTCCGGGATCGATTCCCGGCGGAAGCTGTTTGGCGAAAATCGCCTCGGCCACCACCTCGGCAAAACCGATCGACTTTTGACCGTCTTCGGTCTCGATCCGGCGGTCCCTGAATACCAGCTCGCCGGGTTTTACCCCCAGCTGGTGAGCCGCGATCCGCGCCATCTTCTTCTTGAGACGCCCCATGGCCTGGTAAATAGCCGTGCCACCGACCGCCGTCGTGCGGCTCCCAAACGTCCCAATACCCATCGGAACCTGAAACGTATCGCCGTGATATACGGTTACGTCGTCATAAGGGATTCCCAAGCCGTCGGCGACAATCTGAGCAAAGCTCGTCTCTTCCCCCTGACCGTGAGGCGACGTTCCGCTCAGCACCGTAACCTTGCCCGTCGGATCGATTCGGACCTCGCCGAATTCCCACCCGCCGGCCGGCATGCGGCTGGAAGGTCCCATGGCGCAGATTTCAACATAGGTGGAAAGACCAATGCCGAGATACTTGCCCTTTTTCCGCAGCCGCTCCTGTTCCTTCCGCAACCGCGAGTAACCCGCCGCCTTCAAAACCTTCTTCAACGACCTCTGATAGTTGGCCGTGTCGTACGTCACCCCGGTGGGGAGCGCGAGCGGAAAGTCGTCCGGCGATGGGAAGTTCTTCATCCGGACGTCGACCGGGTCCATGTTGAGCTCATGAGCGACCAGGTCCATCACCCGCTCGATGATGTAGGTCGCTTCCGGCCGGCCGGCGCCGCGATAGGCGTCGGTCGCCATTTTGTTGGTGAAGACCCCGGTCGTCTGCACGAACACGTTGGGGATGTTGTAGCACCCCAGGATCATCAACGCGGTCAGGGTCGGGATGGCGGGCGTCAGCAACTGGTGGTAGGCGCCTAGATCGGCGATGATCGAGCACTTCAGGCCCACCACCTTGCCGTCCGGCCGAACGTAAACCTCCAGCTCGTTGATTTGATCGCGCCCGTGAATCGTGGCTTGCAGATTCTCGCGGCGCCCCTCGATCCACTTCACCGGCCGCCCCAATCGGCGGGAGGCCAAGCAAGCCATCCCTTCCTCTCCGTACACATTCAGCTTGCTCCCAAAACCTCCGCCCACCTCGGGCGCAATCACGCGGCAGCGCGCCTCGTCGAGACTGTTCATGATGGCGAGCTGAGTCTTGAGAATATGCGGCACCTGGGTTGACGACCACACCGTTAATAGGTCTTCGCCGGGCGAGTAATTCGCCACCACGCCGCGCGTCTCCATCGACACCGGCGCCAGACGCTGGTTGATGAATCGCGCCTTGATGACCTTCAGAGTTTTGTCCGCCTCAAGCGATGCGCAGTCGCCGCCCGCCAGCTTGGCCACAAAGGCCACATTGTCGCCCAGCTCCTCATGTATGACCGGAGACTCCTTGGCGAGCGCCTTTTCCGGATTCACCACCGCCGGCAAGGGTTCGTAATCGACTTCGATCAAGTCGGCAGCATCGCGCGCCGCGTAACCGCTGGCGGCCACCACCGCCGCCACGGGCTCACCCACGTAACACACCTTATCGATCGCCAGGCACGAATGCCGGGGAACTTTCAAGCCTTCGATCCCTGCCGCACACGGTACCCAGCCGAGCTGGCCTTGAATGTCTTGGCCGGTGTACACCGCCACGACGCCTGGGGCTGCTTTGGCCGCCGCCACCCTGATCGACCCGATCCGAGCGTGGGCGTGGAGGCTGCGCGTGAAAGCCATGTGCAGCATGCCGGGAAGCTGGATGTCGTCAACGTAGTGGCCGCGTCCCTGAATCAGCCGCGGGTCTTCTTTCCGTTTCACGCGCTGTCCTAACAATGGAGTGGCCATGTCGAACTCCTTCCGCAGGCTGGACGCTTCCCCTCTCTCACCGTTGCGGCCAGCGGCGCGCTCAGGAACTCATTCTTGCGGCGGCCCATTCGACCGCCTTGACAATATGCTGGTAGCCCGTACAGCGGCACAGGTTTCCTTCCAGCCCCTGGCGAATCTCCTCCGGGCTCGGATGGGGATTGCGCTTCAGGAGCTGGTAAGAGGCCAGGATCATTCCCGGCGTGCAGAATCCGCATTGCAGGCCGTGTTCTTCCCAGAAGCCTTGTTGCAACGGGTGGAGCTGGCCGTCGGGCGCGAGTCCCTCGATCGTCAAAATCTCGGCTCCGTCGGCCTGAACCGCGAAGAGCGTGCACGATTTCACGGCCTCGCCGTTCACCAGAACGGTGCAAGCTCCGCAGATGGAGGTCTCGCAGCCGATATGCGTTCCCGTCAGCCCCGCCACATCGCGCAAGTAATGCACCAATAGCAGCCGCGGTTCCACCTCGTCTTCGCGCCACGCGCCGTTCACCTTGACCTTGATTTTCACGGGGGCGACCTCCTTTCACGAAACCGCCTGGCACGGCGCCCAAGCGCCCGACGCCTCCAGGTTGGTCCCGCTTCGCTAACGGCTTCCAGCTACCTGGAGCACGCTACATATACGACTGGGGCGCGAGATTGTCAACGGCTTATGAACGAGCGCCGGCGGATCGGCCGCGGGATGAACGGCTAGCCTGTCGATCTCCTGGCCGGGGGCCCCTCCATTACTGTCGCCCGGCGGCCGGCTCCTTCCACCGCTCGCTGAGCACGGCCAGCGCTCCAGGAGAGCGCCCTTCCATCCATTTCTCGTATTTCCCGGCCAGAGTTTGCAGATTTTCGTACAGGTGAGGATTCTTGAACCAGTCGCGCCATCGCGACATCAAGTGGGCGATTTTCGTCCATACCATCCAAAGCTCGGAGTTATTCTCGAAGAAGAGATCGTCGACGATCAGCCCGCGATTGACAATCGACGCCGCCATCTCCCAGTAGCCGAGCGTCATGCGAAGATACGTGTTTTCGGGCGAACCAAACGGGTAGCGGTTGAATAAATCTTCGAGCGACTCGGCCCGGAACTGCTGAGAAAACCACTCGCGCGCCCGGCGCAGTTTTTCTTCGCGCCGCAACTCGTACAGGCGCAGCAACAGTTCCGCATCGTGATGATCGGCGTGTTCCCGCATGCGTTCCTCCCGAAACATGAGCTGCCGCCCGCCCAGCAAGGCTTCAGCCTCGCCAGCGGGCACCCTCAGCCGTTCCGGCGATCTCGTCTAGACCTTTCGCAAAAAATACCGATGGACGGTCTCATCCTCGGTGAGCTCGGGATGAAAGGTGGCCGCCAGCACGCTGCCCTGTTCCACGAGCACGGGCAGGCCTTCGGCGCGACCGAGCACCCGTACCCCGGCGCCCACACGCCGAATGATCGGCGCCCGAATAAACACCATCTCCAACGGGTGATCGGTAAGCTCGGGGCAATCTCCATAGCGCACGGAACTGTCAACCTGGCGCCCATACGCATTGCGCTCCACGGTGATGTCAATCAGGCCCAACCGCTCCTGGGGAGGATTCAGCACCTCGCTGGCCAGCAAGATCGTGCCCGCGCAGGTCCCGAAAAGAGGCTTGCCTTGCGCGGCGAAGCGTCGAATCGCCTCGCCCCATCCCTCCTCACCGAAGAATTTGAGCATCGTCGTGCTCTCGCCACCCGGCAGAATGAGACCGCCGATCTCATCCAGGTCCGGCACATGCTTGACGAGTTTCCACGGCGCCTCCAGGCGATCGAGCATGCGGGCGTGCAGGGCGAAATCACCCTGCAGCGCGAGTATCCCGATTCGTTTGCCGCCGTTCTTCATGGTTACGCCGTTCCAGCTCCCTCCGGTCCCGGCTCGGGGATTGTCGTCTCGGCCCGCGACCGGCGCCTCCCGAGAACCGACCGCCCCCGTTCAGTCGGCTGCGCTTGCCAGCGTCGCCTTCAGGTTGATCGTCGTTCCTGCCAGCGCCTTCGAGACCGGGCAGCCCTTCTTGGCGCTCTCGGCGAGCTCCTGGAACTTGGCGTTGTCAATGCCGGGGACTTCCGCGTCAGTGTTCAAGTCGATGCTGGTAATGGCGAACCCGTCCCCCACCTTGTCGAAGTGCACCGCGGCCGTGGTGTGGACGCGCCTTGGCGAAAATCCGGCCTTCGCCAGCCCGGCTGACAAGGCCATCGAGAAACAGCCCGAGTGCGCGGCGGCGATCAGCTCCTCGGGGTTGGTACCCGGGCCCTGTTCCATTCTGGATTTGAACGAAAACGGACCGTCGTAGGACGTCCCGATCTTCATGTGACCTTGACCTTCCGTAAGATTGCCTTTCCATTCCGCTTCTGCATGCCGAATCGGCATCGTGCCTCCTTTCGTGCTCGCTGGATTCTCACCGGCTTGCTCACCGACTGCCGGCAGCGATCCCTCTACCATCCTCGTGTCTGCAGTAACTCCTTCTGATCCAGTTTCGAAACGTCGATCCCCCGCATGGCTTCACCCAGGTCTTCTGAGCACTCGGCCACAACGTGCGGCTCGTGGTAATGGGTCGTGGCGTGGACGATGGCGCGGGCGCGCTTTGCGGGGTCTGAGGACTTGAAGATGCCCGACCCCACGAACACAGCTTCGGCGCCGAGCTGCATCACCAGTGAGGCGTCAGCGGGAGTCGCAATGCCACCGGCCGAAAAATTCGGCACGGGCAGCTTGCCGTTCGTGGCCACCCACTTCACGATTTCGAGCGGCGCGCCCAGCTCCTTGGCTTTGGCCATCAGTTCTTCCTCTCGGAGCACCGTCAACTGACGAATTTCGCCGGTGATGGCGCGCAGGTGACGGACGGCTTCCACAATGTTCCCCGAGCCGGCTTCGCCTTTGGTGCGGATCATGGCCGCGCCCTCTCCGATGCGCCGCAGGGCCTCGCCTAGGTTGCGGGCACCGCAGACGAAGGGCACCTTGAAAGGCCACTTGTTAATATGGTGCTCTTCGTCAGCGGGAGTCAGCACTTCGCTTTCGTCAATGTAGTCCACCCCGATCGCCTCGAGAACCTGAGCCTCGGCAAAGTGGCCAATGCGCGCTTTGGCCATCACCGGAATGGTCACCGCAGCCATAATGTCTTTAATGATCTTCACCGAGGCCATGCGCGCGACGCCGCCTTCCTTGCGGATATCCGCGGGCACCCGTTCAAGGGCCATGACCGCGCAGGCTCCCGCTTCCTCGGCGATCCTGGCCTGTTCGGGCGTCGTCACGTCCATAATGACCCCGCCCTTCAGCATCTCCGCCAATCCGATTTTCAGCTTCATTTTTTCGTCGTATTCCCACATAGGACCTCCCCTTTGACCGCTGGATCCTTCAACCCCCGGTTCGCGGCTCGAACCACGCCCCGGCCTCAGCGCTAAACCAAAGCTAATTCGGCCGCACCGGTTGACGATTTGCCGGTCTTGCCCATCTCCTCCTTCAGTAAACTTCCTAGCACGCCCACTCCCCGCTCAATCTGGTCGTCGGTGAGCGAGCTATAGCAGAGCCGGAAAGCATGATGCCTGACGTCCTGGAAGTAGAAGTAGCGTCCGGGCGCAAAAATCACCCCTCGGTCGCGGGCTTTGACCAATAAGTCCCCGGCATCCGTCCCCGGCGGTAGTTCCACCCACACTGACATTCCCCCTTGCGGGTCAGTCCAACGGGCCTCAGGCGGAAAATGCCGCCGCAGAGCGTCGCACAAGGCGTCAAGCTTGTGTTCGTATAGCCTTCTGGTTCGGCGCAATAGTCTATCGAGCCAACCGCGGCGGCCCAGCTCGTCGAGCGCCGCTTGCCCGAGAACGTTGGTGTGCAAATCCGCGTGCTGCTTGGCCCAGCGCAACCGTTCGATGACCCGTCGCGAGGCCACGATCCAGCCCACCCGCAATCCGGGGAAACCGACCTTCGAGAAGCTGTTGACGTAGATCACCAAGCCCAGCGTGTCTAACGCCTTAAGAGGCGGCATCTCGCGGCCTCGGTACCGCAGCCAACCGTAAATGTCCTCCTCGACAATCGGTACCCGAAAGCGCCGCGCAATCTCCAATAGACGCCGGCGGGCCTCGATCGACATCGTACGACCGGTCGGATTCTGGAAGGTCGGGCTCACCAGGATCAGTTTGACGCGAGTGCGTTCCAGCACGGCCAGCAGATGATCGAGGTCCAGGCCGTCCTCCCCGACCGGAACTCCGATCAGCCGCGCGCCTGAGGACTGAAAAGCGTTCCACAGGCCAGGATAAGTGGGATTCTCTGACACCACCACGTCGCCCGAAGCGACCAGTGACCGGCGCAGCAGGTCCAGCGATTGCTGGCACCCGCTGGTAATAAGGATCTGCTCCGCTTCCACGGAGATTCCGGCACGACGCATGCAGCCCTCGATATAGTGCCGGAGCGGTCGGTAGCCACCGCTCGAACCGTATCGGAGCAGTGCCGGACCCTCACGCCGCAGCACGGCGTCGATCGCCCGACGCACCCGATCGACCGAGATCAGCTCATCGGAGCCGTGCGCGATAGCGAATGAAATCACCCCCGGCTCATAAACGCTCGACACCAGCCGCCCGAGTGAATCGTCTTGCGGCTCGCGGTCGAGAAGGCTGTCCCAAAACGAATCGGAGCGCTCCTGCGCCCCTTCCCGTCTGGCGCGCCGAACCGTTTCGGCCAGCGGCGAGACGAAAGTGCCCCGACCGACGGTTCCCGCGATCAACCCCTCTGCCTCCAGTTCCGCATAAGCGTTGCCCACGGTTGTGCGGTGAACCCCAAGCTGGCGGGCCAGTTCGCGACTGGGCTCCAGTCGGTCGCCCGGATTGAGGGCGCCGGACATGATCCGCTGGCGGATCTGATCGCGGATCTGAGCGTATAGCGGCCGCGGTAATCCGGTATCGAGCGTTATCCACATCCCATCCCCGCAGAAGGGGTTTGCCACGCCCATGCAACTGTTACCATCGAGATGGATCCAATATGACACGCTGGTGACGCGTTGTAAAGAGACAAACCATCCAATTTGGCGGCCTTCCAATTCTCCATCCGGTAACCCGCGCGGCGATTCTAATAACCCACGTTGAAAGAACAGCTCACAGAGCCGGTCGGCGGACCAGCCCAGAAGAATTTAAGACCTCGCGGGTCGTTACTAAACGGCCGAAGTCACGCTTTCACCGGCTTTGGGAAAAATTCCGCAGAAATGGATTGCTCTCCCGCTCCCGGCCGATCGTGGTGGCCAGGCCGTGACCGGGAAAGACCGGCGTCTCATCGGGAAAAAGAAACAAGGTGCCGGCAATCGAACGCAAGAGCTGCTCGTACGATCCACCCCAGAGATCCGTTCGGCCAACGCTTCCCTGAAACAGTGTGTCGCCACTAAAGATTCGGGGTTGTTCGCCCTCCAAATAGAGTGAGAGGCTGCCGGGAGAGTGTCCGGGGGTATGGAAAACCTCCAAAGAAAGCGGCCCGGCACGAAGCCTGTCCCCCTCTTTAAGAATTTGGTCGATGACAACCGTTCCGGGCGGTTTCACGCCCAGCCAAGCGGCTTGGGCCGCCAAGTTACGGTAAAGAGGCAAATCGGCGGCGTGCAGCCCGACGGCCGCCCCGGTGGCCTTCTGGAGCTTCTCGATTCCGCCGACGTGGTCGATGTGCGCGTGCGTGGCAATGATGTACCGCACGCGAAGGTTATGTCGCCGTAGGACTTCCTGGATGTGCTCGATCTCATCGCCGGGGTCGATCACCACCGCCTCGCCGCTCGCTTCGTCGCCCACAATCGAGCAGTTGCACTGTAGCCAGCCGACCGGAATCACTTCGTGGATCATAACGATTCCTGATTGTAGGCGGGCAGGGGCAAATTGTCGACGGGGCAGCATTCCAGGTACTTTAGGCCGGATGATGCCATTCTCGACATACGCGTCCCGGTATCATCGGAGCTGGCCTTGGTGATACAAGTCATTGACAAATCGCCACTTCGATGGTCTTTGGCGCCCGAAGCAGCTCGGGTCGTCCGTGGCTGCACTTGGCGAGCTCAAAGCCTCTCTCTGGTCACGCTAGCGGGCCCCGAGCGGAGGGCAATTTCGCCACAGCGGGTTTTCTGGACGCAAAGCCGTTTCACCGCGCGGATGTGTCAAGCCGATGGCGAGGATGACAGCGTGCCAGAGGATCGGCGGCGGCCGCTCTATCCGCTCAGCGGTCTACAGCCCTGGCGACGGCGTGGAGCAGATCGTACTTGGTCAAAATCTCGAAGTGTCCGCGACCGAGCTCCACAAACACCGCGGGACATTGGCGGGTAATGTTGACGGTAATGTGGTCGATGGCGGTTGCCGGTTGTACCACGGGAAACGGTTCTCCCATGACTTCGCGCACGACCACCTTCGTCAAGTCCCTGCCTTCGAGCGCCAAATTCAAGATGTCATCCTCATAAACCGCCCCGACGGGACGGCCGTCCTCGAAGACGGGTAACTGCGAGAAGTCGTGGGCCTGCATGCGGTGGAGGGCCTGAGCGATAGTCTCGGCCGGCGCGGCGACGATCAATTCGCCGGTGCCGCCCATCGCGGTTTTAGCCCGCACAATCTCGGCGGCGGTCAGGGGCACGGATGATTCCAGGAATCGGTTGTCCTTCATCCACTCGTTGTTGTAAATCTTGCCCAGATAACGCGTGCCGCTGTCCGGAATGAATACTACCATGCAGTCGCCCTCCTTCAGGGAAGGCAAGACCTGCATGGCGGCGGCCATTGCCGTTCCCGCCGAGCCTCCAGCAAACAGGGCTTCGAGGCGCGCCAGCCGGCGCGTCCAGAGAAACGATTCTTTATCAGTGACCCGCTTCACGTCGTCAATCACGCTAAAATCCAGCGTGCTGGGTATGAAATCCTCGCCGATGCCTTCCACTTTGTATGGCTCCGCCGCTGGAAGTTGACCTGCATGGAAAAAGTCGTACAGGATCGAGCCGACCGGATCGGCGCCAATGATTCGGATGCGGGGATTCTTCTCCTTGAGATACCGGCCCACACCAGTAATCGTGCCGCCGGTGCCCATTCCGGCCACGAAATGGGTGATGCGGCCCTCCGTATCCTCCCAAATTTCGGGGCCGGTGGTGCGATAGTGGATTTCCGGGTTCACTGGGTTGGAATACTGGTTGGGATGATAGGCGCCGGGGACGTCCCGCGCCAGTTTATCTACCACGGAATGATAGCTGCGCGGATCCTCGGGCGGTACGGCGGTGGGACACACGATGACCTCCGCCCCGAGCGCTTTGAGCACATCGACCTTCTCCTTGGACTGCTTGTCCGCCATGGTAAAGATGGCCTTGTAACCCTTGACAACCGCAACGAGCGCCAGCCCCATCCCCGTGTTCCCTGAAGTACCCTCGACGATCGTCCCTCCGGGTTGGAGCAGTCTCCGCCGTTCCGCGTCTTCAATCATGGCGACGCCGATGCGGTCCTTGACACTCCCACCGGGGTTCAGGTAATCGCACTTCGCCCACACCTCGGCCTTGGAATCCCGCGGCAGGCGATGCAGTCGGACCAGGGGCGTGTGGCCAATCGCTTCCAAGATGTTGTTGTAGCGCATGGGTATGCAGTATCAAGTACAAAGCGCACAAACCGCGACCAATGCCGCGCCCTGCCAGTCTGTTTCAGCTCTCCCCATTGCGGTTGCGTTGACACGCCGCCTCGCTGGATGCTACAACGAAGCAACGGCATGCTTTTGCGCGCCTTCGAACGGTGAGCGTAGCTCAGCTGGTAGAGCGCCAGACTGTGGATCTGGATGTCGCGGGTTCGAATCCCGTCGCTCACCCCAGTCTTATAATCGCCTGATGAACCCAGGTTGAACCTTCGCTCCGCGCTCGCTTTATCTTCAACAGAGGGAGTTGCCGTGCAGGCGAGGGAGATTCAGACGGCAGAATGTGCTGATCTCAAACGCCGCGGGCCTCCCTAACCGCATCACGCCTGCGGCGGGCGAAGCAGCCCGCCTCTGCTTGCCCCACACGACGGGCCGAAGCGAGTTCCGTTCCATCTTTGACGAGATCCTATCTTCCTGCCGCAATACTGGCATTGGATCGGATCAAGCGTTTAAAATTCTGAACCACGTTCGCCTTTATTTTGTCCGAAAAGCCTTTTTCCTTAATCGTCCCTTTAGTTGACTTGAGCCCCTCCAGATGAAGGCGAGAGTTCACAATCGCCCGGTTGGAGATCTTGATGAGGGGATCGAGCTGCTGCTTTTTGAGTCTTTCTACCTTGTCCATCCAGCCCGGCAGGCCGATCTCGGAAACAAAGAAATTGACGACGTTGCTCGTGTCTGAGCAGGCGATGACGTAACAGCCGAGAAGGGGGCATATCCTAAACACATTCAGATCGATAGCCGCGGGATCCTGCAAAAGTTTGTTGCCGGCGTTCATCTCTTTCCAATCGCGGCCCAGCTCGTATAAAGTTAGAATCAGCTTGGCTAGGGCGCTCGCCGCACCTACAGCGGCGGTGGTTGCCGTTCCGAGATCGGCGAACAGACCGGCGATTTTGGTTGCGGCGGCGGCGGTGTTGCGGGACGCCTCAATGGTGTTGGCGGCGATGTACCGCTCGATAACCACTTTGACGGCTTCCGCTGCGGCAAAAGGGTCGCCGGGAAGCACGCCCTCGAGGTAGTAATCACTCTTGTAAAGCTCCCGCGCTCCTTTGACCACAGCCCTCCAATATTTTACCGATTTGTAGCCGCTCGTCAGCACGCCAATAAAGGGAGTCACCTCGTGGATCAACTGCTGGGCAAGTTCGACCGTCAGAGCGGCCGTCACCTCGTTAAGATCGTCCAAATCCATACAAATCTGAAGGAATTCGTGGGTAGTAGCCGGGATTTCGACAGCCTCGTGGATGGCGGCCACAGACTTCGAGCCGGTCTGGATGCCCTTGATCATGGAACTGATGCCTTTGTAGATTTTGTGGCCATCGCTGAGAGATTCTTTGACGGTCTTCTCCCGAGCCCACTTGTTGAATGAGAGCTGCGTTCCCTCGAACAGGATCCTTAGATTATCCCGCCGGGCTTTGGCAATGGCACCTAGTGCCTGAAGCTCGGCCATGGTGGTGGGTGGTCGTCCCATAGTGTCCCTCTCAACGATTCCGGCCTCCACCGGCTCCTCAAGAATCATCTTTTTTCCGGCGAAAGGACCGCCAACTCGATTCACCGCACGCCCCGAGTATAAAGCCTACCGTGGTCGTACACAACAGGTCACCACTACATGTGTTAAGTCCGCTCGGTAGTGCCCCGGCCTTCTGGCTCGGGCTGTCGCCTCCTTCTGGCGGAGCCCTGGGTCTTCGCGTTGTACCGAGACCTCTTGAGGCCGCCGAGCGTCTCGAAATATAATTTTCGGTAAGTCGTGTTCGGCCTGTAGGCGCCGACAAAAAGTGTCTTCTTGGGAGGTAGGCGCATGAAGATCGCACAAGTAGCGCCGCTCTATGAGAGTGTCCCCCCTAAACTCTACGGCGGCACAGAACGTGTGGTTTCCTATCTGACAGAAGAACTGGTACGACAGGGGCATGAGGTCACCCTTTTTGCCAGCGGTGACTCGGTCACGAAGGCTCGCTTGGTATCCCGGACGCCGCGGGCCTTACGGCTGGATCCGGGCTGCATCGATCAGCTGGCTCACCACATCGTCATGCTAGAGCAGGTCATCAGGCAGGCGAGCGATTTCGACGTCATCCATTTTCATATTGATTACCTTCATTTTCCGTCCAGCCGGCGGCAGCGAATTCCGCATCTGACGACCTTGCACGGCCGATTAGACATCCCCGACTTAGTCCCGCTCTATCGGGAGTTTAAAGAGATGCCCGTCGTTTCTATTTCGAATGCTCAGCGCGAACCCCTTCCCTGGCTCAACTGGCAGGCAACGGTGTACCACGGCCTGCCCACCGATCTTTATCGCTTCGAGGGGCGTTGTGGAGAGTACCTAGCGTTCCTCGGGCGGATTTCCCCCGAGAAAGGCGTGGATCGGGCCGTGGAGATCGCGAGACGGTCGGGAATGAAATTGCGCATTGCCGCTAAGGTTGATCGGGCCGACCGCGAGTATTTCCGGGAGGTCGTCCGGCCCCTGCTGTCCGAGCCGTTCGTCGAGTTCGTGGGTGAAATCGGAGAGCAAGAAAAGAACGAGTTCCTCGGCAACGCCTATGCTTTGCTGCTGCCGATCGATTGGCCGGAACCCTTTGGACTCGTCATGATCGAAGCGATGGCCTGCGGAACGCCGGTCATTGCCTTCCGGCGTGGCTCGGTGCCGGAAATTGTAGAGGACGGAGTATCCGGTTATATCGTCGGCAACATCGAAGAAGCCGTGGAGGCCGTCCAGCGCGTTCCCACCCTCGACCGCCGGCGCTGTCGCCAAGTCTTCGAGCAGCGATTCACGGTGGAGCGCATGGCCAGCGACTACCTGCGCGTTTACGAAGGGTTGCGGGAAAAGAGGCCCGCGAAGGTGGCCGCGGCCGCCTTCGCCAGAGGGGACGCTGCGAATCGCCCGTGGTTTCGGAACGACGACCCTGTGGCGGTGACGGCTTCATCGCGCGGGCCGGTGCCGCGGAGCAACGGTCCTTTTCAGGACTTTTCCATCGTGCCGGAGGGATTGCCGACCCTATGGGAAAACAACTAACGTCAAGGAACTGCAAGGCGTGGCCTCGGCAAGGATTACGACGAGGCCACGCCTGAAATCGTCAGGCGGCAATCACGGAACGCCGGCATTAGCCCTCAGAATCGTCCCAAAGCCTGCAGAGGGATGGCGCCAGTCTCATTCCCATCGGGAGG
Organism: Acidobacteriota bacterium; assembly: GCA_902812365.1. Classification (GTDB taxonomy): domain Bacteria; phylum Acidobacteriota; class Terriglobia; order UBA7540; family UBA7540; genus CADDZC01. Next base: position 20,914 of record CADDZC010000005.1, on the reverse strand, counting down.
GCGACTTTCGAGAGGGCCGTCCCGCAGTTGCGCTGGAGAGCCGGACTGACAGGGCGGGAGGGAAGATCCGCAATGACCACCCGAAATGGGGTCGAAGAGGTCATCCGTGTCAAAGACCATTTTTACATCCTCGCAACGTCTTCGCTGGCAGACAGCCGTACGCAAGTCCTCAAGCATGGCGATAGCTTCGCCATTTTCGACCGCCACGGCGACATCGAGCCGATCGGCTCGGGAGCCCAGGGGTTTTACCACGAAGAAACCCGATTCCTCTCCCACCTCGTGCTGCGGCTCAATGGCGACCGTCCGATGCTGCTGAGCTCCGCGGTCAAAGAGGACAATATGCTGCTGACGGTCGACCTCACCAATCCCGATATCCTCGTCGATGGCAATGTCGCCCTCCCTCGAGGTACCCTGTACCTATCGCGCGAGAAATTCTTATGGAACGCCGCCTGTTACGAGCGCATCGCCATCACCAACTACAGCTTGGCTCCGGTCACCGTGTGTCTGTCCGTCCAGCTCGGATCGGACTTCGCCGATGTCTTCGAAGTGCGGGGGATTCGGCGAGAACGCAAGGGGCGGTCCCTGGGCGTGCATCTCGAAGCGGGCGGCATGGTGCTAGCCTACGAAGGATTGGACCGCGTCGTCCGCCGCAGCCGCATTCAGTGCGTGCCGCAGCCGACACGCGTGGATGCCGCCGAGCTGAAGTTTGATCTGGTCTTGCCGCCAAAGGGCCGGGATGTGCTGTGGATGACCGTGGCCTGTGAATCGCAATCCGCCCTCCGCCCCCGAACTCTGTCATTTGAAGCCGCTTTTGAAGAGGTGGAAAAGGAGCTCGAAACGGCTCGCCTCCGCCAGTGCAAGATTCACACCTCGAACGAGCAGTTCAACGATTGGGTAAACCGGGCCTTTGCCGACTTACGCATGCTGATCACCGAAACGCCTCAAGGCCCTTACCCTTATGCCGGAGTTCCGTGGTTCAACACGGCGTTCGGACGCGACGGCATCATTACGGCGCTCGAGACGCTCTGGATGGAGCCGGCGATTGCGCGCGGCGTGCTTCGCTATCTGGCCTCCACCCAGGCAACGGAAAGTGATCCGCAAGCGGACGCCGAGCCGGGAAAAATTCTTCACGAAACGCGAAAAGGGGAGATGGCGGCGTTGAAGGAGGTTCCCTTCGCACGCTATTACGGCAGTGTGGACGCCACTCCGCTCTTTGTCGTGCTGGCCGGCGCTTACTTCGAGCGCACCGGCGATCGAGCCCTGGTCGAGAGTATCTGGCCCAACATCGAGAAGGCCCTCCACTGGATGGACCATTACGGCGACGCGGACGGGGACGGCTTCGTCGAGTATTCGCGGCGCTCCCCCAAGGGTCTCGAGCATCAGGGCTGGAAGGACTCGCGAGACTCTGTATTCCACAGTCATGGAGCGCTGGCGGAGCCGCCCATTGCGCTGTGCGAGGTCCAGGGATACGTTTACGCTGCGTGCCAGCGAGCGGCGGAACTCGCCCAGGCGCTCGGTCGAGAGGGCCAGGCTTCGACGCTGCGGGCGCAGGCAGCCCGCCTCCGGGACAAATTCGAGAAGCAATTCTGGTGCGACGAAATCTCCAGCTACGCTCTGGCGCTCGACGGCCGAAAGCGGCCCTGTCAGGTGCGGACGTCGAACGCAGGACATTGCCTTTTCACCGGCATTGCTTCCGTCGATCACGCTCACCGCGTCGCACGCGCCTTGCTCGAAGACGACATGTTCACCGGGTGGGGCATCCGCACGCTGAGCTCCGAGGCGCTTCGATATAATCCCATGTCCTACCATAATGGCTCGGTCTGGCCTCATGACAACGCCCTGATCGGGTGGGGCATGGCACGCTACGGCCTCGGCGAATCGGTCGCCCGCCTGTTCACCGGCCTGTTCGATGCCGCAATCTTTCTGGAGCTGCATCGGCTGCCGGAGCTCTTTTGCGGATTCCCGAGGCGTCCCGGAGAGGGACCGACTCTGTATCCGGTGGCCTGCTCTCCCCAGGCATGGTCGGCCGGAGCCGTCTTTATGCTGCTGGGCGCGTGCTTGGGAATCTCCATCACCGCCTCGCCGCCCCAAATCCGCTTCACCCACGCCTTTCTTCCTGAGTCCGTGCCCGAAATCCGCATCCAGGGCCTCCGGGTCATGGACGCTTCCGTGGATCTTTCCATCTCGCGCTCGAAGGAAAACGTTAGCGTGAACGTTCTCCATCGGGAGGGTGACGTGGAAATTGTCTCGCTCCAGTAGGCGGCTCCGCAGGAATGCGGTTGTTCAGATGCCGATAGACGGCGGGGGACTGGAGTGGCTGCCGCCGGCGATCGTGAATCTGTCCAGGATAGTCCGTGCGCGGACCCGTCGAAACTGCTATGATTTCCCTGGGCTGGCCTCGGGCGGCTCCATCGCGCGATCGAACGGTCATCCGGCGAGCCCGCCGCTGCGGGGTACTGCTGTGCCCTGAACGGAGTCTAGAGGAGGATCTCTTGCGAGAAACGAAAATCACCGTCAGACCGAACGGGCCTTTGCGGGTCGAGGGGGACTTCACGATTTGTGACCCCGAGGGCAACGCTTTTGATCTTGCCGGTCGCACCGCCATCAGCCTTTGCCGCTGCGGTCAATCCCAGGACAAACCGTTTTGCGATGGCAGCCACAAGCGGGTGGGATTTGAATCCGTGGTGAAAGCCCGGCAGCTTGCTGCTCTGCCGGCGCCGAAGCCTTTGCCGGCGTCGTGACGGCGTGGCTGTGAAAATCCCATGGGCAACCCACGCCCCGCAATGAACCGCTTCCGGTCGGCTGCAGAAGGCCGGAACGGCGGCTTGAACGTTCTCGTGGCGGGAAGTCGTGGCTGGCTCGTGACCGGCTTCGTCGGCCAGCGTTTTGCCGTCGGTCCGCGACGGTCCTTGCCTTCCCGATCCATTTCGGTAACAATCACATAGCAGGTCCTTATCAGCCCGGAGTTTTTCTTGGAACTGATACCGCGCGACGAAAAGTTCTATGAGCTCTTCGAGCGGCAAGCCGCCAATATCGGGGAGGCTGCCCGCAAGCTCGTCGAACTGTTCGATCACTTCGACGACCACGGTGTGGAAAAGCGGGTCACGGAGATTAAATTCATCGAACACATGGGGGACCAGCTCACCCATGAACTGATGATGAAGCTCAATCGCACGTTCATCACTCCCTTCGACCGCGAAGACATCCACTCGCTCAGTTCCGCCCTCGATGACGTGCTCGATCTGATCGATGCCGTCGCCGGACGCATGGTCATGTATAAGGTCACGGCGGTGACGCCGGGGGCGGGAAGGCTGGCGCGCGTCATTGTGCACGGCGCGGAAATCCTGGTGCAGGCCGTGGCGGAGTTACGCAAGCCCGAAAAGGTGCTGGAGTATTGCGAGCAACTCGCCCACCTGGAAGAAGAAGCCGACCGCATCAAAGGCGAATGCATCGCCCGGCTCTTTGAAAACTCCAATGATCCGATCGAAGTGATCAAGTGGAAGGAAATCTACGAAGTGCTGGAGGCGACCACGGACAAGTGCGCCGACGTGGCCAATGTGCTCGAAGCCGTCGTGCTCAAGGCAGCGTGAACCGCGCCAGCGGCGCCTCATTTTCAGTGACTCGATGGGATCCGACGACGGTGAGACTTGAACCATCATCCCTAGCCGGCAGCCCTTGCCGCCTGCGCCGGCACCACCCGAAAACCGATGCTGGGATTCGCCATCCTGATCATCGCCATCGCCTTGGTGTTTGATTTCCTGAACGGCTTTCACGACGCCGCCAACTCCATCGCCACCGTCGTTTCCACCCGCGTCCTCTCTCCGCTGGTCGCGGTCGTGTGGGCAGCGTTTTTCAACTTCGTCGCCGCCTTCCTGTTCACCACGGCCGTTGCTAAAACGATGGGCAAGGGAATGATCGACCTGCGGTACGTCAACCTCTACGTCATTCTGGCTGGACTCCTGGGCGCGATCTTTTGGGACATCATCACCTGGTATTGGGGTTTGCCGGTAAGCTCTTCGCACGCCCTGATGGGGGGCTACGCTGGAGCGGCTATTGCCAAGGCTGGCTGGCGGGTTGTGATCCTCAAGGGCTGGATACCAACCTTGCTCTTTATTATCCTGTCCCCGGCTATCGGCCTCATCCTGGGCGCCACTCTGATGATCGCAGTTTATTGGATCTTTCGGCAGTGGCGTCCGCAGCGGCTCGACCGTTATTTCCGCCGATTGCAACTGCTCTCCGCCGCCGCCGTCAGCCTCGGACACGGCACGAACGACGCCCAGAAAACCATGGGCATTGTTGCCGGAACCCTTTTTACCGCGGGCTTCCTCAAGACGTTCTACATACCCTTCTGGGTGGTTCTGCTCGCCAACGGCGCCATCGCTCTTGGCACTTTTGCCGGCGGCTGGCGCATTGTAAAAACCATGGGCATGCGCATTACCAAACTCCGACCTTTCGGCGGGTTCTGCGCTGAGGCCGCCGCCGCCGTCAGCATCTTGGGCACGGCGTTCGCCGGAATCCCCGTTTCCACCACGCACACCATCGCGGGCGGCATCATGGGTGTCGGAATCGTTCATCGCTTCACGGGCGTGCGGTGGGACGTGGCCCGGAACATCGTCTGGGCGTGGATTTTCACCATTCCGGTCGCCGGCTTGGTGTCAGCCCTGTGTTTCTGGATTCTGCACCGAATCTTCCCCGGTGCCTGAAAGCGAGCCGGGAGTTGGGGAGAGCACGCGCCTCAGCAGGATCATCTCCTCCCCCGTGACGTCAATACCCGGCGCCGTTACTCGCCGGCGTGCGTGGCGGCGTCGAGAAAGGCGCGCAGCCGCCGACTGCGGGAAGGATGCCGGAGCTTGCGCAGCGCCTTGGCCTCAATCTGGCGGATGCGCTCACGCGTGACTGCAAAACTCTGGCCCACTTCCTCGAGCGTGTGTTCGCTGCCATCGTCGAGGCCGAAGCGCATTTTAATGACTTTCTCTTCGCGGGGCGTCAACGTCTTGAGTACCGATTCGGTCTGCTCCTTCAGGTTGATATTGATAACCGCTTCGGCCGGTGAGATCACGCCGCGATCCTCGATGAAATCGCCGAGGTGAGAATCCTCTTCCTCGCCGATCGGCGTCTCGAGCGAAATGGGCTCCTGGGCAATCTTCAGCACCTTACGCACCTTTACCACCGGAATGTCCATGCGCTTGGCGATCTCTTCCGAGGTCGGTTCGCGGCCGTACTCCTGCACGAGCTGGCGGGACGTGCGGATGAGCTTGTTGATGGTCTCGATCATGTGCACGGGGATGCGGATGGTGCGGGCTTGATCGGCGATCGCCCGCGTAATGGCCTGGCGGATCCACCAGGTAGCATACGTCGAAAACTTGTAGCCGCGCCGATATTCGAACTTGTCGACCGCTTTCATCAAGCCAATGTTGCCTTCTTGGATCAAATCGAGGAACTGGAGGCCACGGTTCGTATATTTCTTGGCGATCGAGACCACCAGGCGCAAATTCGCCTCAATCAACTCGCTCTTGGCGCTGGCTGCGACGCGCTGGCCCTCGAGAATAGTCTGCACCGTCCGCTTCAGTTCGAGAGCCGAAGTGCCGAAGCGCCTCTCCTTTTCGGCGAGCTCGGCGCGAAGCTGCGCTAGTTCCCTGCGCAATTCCTTGTGGCCATTGTTTCGCGAACCTTCGATTTTCCTTTCCAAGCGGTTAATTTCGCGCTCCAGAGGTTTCACTTCTTCGGCGGCGGCGCGGATCTTGTCGATCAACCGGTTCTGCTCGCCGTGGGTCAGGCCCAGGGAGCGGATCAGTTTCGAGATAAGAATACGGTGTCGCGCTTGGGCCAGGTCGTACCGTCGGTACGTACGGAAATTCTTGCTGCGGGGAGTTGATCCCCGCCGGGCGTGGGCGTCGCGCTTGACTTTGAATTGCAGCAGCTTCTTGTGAAGTCGCTCCATTTCATCGATGGTGGCCATGACCTCGCGCGTGCGCGCCTCCACCTTCTCTTCGGTGAGCTCTTCGTCATTAAAGACAACCACTTCTTTGATCGAGCGTTCTTTGCGCGCGAGCTGGTCGCGGAGCTTCAACATCTCCTGCACGACGAGAGGCGAGCGAGACAGCGCCTTCAGCACGCTCAACTGGCCGCGCTCGATCCGCTTGGCGATTTCCACCTCGCCCTCGCGCGTCAGCAGCGGCACCGTCCCCATTTCGCGCAGATACATACGAACGGGGTCATTGGTCTTGTCGAGCGCCCCGGGGGTGAGATCAAGCTCAATGTCTTCGCCTTCCCCGATATCCTCCCGCAGCTCGTCCTCTTTCTCGATCTTCTCCGCCAACTTGGCGCGCGGAGATTCCAACACTTCAATGCCCGCGTCGTCGAACATCGACAAGACGCCTTCCAACTCTTCCGCCGAGTGCATATCGGACGGGAGCAGATCGTTCACCTCGTCATAGAGCAGATACCCTTTCTGCTTGCCCATGTTAATGAGCTTGCTGACCTGATCGAACTTGTCGTCAAACGCCAAGGTCCTCGCCTCCCTCATCTGGGAACAATCCTTCCGCCGGAGTCGACATCATGGCAAAATATCTTGGGGTTACACGACCACCCCCTGCCGGTGGTGACACTACCGGTTACCTGCGGTTCCGTACTCAAAGCCGCCAACTCCAGACGGCGTCCCATTCTATTGGATGTTATGTTACACCGGAAAGTCGGTGAGTTGCACAACATTTTTCTGAGAGCGCCTGAGCTGAGCTAACTCGTTGTCTAGATTTGACTTATCCCTCAACAGCTGCGCAATTCGTACCAAGTCTCCCGCTCGCTCAGCCGCCTGGATAGCCGCCTGCAACCGCTCCCGTTGGCGTTCCGAGTGTCGCCGCTTAACGGCCAGATACGCTGCGTAGGTACGGCCCCGGTTAGGGGGATCGCCCGCGGCGAACTGGCACTCATAGAGCAACCGCCGCTCTTCAAGCTTTAGCCCTACTTCCAGGCTGCTCGGCTCCATGTTCTCGCCCCGCTCAAACGCCGCCTGGAGCTCGCGAAAGATCGCCTCGCTCGGCAGACCCTCTAGGCAGCCCTCACCCGCCAGGCGGGGCAAAAACTCATCCGCCAATGCTCGGCTGCTCAGAAACGCGCGGAGGAGTTCCTTTTCCGCCGGGCTCGCCTCGAGAGCCGCAGCCACTTCGGGCCGTCCCTTCACCTGCTTCTGCCCCTCGCTGGCGGCCCGCGTCAGCTCGGCCCGTAGCAGCCGTTCGTCGATCCGCAGCCGCTCCGCCAGACGCGCGGCATACTCGGCACGCAGCAGAGGATTCGGCACCCGCGCCACGTGCGGCATAACAGCATTGGCCGCCGCCACCCTGCCCTCCGCCGTCTGGAGATCGTGTGCCCGGGCGGCTTGCTCGGTCAAGTAGTCCAGATAGCTCGGAGCGGCATCCAGCCTTTCCCGATAAACTGCCGCGCCCAGCTGGCGGATAAACGCATCGGGATCGAGGCCGCCCTTGAGCTCGAGCACACGGCACTGAAAGCCCTCCTCGAGCAATAAACCGAGCGAACGCTCAACGCCGGCCGCGCCTGCCGTATCCGGGTCGTAGTTCACCACGATGCGACGCGAGTACCGCGCCAGCAACCTCACCTGGCTCTCCGTCAGGCTGGTGCCGCAACTGGCCACGACATTTTCGATGCCCGCCGAGGTGACGGCGATGACATCCATGTACCCTTCGACCAGCACCGCGAAATCGGCCCTACGGATGTAATTGCCGGCGCGGTCTAAGTTATAAAGGGTCCGACTCTTCGTATAGATAGGAGTTTCGGGGGAATTAAGGTATTTCGGTTGCTCCTCGCCAAGGGTCCGCGCCCCGAAAGCCACAATTTTGCCGGTTTCCCGCGCGATCGGGAAGATCACACGCCGCCGGAAGCGGGCAAAACGGCGCTCGCTCGTACCATCCTTGACCACCAGCCCGCTCGCGTCGATGTCAACCGGCTCAAAACCCGCCTCCGTGAGATGGCGGACCAGCACCTGGCCGTCGGAAGGAGCATAGCCCAGACCGAACTGGGCGATAACCGCATCGCTGAGGCCCCGATCCGCCAAGTACGCGCGCGCCGCCCGGCCCTCGGCCGTCGCGCCCAGCCGGGCAATAAAAAACCTCGCCGCCACTTCGTGGACTCTATAGAGCACGGCCCGGCGGCGGGCATCAGCGTCACCTGTCTCGCCCTCGCCCCACCGCCCAAGGGCGACGCCTGTCTTTTCGGCTAGCCGCCGCAGCGCTTCGGAAAAGGAGACGTTCTCTATCAACATCACGAACTTGAACACATCGCCCCCCACTCCGCAGCCGAAACAGTGAAAAATCTGCTTGCCCGGGTGGACGGCCAACGATGGCGTCTTTTCCTTGTGGAAGGGGCACAGGCCGGTGAAATTTACCCCCGATTTCCGCAGTTTGACGTAATCCCCCACGATCTTGACGATGTCCGCCGCCGCTCGAACGTCATCAACTGCACTCATCGGAAAACCCACCCGCTGACGAATCTTTGCGCCAATTCACGCCCCGCTGAGCAGGACTATAACCCATAATCGCCACCGGCGGTAGAGCTGCAGATCAGTGCGTATGCTCGTCCAGAATGATTGGGACTCTTTCGGATCCTGAGGTCGCTTGTAAGACATGGATCTTTAAAAGGCAAAGGGCTGCCTTTGAAGGAACCAGCCAAAAAACATGCGCCAGATCTGGGCCAAAGCTTGAGCTGTAAGTGCAAGACACCAAACACCTTCGAGGACATCTAACGCATTTATATGAGCGAATATAGTGGTGTTGTGGCAACGAGGGAACGGGGCGGTGTCGGTCCTCGACGGTCGGCCGGATTCTGAGTGCTCTCTGCCAGGCGGCGCGAGTCAGCAACCTGATCGACCGGCCACTAGCCCGCCGAAGGACTTCGCCGGCCGGCGTCCCCTTAAACCAGCCCAATCGCTCGCACGGGCGAGCCCGAGCCGTCGCGAATCTTGAGCGGTAGGGCCAGAAAAAGGAAAAAATCCGGCAGCTCGCCGAGGCGGCATAAGTTTTCCACGATCAGCACCTGCTTTTCGAGCACGATAGGGTGGATGGGGTGGCCAGCCAGCGCCTGAGGGTTATCCGGTGAAAGAGTATCCACTCCGAGGGCGGCGACGGCCTTTCCGATAAGATATTCGGCGGTGTCGAGACCGACCCCAGGCCAGTTGGTCAGATAGCGCTCCGAGCGGGGCCGCAGCGCCCAGTAATCGGCCCAACCAAAATCGAAGAGCACGATATCGCCGGCTTGAAGTGCGCCGTGCGACGACTCCCACGCCGTGACGAACGCCCTCGACACGTTTTCGCCTGCTCGGAACTGGCGGCAGTTCAGGTGCACGCCGCGACCACACAGCCGGGTGAGAGGCACCCGGTCAATCGTAACGTGGGCCTCGGGCTTGGCGTCGCTGATGAAGTGCGCTGGGGCATCAACATGAGTACCGTTGTGCTCATTGACGATCAACTGATAGGTCAGCGAGCGATCCCCGTGCCAGTACGAGTTCCACAGCGTGTGATAGAACTTCGAGTGCGTGGGGTAGTGCGGCATAATTTCTTCCAGCGTCTGCGTCAAGTCGATAACCCGAGCGTTTTGGAGTGTTTGAACCCACTGTGGGAGGTCGATCATACTCATCATCCTCATCATCCTTGTCGATACAGTTGGGTGTAAACGAGCCAGAGCCGGCGAGGTAGACCATTATGGGCCAGGCGGTGAATCAGCGCGGGGAAGCAAGCTCACGCCGCTTGGTCAGAGTGCTCGAGCGCCTTCGAGAATTCACCTCAAGGGTGACTCGCCGTCGGCCGTCAATTTCCAGCTTTCCCAGCGGGCGGCGGCGCGGCCGCCTGCTGGGCAATCGCGAAGTACCCGGGCTTGCTGCGCACGATCAGACCCTTTCGGTCCACGACCACGCGGATACTGCGGTACGTGCCGTCAAGGGCGAAATGAGTCGGCGTGTAGCCGATGAAATACTGGTTGCCGAGCTCGTGCTCGATCGATTCGAGTGCGTCCGCCAGATGAACCATGCGCTCGGCGTTGTAGATGCCCGTTTCAGCCCCTAGCCCCTTGTTTTGAGAGGTGTCGCCAATTTGTCCGTGCGAAAGATATCCTGTGGCGAGATCGGCGCCCGGCTCCTTCTCGAGCGGAAAGAAAGCGGCACCGCCGGTGTCTTGGGCGAGCTGGCGGAGGATCTTGTCGGCCGGGTTGTCGTATCCGTAAGGTGAATTGCCGATAGTGTAGATGGCTGTTTCGGCTCGATGAGCCATTGAAAGCGTTTCTTCGAGGGTGTGGGTGCTTTGAAGATCCACGCCGTCGCTAATCACCACCAGAACCCGACGGGTCTCCTCGGGTGACCCCGCACTCAGCATCTTGTTGCGGCAGGCGGAATAGATGGCGTCGTATAAGGACTTCCCACCGCCCGCCTTGAGGCTCCGAATCTTGTCGTTTAACACCTGGGGGTCGGCCGTAAAGTCCTGGATGATAGAGCTCGACTGGTCAAAAGTCTCGAGGAAAATTTCGTTCTGGGTATTCGTCGACTGCAAGATGTTGAAGACGAAATCGCTCGCCGCGTCCTTCTCGAATTGCATCTGTTGGCGCATGGCGTTGGAAGTGTCCAAAATCAAGCCGATCCGCAGCGGCGGGGCGGGCTCACGGGTGAAGTAGCCGATGCTTTGCAGCTTTCCGTCCTCATAGACCTTGAAGTCATCCTTAGTGAGATCAATCACCGGAATGCCGCGCTTGTCGAGCACGGTGACCGGCACATTCACCACTTGGACGTTGCGACGGATCGTATTGTTGGTCGCCAGCGAGGCCGCGCCCGCGCTGCCGCTTGGATTTCGGCGCCCGTCCTGTGGGACTCCATACGCTCGGCCGATCCCCATACTGATAACGGCGGCGCCAGCGACGATCCGAGCGAACTGTATGATCCGGCTCATATCTGCGCGCTTGTTACTCTCCGGCACGACGCTTTCGTCCTCCCCTGGCTGCCCCGGCCCCATGCGGATCCACCGACTATGTATTTTACCCCAAACGTGGGCTGGGCGCGGGGCTGGACGATCGGGAAGAAAAACAAAAGGGCCGTCCAGCCAAATGATTGGACGGCCCCCGGCAGAGCTTATTGCGTAATGGTCTAAGCTGACACGTTCTCGACGACTTCGGCGGGCTTAGCATTGTCAATATGGCCGGCCGAAGAGCCGTTGCCATTCGAAGAACCCAGGGGAGGACCGATCTGGACGATCTGCGGAGCCGGCTTTTTTAGAACCAGCTCTTCGTAAAGCTGCCGCACCTGCTGCGCCTCCCAGGCGGCCTTGCGGCGAGCCTTTTCCTCTTCGGCAGCCGTCATCGGGACGTCGTGCTGGCGTTCGCGGACGCGGGCGGCGTCCTTGGGGTCAACGTACAGCGAATGTTCGTAATTCTCGAGGTTCACCTTCTTCCCTTTGGCGTAAATCTCGTGCTTGCCGTGCTTTTTGTACCATTCCGCCACCGTAGCGTTCTTGTGCATGTTCTCGATGATCTTCCGCCAGCCGATCCCCGTATTGTAGGCACAGAAGGAGATTTCGCCCTCTTGCGTGGCGTACGGGATGATGCACATCTCGGTGCGGCGAAAATCATAATTAAACAGGTCCTGGAACCACATGCCAGCAATGAAAAGAAAGTTCCACGGGTCGGACCGGCGTTTCAGGGCGTCTTCCAGGGTACGTTCAGGGCTGGAATCCCCATAAACCTTGCGGGCCTTCTGGTCGCCCCGCAAGGCGAATGACTTATCAAACTTCTTGAGCAAATCCACAAGGGCGAGGCTTTTGGGCGCTTTGAACGGCTTGTAGTTCTTAAGCAGGGCCAAGGCCATCATAAAGTTCGAGAACCACTTGCCTCGCCCGGCGTCGGTGATCTTCTGCATGTCCTTCACCAGCCCCGGAATGTTGAGAAATTCCGGAACCGGAGCCATTTCCTTGGTTTCCTTGTTGATCATCAAGGCCGTACCGACGCCGCAGTTAGGGTGACATCCGCAACTGACTTGGCCCCATTGGGCTTCCGGACCATGAACTAAGTCGGCGAAATCCGCAAAGGCACCCATCAGCGAAATTGGAAACCAGTCGCGAGTAGGTTCGGTGATGCCCACCTGCTCCTTTACGTCCCGGGCCATATGGGAAAGGGTGTATCGCTGGCGGAGACGGCGTTCCGGCGTGATGTCTTCATCGCGTCCTGTGAAAGAGACCGGCTGGAAGGCGATGAACGCAATCTTCTTAGGATTTTCGCGGGCAAAGTTAATGATAGGACCCACCTGGTCATTATTGACGCCGTTGACCAACGTGGTGACCAGGATAATTTCGATTCCGGCCTCGTGCATGTTGTCGATAGCCTTCAGCTTCACATCGAAAAGATTTCCGACTTGCCGGTGGCTGTTGGCGTCGTTACCGATGCCGTCGAACTGCAGATAAGCGTAACGGAGCCCGGCATCAAAGGCGCGCCGGCAAAACTCCTTGCTCTTAGCGAATTCGATGCCGTTGGTCGCCGCCTGCACGCTGTTGTACCCGAGCTTGCGCGCGTAACGAATGGCGTCAATGAAGTAAGGCGACATGGTGGGCTCGCCGCCTGAGAACTGCACGGACATTTGGCGGCGCGGTTTGATCTTGAGGGCGTTATCTAGAATCTCCTTGATCTCTTCCCACTTCAGTTCGTGGACGAAGCCCACCTGATTGGCGTCCATGAAGCAGGGATCGCACATCATATTGCAGCGGTTCGTCAGGTCGACGGTTAACACCGAGCCCCGCCCGTGCTTAATCGTACTCGAGCCGTGGTTGTGAAGCTTTTCGTCGTTATGGGCGCGAATATCGCGGCCAGGAAAGTTTTTCTCGATCCAGGCGAGGAACTTGGAGTCGACCGCCATCAGGTCTTCATAATGACCGTGAATCGGACAGTCTTTGATCATCCACACTTGGCCGTCGCGCTCGATGATCTGGGCTTTGATCTCGCCGACTTTCTCCGTCTTCAGTGTCTCGAGGTCCTGCTCGCCGTTGATGATGCGCTCCCGGGCCTCCTTCACGCAACCCGGGCACAACGAATCGGTGGTGCGAGGCCAGCCCAGTTGGGGCTTGGTCTTCTGCCAAGACTTCAAAAGGGGCTTGTCAGACCATTTCGGGATGAACGTGTCGTTGGGGTGATATTTATTGAAAAACTGGATCGTATCGAAGGTAACGCTGGCCGTCGCCACGAGGGCGCCGTCAACGTACTTCATCAGCCGCTGACCTCGAATTCTTGGCATCGCTCGGTACCTCTCTAGTTTAAGATCAGCCATCGCTAACGGGCCGCGTGGCTGTTGGTTGAGTCCAATCTTCGTCGCGCCGGCGCCCGCCGCCGGATTAAAATTCTCTCAGCCGCGAGACCGGCGGCCTCTCATGGCCGGGAGAAGTCAAGAAGTCAACCCAGCATCCGAGTTCAAGGCAGTCGCCTGAAGCTACGAGGTGCCGGTCGGCATGTTTCATGCTAGGTAGAGGGTGCGGGCAGGTTAAGCAATTTCTGCCGAATGGTTGCCTGGAAGGGTTGGACGGCACAAAAGATGATGTGAACGGAGATCCACCATGTGCTTATAAATCAACGTTTTAGATGCGAAGATCGCACATGGCGGCTGGTGCTTGCACCGACGTTGGGCGAGAGCCCTCGCGGGGAAGTTCGGGACGATTGTTCGGATAACTTTAATCTGCCGCCGTTGGGTTACCATAGAGTTTGTGAGCCTGAGCCTGACCGTTAAGGAACGCGCTCTTGCCGCTGGATTCGACTTGGTTGGTATTGCCCCACTGGCTGCCTGGCACGACCTCGAATTTGCTCGGCGGTGGGCCGAACGGGGTTACGGCGGCGAGATGCACTACCTCAGGAATCCCAAACGGGCCGATGCCCGATCCGTCCTGCCTTCTGCCAAATCCGTCTTATGTGTGGGCCTCGTGTACAACGCGCCTTGGCCGTATTCGATAGAAGTCTGCCGGCGGTCCACGCTGGTCGAGAACGAGGTTACACAGGCCGCGGCCCCGCTTGGAAGCCAAGAAGAGCCTCACACCGACCCCGGACACCAGTGCGGATCTCCTCGCGCTTGGATTTCTCGCTATGCGTGGGGCAACGACTACCACGAGGTGATGCGTTCCAGACTCGAACGGGTTCGCGCCGATCTGGAAGGCCTGGTGCCGGGGGTTGAGACACGAGTTTTTGTGGACACCGGACCGGTGGTCGAGCGGGCCTTCGCGCGCCTTTCTGGCATCGGCTGGATGGGTAAGAACACCTGCCTGATCAACCAGCGCAAGGGATCCTGGTTCTTCCTGGGGGTAATTCTGACCAACCTTGATCTTGAGCCTGATCTACCGGCGCCCGACCGATGCGGCTCGTGTACCCGTTGCCTGGATGCCTGCCCTACTGGGGCGCTGATTGAGCCGTATGTGATGGACGCTTCGCGGTGTATTGCCTATTTCAACATCGAACTGAAAGGCTCGATCCCGGTGGAGTTCCGACCGGCAATCGGCTCTAACCTGTTCGGGTGCGATATCTGTCAGGATGTCTGCCCCTGGAACAATCAAGGTTCAGCAGGCCGAATCGAGGACAAAAGAGAAGGCTGCGATTACGCGGCCGGCAATAGCTTCAGATCGCCACCGTTCGGCGCGCGGCGCCAGCGAGCCGCGCTCAGCAAGGTGCCGGAGTTTCGGCCGATGATGACGTCAGAGGCTGTATCCGCGCCCGCAGATCTCTCCACCCCGGGCTCGGGATGCCAGACTCCGACGCTTTCCCTGTTTCATCCACCTATCGAGGCCCTCGTTGCCCTCGACGAGGAAAACTTTGGCCGCGTCTTTGCCCACTCTCCCATCAAGCGGGTGAAATTTCGCGGCTGGCTTAGAAACTTGTGCGTAGTGATCGGCAATTCGGGCGATTTCCGATTCATTCCTTGGCTGGAACGACTCCGGAAGCACCAGGATCCTTTGGTGCAAGAGCACGCCGCGTGGGCTCTCGCCCAATTGCACAGCGCCGACCACCGAGCGTCGAGTCATGCGGGGGATCACCAACCATCTCGTTGCTCGATTCCGGCCGGGTCGCGCGGGTCTCATGCTGTTTGATTTCACGCCCATTTGGATCTCGTTGAAGACGGCACTGGCCGCGACGGCGGTTTCGTTCGTCTTCGGAATTGCCGCGGCCTACCGAATGGCCCAGTATCGCGGTCGAGCAAAAGGATGGTTGGACGGATTACTGTTGTTGCCCTTGGTATTATCGCCCTCCATTGTCGGCTTCCTGCTGCTGATGTTATTTGGCAAGAGCGGCCCCGTCGGCTGGGTTCTTGCCCGCCTCGGTACGAGCGTGGTCTTTTCTTGGCCGGCCACGGTGATCGCCTCCACGGTGGTTGCTTTTCCGCTGATGTATAAAACCACCGCGGCCGCATTCGACCAAGTGGATTTCAACGCAGTGCAGGCGGCACGCACCCTGGGCGCCTCCGAAATCGAGATCTTGGTGCGCATCCTGCTGCCGCTCGCCTGGCCCGGAGTGCTGGCCGGCACCAGCCTGGCTTTCGCCCGCGCCCTCGGCGAATTTGGCGCCACACTGATGCTCGCCGGCAACATTCCCGGCGTCACCCAGACGCTGCCGATCGCCGTCTACTTCGCGGTCGAGGGGGGACAGATGGCGCAGGCGGCGTTCTGGACACTTTTTGTGGTTGCCATTTCACTGGTCGTGATTGCAGTGCTTCACTATTGGTCCGGGCGGGGTTACGCGGTGGTTTCCAGGGCTGTCCGCCCGAGTGATATCGATCTTCCGGCGCTCGATTATCGCGCGGCCGATGCATCGGTGGCGCTCCGGGGCTCTGACTCCCGCATGGGTCAAGCTCCGGTCACCGCCGGGCCAGGCGAGGCGCTCGCACGTGGCGTACACCTTTCAGTCGACATCGAAAAGAGCCTCGCCGACTTCACCCTGCGGGTAGCATTTGCCATTGGCAAGGAGCCCCTGGGCGTGCTGGGCGTCTCGGGCGCCGGCAAGACGATGACCTTGCGATGCATCGCAGGCCTTGAAACCCCCGACCGAGGTCGAATCGTGCTGAATGGCCGCGTGCTTTTCGACTCGCAAGCCGGGATCAACGTACCCAGCCGTGAGCGCCGAATCGGAATTGTCTTCCAGAACTATGGCCTTTTCGCGCACCTGACCGCGGCGGAGAACGTCGCCTTCGGGCTACGTCACCTGGACCGGCAAGAGAGGCAGCGCAGAGTTCGGGAGCTGCTGGAGGCTGTCCAGCTGAATAGCCATCAACACTGTTATCCGCACCAGCTTTCCGGGGGCCAGCAACAGAGGGTGGCCGTGGCCCGCGCTCGGGCCGTCAATCCTGAAGCGATGCTGCTCGACGAACCGCTTTCGGGGCTGGATACGTACCTGCGCAGCCAGATGGAAATGCAGCTGATCGAGGCCCTCGGCTCCTACCGCGGCGTCACGCTTTACGTCACCCACAATCTGGAGGAGGCATACCGGATCTCGAAACACCTGCTAGTGATCTCGGCAGGAAGGAATGTCGCGTTCGGACCCAAAGAGGCGGTGTTCGGCCGTCCCCCCTCTTATGTGGTGGCGCGGGTGACGGGTTGCAAAAATCTATCCCGGGCCCGGAAAATCGCGTCGGATTGCGTTGAGGCGCTTGACTGGGGGTGCGCGGTTCAGGTGAACCAAGCGGTTCCCGAAACCGTCGCTTACGTGGGTATTCGGGCCCACCACCTCGCCTTGTCGTTAGCCAGTGAACACCCGGTCTTGCCCAACACTTTTCGCTGCCGGCTGGTGCGCGCCAGTGAGACTCCTTTTCGCATGACGCTCTACCTGCGCCTCGATACGCCCCTAAAAGGTGGTCTCGATCATCACCTGGAGGCCGAAATTTTTAAGGGGGCGTGGTCCGCCTTGAAGGACCAGCCTTCACCATGGCTCGTCCACCTGGATCCGCAAAAGCTGTTTGTGATGAATGATTGAAGGCACCGTCCTCGGTTAAGCGTGCCATCGATTGTGTGGGTTAGAAGGCCCGGTCGCACGCTCAACGATTATCGAGGCCGAACTACTCAATTTTTCTGTCCGATATGCTCCTCGGTGACGGGTGCCGTTCCCTGCAGCTCAAAACGGCTTCGCGGATACTGCTTGGCGATCCGCTCCAACCCGAACAGCGCCGGCTCAGCCCCTTCGTCTTTCAACTGCTGAAAGGACTTCGTATTCGTACCCCCGCAGCGCGGACATTGCATCCACGGGCGCCCCAGAATCAGCACCGCCGGACCCTCGGAGTAGAAAATCGAGTTTAAGGCGTCATGGCCAGTCTGCATCATGCAGGTATAGCAGACGTGATAGTATCGTCGGTCAATTTTGCGAAAGAAGCTGAACAGACCCATCTCCTGTTCCCCTCGCGTCCTACATTCGATTATCGCCGAACAGAAGAATTCTTCAAGGGGAAGAACCAGTGAAGGACCATGGATGGAGAGCGTCTCATCGGATTCAAACTCGCGACGGACTCCGGGAGGAGCCATTCGCGCAAGCTTCTTTCTGCTCTACGGAGGCCTCCATCTCACTTCAGCCTGCCGCAGGCCCATGGGAGATCAATTCCCCGAATTCCGACCGCGAGCCTTGCGCTGATCGGTGATTCCCGAGGCGACCGGAATTCAGAGAAGGAAACGCCCCTTCCCCGATCGACGGAGCCTGGCTACGCGCGCCGGCCGGTGTCTGCCACCCTGAGTCCAACATGACCGCATGGAATCACAAGGCGTCGCGCAACTCGGGGTGCAGGGGCATGAAAATGGCGCTCCCTCCTCAGCTTGTCTCCGACTGGCCGCTCGCCGCCTTGCGGGCATTGATCGCTTTCTGCTGCCATTCATCGGCCGTCTTCAAATCCGCCAGGCGAGCGTCGTTGTCCATCTCGATGTCGGCCTTCTGACGGTACATGAGGTTGAGGTATGCCATCGCGTCCGAATAGTTCGGCTTAAGCTCAATCGCCTTTTGCAATGAGGCGATGGCCTCGGCAATCAGTTCGCCGTTCTTTTCCTCGAGCTCCTTCCGATCCTTCTCCGGCAGCGGGGGGAGGTAGCCGTTTTTGTCCGGGACCAGCAGCTTCGGGTCTTTACTGCGCATGGCCTTATCCGCCGTCTGGCACAAATCCCAGTCCAATTGTCCGACCCAGTAGTAGGGCTCGGGATTGTTGGGCTCGATGGCCTCGCGCTTCAGTTGGTACTCTTTCGCGGTCTTAAAATCTTGCATGTAGTAATAGATCTGCCCAATCGTGGCAAGCGCCGTCGTATTGTTCGGATCCATCTTTAAAACATCGTTGAACGCATCGATCGCCTGGTGAGCAATCTTCAGATTGTCCGCAGACTGACCTTGGGGCACATACTGTTGAAAATAGGCCATGGCGAGATACAACCGGGCGTTGACCAGCGTAGGGTCAAGGCTGGCCGCTTGCTGGAAGTGGTCAATCGCGGCCTGGAACTGCCCGTTGCGGAAAGCTCCGACGCCCTTGTTGAGCTGATCTCGCGCCCGCAGTTTGTTACAGCCGGCTGCCGCGATTGCCACGAGCAACACTCCGCATAACGGAATGAACTTGTAACCTCTCATCTCCATGTCCTCCGCTGACCCACCCAGAGCTGGGTTCACTGCGCCTGAGCAGTCAGTTCATGGGGCAACAGACCAATGTGGTCGATACCAGCCCCTTTAGCGATGTCGATAATTTGCGCCACGTCACCAAAAGTCAGAGAAGGATCGCCACTGACGAAAATGATGCGCTCGTTGCGGGTTTTAAAGATGTCTTCCAGCCGTGGCCCGAGCTCCTGCAAGCTCGTGGGTGTCTCGTTAATCCTCACCTGCCGCGCCGCATCCATCGATACGACGATGGTGCGGTTAAGCACGTCCGGATTTTCCTTCTTGTCTTTGTTGGGCTGGGGTACGAGCGCGTCCAGCCCGTTGGGAGTCAAAGGGGTAATAATCATAAAAATAATCAGCAACACCAATAAAACATCGATCAAAGGCGTCACGTTGACATTGACCATCGGTCCGCCGCTCTTACCGACTGTCATGGCCATAGCATTACCCTCCTCTCACCATCGGGGATCCACAATACCCCCTCCCCGTCCCCTTGGTGCCCGGGAACCGGAGATTGGTGTTGAAATCAGCCCCGCGCTTCGTCAGGGCGTAATCCCCGCCGCGCTGCGTTGCAACGTCTGGGTGATCAATCCAAGTGAGTCGACGCCCGCGGCCCGCACCTCGTCCACAACCTTAGTCACGTCGCCGTATTTGGCGCGCGAGTCAGCCCGTACATAAACGGTCTTGTCCAAGCGACCCGAGATCAGATCCTTCACCTTCGATGCGATCTCGTCGAGCTTCACCGGCTGGTCTTTAAGATACAGCTTGCCGTCCCGAGTGATCGCGATCTCGACCGCGTCTTCTCTCTCGTCGTCCGGCATGGGGCGGGGATTGCGCGCCCGGATCAGGTCAACCGGTAGTCCCTTGGTGAGCATAGGTGTGATGACCATAAAGATGATCAACAACACCAGCATGATATCCACCATCGGGGTTACGTTGATATCCGACACAGTTTCCGGCGCTTTCGGTTTGTATGCCATCTACTTCTTCCCCCGTGCACTGCGTTTGATGAAGTAATCGATCAACTCCGAGGACGAATTCTCCATCTCCACGTCAAAGGCTTCGATCTTACTGGTGAAATAGTTGTACACCCAAACGGCCGGCACGGCCACAAACAGGCCGACCGCCGTAGTTACCAGCGCCTCCGAAATACCGCCGGCGACGGCACCCAAGCCGGTCGTCTTTTGCGCGGCGATGCCGGTAAACGCGGCGATGATCCCGAGTACCGTTCCAAAGAGACCCACAAACGGCGCCGTCGAACCGATCGTGGCCAGGCTCGATACACCGCGCTTCAGCTCGGCATGAACGATGGCGGCGGCCCGCTCGAGAGCCCGCTTCGACGCCTCAATCTCCTCGCCCGGTATCTCCGCCGAAACCTGATGGGCTTGAAACTCTTGCAGGCCCGAGGTGACAACCTTGGCGAGGTGGCTGCGCTTGTTCTGTTCGGCAATCTGGATGGCTTCTTCGATTTTGCCGTCCTTCAAAGCTCCCGCGACGGCGGGGGCAAAAATTCGAGACTGCTTTCGCGCCGCCTGAAAGGCGATCCAGCGGTCAATCATCACCCCGATGGACCAGGCCGACATGAACAGCAGCAGAATCACGACGCCACGCGCTCCCCACCCCATCGATCGCCACATACTTACTACGTCAAAGCCGGTCGTGGCCGCCTCCTCCTGAAACAGCCACAAACCCGCCATGATTAGGTTTGCTCCTAGCATAGTCATGTTTCCTCCTAAAAGATTTTCGAAAAAACTTTAGGCCTTCGCGCCCGATTCACCGTTGGCGCACAAGTTGAAGCTCCTCATTATTCATTATTCCGCTAAAGTGAAATTGACATCGATTTCCGTTTCCACCTCGACCGGTTCACCGTTGAGGAGCGTCGGCTGGTAGCGCCACTTTGAAACTGCTTCCATAGCCGCTTTCGCCAGCAACGGGTGGCCGCTGATCAGCTTCAAGTCTTGAATCGTCCCGTCCTTGCTGATGATCGCCTGCAGCCTCACCGTCCCCTGGATGCGCGCCATTTTGGCCAGAGGCGGATATTCAGGACTGGGCCGGAAAATCGCTTTGGCAGCCTCTACTTGGCCGCCCACCCGAATGCGAGTGGGGGTCTTGGCCTTAGGCGGCGGAGGAGGCGGAGGCGGCCCTCCCACCAGTCCGCCGAGCACTCCCCCCGCACTTCCGCCCGGCACGCCCCCGGGCACACCGCCAACCACCCCCACCGCCTGTGGCGGTGGCTCCGGCTGATCCTTCACTTGTTGAATCGTCTTGGGAATCACGGTCGGCGCCTTTAACA
>CADDZC010000004.1 GCA_902812365.1 Acidobacteriota bacterium | reverse complement strand
AAAGCCACTAGGTTGATGAAAAGAATGGAGATAGTTGAGAAATGGGGGGTTCGGACAGGATGTAGAAAATACGTCGAAGCTCGGAGCCAACGGCCTCGGAAAGCCACTAGGCCTATGAAAATCAACAGGATAGCTATTTTGGAGCGGAATCCAACCCAACCCCGCCAGCCCTGCCACTCCTGTGCCGAGTCGCCAGGGCGCGGCGTTGCCTTTTCTGCGCGGTTTCTCTATAGTGTGAACTTCGGTGTTCGGGATTCCTCGTGGTAACGTGACCGCGCCCTGCCGCCAGCGCCTCGCCCCACGGATCGCGCATCCCTGACGACCGGCCCTTGGCAAAATGAAAATCCACGAATATCAGGCGAAACAAATTCTGGCCAGATATGGCGTCGCGGTCCCGCGGGGCGAAGTGATTTCCCGCCCGGAAGAGGCTCGCGGCGTGGCGGACCAGCTTGGGGGCGGAACGGTCGTGGTGAAGGCGCAAATTCATGCCGGCGGGCGCGGGAAGGGCGGAGGCATCCGGCTTGCCCGCGGCCCTGATGAAGCCGTGAAGATAGCCGGGCAGATTCTCGGGATGCGCCTGGTCACTCATCAAACCGGTCCTGAGGGGCGCCTCGTGCGCCGGGTGCTGATTGAGGAGGGCGTGGAAGCGGCCCGCGAGTTTTATCTGGGGCTGGTGATCGACCGCGCCGCTGGCCGGCCGGTGTTCATGGCCTCGGCCGAAGGCGGAGTGGAGATTGAGGCGGTGGCGGCGGAGCAGCCGGAAACGATCCGCCAGGAAGCGATCGAGCCGGCCTTGGGATTGCAGGCGTTCCAGGCGCGAAAGCTGGCCTTCGCGCTCGGCCTGGATTCCAGCCTGATGCCGGCGGCGTCGCAATTCCTGCTCGGGTTGTACCGGACCTTCGAGGCCACCGACGCTTCGCTGGTGGAGATCAACCCGTTCGTGCTGACGCGGGACGGCCGGCTGCTGGCCCTGGACGCCAAGATGAATTTTGACGACAACGCGCTCTTCCGCCATCCGGAGATCGCCGGTCTGCGCGACCCCGACGAGGAAGATCCGCTCGAGGTCAAAGCTTCCGAGTATCGGCTGAATTATATTCGTCTCGACGGCAACGTCGGCTGCATGGTCAACGGCGCCGGTCTCGCCATGGCCACGATGGACATCATCCAATACGCCGGCGGCAGGCCGGCCAATTTTCTGGATATCGGCGGCGGGGCGAACGAAGATCAGGTTCGCCGCGGCTTTGAAATCATCCTTGGCGATCCCAACGTGCGCGCGGTGCTCATCAACATCTTCGGCGGCATCATGCGGTGCGATACGGTGGCCAACGGCGTGGTGGCGGCGGCGAGGGCCTTGGGAGTCAAAGTTCCGGTGGTGGTGCGGCTCGAGGGCACCAACGTGGACTTGGGCCGGAGCATCCTGAACAGCTCCGGGTTGAATTTCACGGTGGCGACGGGAATGAAGGATGCGGCGGAAAAGGTTGTGCGGCTGGCCGGCCGCTGAACCGAGCCATGGCCGGCTGAAGATGGCGGGGGGGCGAAGTGGCGGACTTGGCGGTCCCTGGGGCGGGAGCAAGGCGGGGCGCCGATGGGTGAAGACTGATGTCGATTCTCGTTGATGAAAACACGCGCCTGCTCGTCCAGGGCATCACCGGCCGCGAAGGCGGGTTCCATGCCCGGCAGGCGATCGAATACGGCACAAGAGTGGTGGCGGGAGTGACGCCGGGAAAGGGCGGCGAGTTCGCCCTGGGCTCGAACGCCGGCGACGGCGTTCCGGTGTTCAACACGGTTGAGGAAGCGGTGGCGGCAACCGGAGCGAACGCTTCGGTCATCTTCGTGCCAGCCCCATTCGCCGCCGACGCCATCATGGAGGCCGCCGACGCCGGGCTGCCGCTGGTGGTGGCCATTACGGAAGGCATCCCCACCTTCGATATGATCCGTGTGAAGCGGTTTCTGGCCGGCCAAAAGACCCGGCTGATTGGTCCCAACTGCCCGGGCGTCATTTCTCCCGGGAAGTGCAAAGTCGGCATCATGCCGGCGCACATCCATAAGCCTGGCTACGTCGGTGTGATCTCCCGCAGCGGCACGCTCACCTATGAAGCGGTGGGGCAGTTAACGGCGCTCGGCATCGGCCAGTCGACCTGCGTGGGCATCGGCGGAGATCCGATCATCGGCACCAGTTTCGTCGATGTGCTCGCCCTGATGAATGCCGATCCGGGGACGCAGGCGATCGTGTTGATTGGGGAGATTGGCGGCTCGGCGGAAGAGGAGGCGGCCGCCTACATTCGGGAGCACGTCCGCAAGCCCGTGGTCGGCTTTATTGCCGGCCGCGCCGCTCCTGCCGGGCGCCGCATGGGTCATGCCGGGGCGATCATCTCGGGCGGAAGAGGCACGGCGGCCGACAAGATTGCCGCCCTGGAAGCCGCCGGAGTCATGGTAGCCCAGAGTCCGGCGCTGATCGGCGAGGTGGTGGCTAAGGCTCTGGCGGCACGGGGCGCGGCCGTGTAAGTCCGGAAGGCGGGACGGGCGCAGGAGGAATTCGGGCGATGGGTCCGCTGACCCGCCGCCGAGGATGGGCGCCGGCCGCGGATCGGGAAGTCCGCGCGAAGCGGCGACTTCAACTTTTTCGCTGGAGTCCGGCGGTCAGAGGCGTTGAGGGCCGGGAGGGTTGTTCGTCGCCGGGCAGAGCCGCGGCTTCCTCGCAAGTGGCCGGCAGGGCGGTGGGAGGATGGCTCAAGATGAGCACCACCGCCGAGATAATAATCACGGCGGCCGCCAGGGTGCGGGGCGTGACCGGTTCGTGGGCCACCCACCAACCCAGAAAAACCGCGATCACCGGATTGACGTACGCGTACGTTCCGACGCGGGCCGGCGTCGAATGAGAGAGCATATAATTGTACGAGGTGAAGCCCACCAGCGATCCGAAAATCACCAGATACGCTATGGCCAGGAGCGATCGAAGAGCGGCTCTTTGCGGATGGAAGTGGCCGGCTTCGCCGCTTGCCACTCCCGCCACCACCAGCAAAAAACCGCCGGAGAGCATCTCGAGCGCCGCCGCCATTGACGCCGAAGCCGGCAAGGCGACACGGCGCGAATGAAGCGACCCCGCCGCCCAGCAGAACGCTCCGCCGAGTAGCGCGGCGGCTCCGAGCGTATCCACGCGGCCGCCGCCCAGCACATCGCTTGGGCCCACCAGCACGATGATCCCTAGAATCCCAAGCGCCAGACCGAAACCGAGTCGCGGACCGAAGCCGGCTCCCCGCTCTTCCACCAGATGGAGCAAGACCATCCACAAGGGGATGACCGAAAGCAGCAACGCCGCCAGCCCCGTCGGTACGCGCTGCTCGGCCCAGGTTAGCGATCCGTTGCCGCACAGAAACAGGAGCGCTCCGACGACGGTCGCTGACCGCCATTCCCGCCGCGAAGGGTTTGGAGCGCCGCGCCGCCGCGCCCACAGAAACAGAATGGCGCCGGCCAGGAGAAAGCGTCCGCCCGCCATCAGGAAGGGCGGCACGGTCTCGATGGCGTAACGGATGGCGAGATAAGTGGAACCCCAAATCGTGTACACCGCCGCGAACGCCAAAATCAGCTTGCTGCGCGAGGCAGAGGTTGCCGCTCGGGCGGCGGGCGGGCTGGGGAGAACGGATTTCATTCGGCGGGGGCCCTCAACGGAGCTGTCCGGCAGCGGCTGTCAGAGCGGGGCGCGTCCAGGCGGCGGAAGGACGCGCGCCGAGCGGCTCGGCCGCCGGCTTCAGAGACGGCGGCCACCGCCGGCCGGGCGTCAAAACCCGCGGCACGCCGTCGGATCACTGTTCCGCTCCGCTTCTTCCACCATGTGTTCGGCGAGCAGATTCCAACTGAGGAAATGTCCGCCCGCCGTCGGCGCGCCGGTGTCCGGGTCATAGCATTCGTTCATGCCGCCGGTGCGGCGATAATCGTCGACGAGCAGCGCGACCGTTCGTTGGGCGAGCTCGCGAGCCGGCTGGCGGTAGCCATAGTTCATGAGGCCATGCATCAACAGGTAGTTGGAAATCACCCAAATCGGGCCGCGCCAGTATCCGGAGGCCGGGTTGTACAGCGGCTCGCTCGGCGCCAGCGTGCGCACGCCATGCTCGGACCAAAACTCTCGCGGATTGAGCAAGTGGCGGCGGATCATGCGGTCGGCCTGCTCGGGCGTGGCGATGCCGGCCCACAAGGGCACCAGATTGGTCCAGGTCTTGACGCGGATGAACTCGCCCGTGCGGGCGTTGAGGTTGAGGAACATGCCGTCTGGCCGCGACCACATGCGCTGGCGGACCAGCCGCTCGAGCTCCGCCGCCCGGCCCCGGTACTCGGCCGCGTCGTCTTGGTAGCCGAGCTTGTCGGCGAGAACGGCCATGGCCCGATACTCGCGGTCGAGGTAGCACTGCAGGTCGACGCCCTCGGTGGTTTCGGCCGGCCGGTCAGCCACCGCCGGATTGTTATCGACGCCGCTCTCAACCCCGTTGTACCAGCGGAACAGGCCGTCGGGCGATCGCCGGGTGTTTTCCCAGAAGCTGAGCGTGTGAGCGAGCTTCACGTAATAGGTCTCGCCCGAGGCGCCGGATTTCTCCTTGAGCCACGCGGCGCTCTTCCTCGTCATCGAGGCGCGCAGCGCCGCCTGAGCCAGGAAAGGCTTGCACATCTCCGGCAGCGCCCAGAACCTGTCGGGAGCAATCTCGCGCGGCGTGTAGCCCGGCCAGTTGGCGTACTCATCGACAAACTCGAGGAAATCCTCGACCGAACTGGCCAGCGGCCTCCCGATTCCGTCGTAGCTCAATGCTACGCCCATAAAATAGGTGTCCCAGTCGAAGAGCTGAAAATACGGCCCCGCCGGGACCAGGTATTCGTGCTTCAGCAGGCCCCGCGGCGGCTTCACGATGTCCTGTTTGGCGTGGTGCTCGGCGATCAGGCGGGAGAGTTCCGCCTGATCCTGGGGCGAGGACGGCGCGGCCGGCATCGCCAGGAGACAACCCAGCATCAGGCATCGAATATTCACGGCGGCGACTCCTTTAGCTTGACTGGTCCGCGGAGGCGCTCTCCGGTACGGCGGGCGGAAGCTTCGGCTCGCCCGGTAAGCGGAGCCGCGCGCGCGCCGAAAACATGGATCCACGTGCCGGCTGAGTTTGGCCAAAACGCATCAATCCGAGCGGAGCGTTGACGTCGACATAAATCGCTTCCATGCCGCCGCGCATGGAGTAGGTCTCGTGCCAGAAACCCGTGCCTCCCGAGTCGCGCAAAAAGGTCTGCCACCATTCTTGATGGGGCAGCGACCGGGCCCAGGTTTCCAGCGATTCGAAGTCCCGCCAATACTGGCGCATTCCGAGGTGGGGCGGCACCAGGGAGTAGATCAGATTTTCGTGCAGCAGCAGGCCGTCCGGGCGGGCCGCCACGGCTTTCGAGATGCGGCCGCCGAAGTCCAGCAGGGTTTTGAGGCCGCGCAGACGATTCACGCGCATGCCCAGATAGATGACCACCAGATCGGGGTAGGCGGAAAGGTCAACGGTGAGGCGGCGAGGCCGCGTCTTCATACTCGTCCTTTCGGCCACGGACGGCGAGTGTGGCCAGCCGAGCTGTCTCGGAATTTCCTGACCAATGCCCCGAGGTCGCGGAGTCGGCTGACGAGCGGCCTGAAGAGCTTCAGGTCGAGCGCGTTCGGGCCGTCGGAAAGCGCCCGGGCAGGATGATCGTGCACCTCCATGAAAATGCCGTCGGCTCCCGCCGCGACGCCGGCGCGGGCCAGGGTTTCGATGAACTGGGGCTGGCCGCCGCTACGCCGGCCTTCGCCGCCCGGCAGTTGCAAGGAGTGGGTGACATCGAGCACGACCGGATAGCCGAAGTCTTTCATGACCGCCAGGCCGCGCATATCGACCACGAGATTGTTGTAACCAAAAGTCGTGCCGCGCTCGGTGACCAGGATGCGGCGGTTCCCCGTGCTGGCCACCTTTTCGACGGCGTACCGCAGATCCCAGGGCGCAAGGAATTGCCCTTTCTTGATATTGACCGCCGCCCCGCTCCGCCCAGCTTCCAACAGCAGGTCGGTCTGCCGCGAGAGGAACGCCGGAATTTGAATGACGTCGCACACCTCGGCGGCCGGCGCGACGTGAGCAACCTCATGTACATCGGTCAGCACCGGCACGCCGAACTCTCTCTTAATTCGCGCCAGGATGTCGAGCCCTTTCTTCAAGCCCGGGCCCCGAAAAGCCGCCACCGAAGTCCGGTTGGCCTTATCGTAAGACGCCTTGAAGATGTACGGCACTCGGAGGTCGCGGCACGCGCGCCCCAGCCGCTCCGCCATCTTCATGGCATGGCGTTCCGTTTCAATCACGCACGGACCGGCCACCAGAAACAGCGGCGCTCCCGCGCCGACCGTCAAGCCGCCAATTTGGAAGCGGTGAGTCACCAGAAAAACCCTACCCGGACTCCGCCGGCGGGCAGCCACTGGCCCCGGTCGCGTGAACCACAGCTACCGTGTCGCAGCCTCGGCCGTTTTCGCCCGCACCGGCTCGTCCGCCACCACCAAAGGCGCCAATCGCCTCCGCCGGTATTTCAGAGCCGCGCCGACGAATGCCTTGAACAGCGGATGGGGGTCGAGCGGGCGGGACTTGAATTCGGGGTGGAACTGGCAACCGAGAAACCACGGATGATCGCGAATTTCGACGATTTCAACGTAGGTCCCGTCCGGCGTAGCGCCAGTGATGTCCAGACCCGCCGCCACCAGAGCCTCTTCATACTCGCGGTTGAATTCGTATCGATGGCGGTGGCGCTCGGAGATTTCGAGTGCGCCGTAAGCCTGATGGGCGAACGAGCCCGGCTTGAGGCGCGCCGTCCAGGCTCCCAGTCGCATGGTGCCGCCGAGGTCGTCAACGCCCCGCAGCTCCCGCAGCTTATAGATCACGCGGTGGGCCGTGGCGGGATCAAACTCCGAGCTGTCAGCTCCGGCCAGCCCGCAGACGTTGCGAGCGTACTCGATGACGGCGCACTGCATGCCCAGACAGATGCCGAAATAAGGAACGCGGCGGGTGCGGGCGTACTCGATGGCGCGCAGCATGCCGGGAATGCCGCGCTTGCCGAAGCCGCCGGGAACGAGGATGGCGTCGAAGTCTTGCAACTCATTCGCCCAGTTATCCCCTTCCAGTCCCTCGGCCTCCACCCAGGCCACATTGACCTTGACGCGATGAGCCGCTCCGCCGTGCGCCAGCGCTTCGTTCAGACTCTTGTAAGAATCCTGATACTCGACGTACTTGCCAACCATGCCGACGGTGATTTCGTCGTGCGGGTGCTTCATCCGCTCCACCAGATCGGACCACAACCGCAGGTCGCGCTCGCCCGTTTCGAGCCGAAGGCAACGCAGGATCTGCGTGTCGAGCCCCTCCCCGGCCAGCACGAGGGGCACTTCGTAAATGCTGTCGACGTCTTTGGCCGTAATCACGGCTTCCTCCGGCACGTTGCAGAAGAGGGCAATCTTGGCCTTCAGCTCGGCCGAGAGATAACGGTCGGTGCGGCAGAGCAGAATGTCCGGCTGAATGCCGATCTCGCGCAGCTCCCGCACCGAGTGCTGGGTGGGCTTCGTCTTGAGTTCGCCGGAAGCGCCGATGTACGGCACCAAGGTGACGTGCACGAAGACGGCGTTCTCACGCCCTTGCTCCTGGCGTAACTGGCGGATGGCTTCGAGAAACGGCAGCGATTCGATGTCGCCGACCGTGCCGCCGACCTCTACGATGGCCACGTCGACGTCGGTCGAAACCTTGTGAATCACCGCCTTGATCTCATTGGTGACGTGCGGAATCACCTGCACGGTCTTGCCCAGGTAGTCGCCGCGCCGCTCGTTACTGAGGATGGTTTCGTAGATACGGCCGGCGGTGCAGTTATTGTCGCGCGACATGCGGGCGTGGGTGAAGCGCTCGTAATGGCCGAGATCGAGATCGGTTTCCGCCCCGTCATCGGTGACGAAAACCTCGCCGTGCTGAAACGGACTCATCGTCCCCGGATCAACATTGAGGTAGGGATCGAGCTTCAAGAGGGTCACCTTGAGGCCGCGGGATTCGAGCAAGCAGCCAATGGAAGCCGCTGCCAGACCCTTGCCAAGCGAACTCACCACACCCCCGGTTACGAAGATGTATTTCGCACCCATACGCCTCCCGGAAATCGGCTATTGTTGGGTCCAACCGCTACCCGCGCATTATGGTTTGCCCCGCCAGGTTTCACACCAGCGGGCCAGCCATTGCAGTTGACGCCAACGATCAACGTACCGAAATGGCGGAAGCAAGGAAGGATTCGGTACGAGCTATTATGGTCAAGGGAAAGGGGAGTGTCAAGCGCCGTTGAAGCAACGCAACATCTGGCGAAGCAAGAAGCCCACGGCCGGGCCCTTGCGGCAGGACCGTGAAAAATGGCGCTCCGTTCAGTTGGCTTCACTCGAGAGCCGGGTGTTTACACCATGACTTCGGGCACCTCCATTTCCATACTGTCGAAGGCCGCCAGAAAGGCGTCAACCACGGCTGGATCGAAATCCCGGCCCGCGCCGCGGGCAATGATTTCCTTGGCCTCAAAGGGAGACATCGCCTTGCGGTAAGGGCGGTCGCTGGTGAGCGAGTCATAGACGTCGGCGACGCTGATGATGCGCGCCTCGATGGGAATGCTGGTGCCGGCCGTTCCGTGATAGCCAGAACCGTCGAACTTGTCGTGGTGGGCGAGAATGATGGGGATGATGCGCCGCAACGACCCCCCGACCGGCTCCAGCATATGGACGCCCTTCTCCACATGACTCTTCATCTCCTCAAATTCTTCCTCCGTCAGGCGCGCGGCCTTGTAAAGGAGCTCGCGGCTAATTTCGAGTTTCCCGATATCGTGAAGGAGCGCGGCGGATCGAACGTCTTCCACCCGCTCGGGGCCAAGGCCCATGTAAGTGGCAATCCGGGCGGCGTAGACCGAAACCCGATAGGAATGGTTTTCCGTGTATTTGTCTTTAGAGATAAAGTGCCGCAGGATCATAAGGACGCCGTGATACGTCTCGCGTAACTCCGCGACTCGCGCCGTCATGCGCTCGTAGAGCGTTCCCATAGCGTAGGCCATGATCATGAGGGTGCCCGCCCACACTCCGAGGTCATACCATTTCTCACCGGCGATCGGAGCCGAGCTCTGGTGGTCAAACAGCCGGGGATTGAGGTGGGCCAGGAGCA
The DNA here is from genome assembly GCA_902812365.1 of Acidobacteriota bacterium. Classification (GTDB taxonomy): domain Bacteria; phylum Acidobacteriota; class Terriglobia; order UBA7540; family UBA7540; genus CADDZC01. The sequence goes on along the minus strand of CADDZC010000004.1, from coordinate 92,089 downwards.
CCACCAAAGCTGCCGAGGCCACAGCCGTCAGGGTGGCGTGCCGCCGACCATAGACATAGGCGGAAAAGATGACCGGTAAGGTGTACAGACCCAACAGCATTCGATCGGAGGCCACCAGAAAGTTGACCGCCGCCAGGATGATCATCATCGACAGCACCAGCCACAGCTCGCGATTGACGATGCTCAGCTCCCGAATAAGCTTGGATTTCATCGTTGCCCTGCCTTCCTTAACCGCGGGGCATACCTTTGCGTCCGGTACCGGCCGCGCCGCTCCCGTCCCGAAGCTGTTATCGGCGGGCCCATCCACGGGGTTGAGCAGGGCCGTTCCATGGTCACGACGGGGGCTAGGCCGCGGGGCCTGATGAAAAAAGACTTGCAAACCATCGTCGTTTTTGGTAGAAGAAGAGCATCGATGCGGACGTGCAACCATAACGTTCCTTATACCCAGCGGATTGACCGCTGTTGCTGTTGAAGCCCGCGCTTTTCTTATCTGCAGCTTTAAGCGCAGTTTGCATCCCACAGTTTCCAAATTGAATTGAGGAGGATCGACACGATCATGGGCGACTACAAACATCCGGAAGTTCTCGTTAGCACACAATGGGTTGCCGAGCATACGGACGACCCCAAGGTTCGGTTGGTGGAGGTCGACGTCGATACCAGCGCCTACGACAAGGGCCACATCAAAAACGCGGTGGGTTGGAACTGGACGACACAGCTCCAGGACAACGTGCGCCGCGACCTTCTCGGCCAGCGCCAGATCGAGGAGTTGCTGGGCAAGTCGGGAATCAGCAACGATACGACCGTCGTCCTGTACGGCGACAACAACAACTGGTTTGCCGCGTATGCCTTATGGCAGCTTAAGTACTTCGGCCACAAGGACGTCCGGCTTATGAACGGCGGGCGGAAAAAGTGGGAATTGGAAGGCCGCCCGTTCACGACGGAGGTGCCGAAGATCACGCCCACGACCTACCGGGCGGCAGTGCCCGATGAATCCGTTCGCGCGCGCCGCGAGCAGATTTTCCAAGTTCTGGAGAAGAAGAACGCTTATTTGGTGGACGTGCGGTCGCCGGACGAGTTCACCGGCAAAGTCATTGCCCCTCCCGGCATGACGGAAACCGCCCAGCGCGGCGGGCACATCCCCGGGGCGGTCAATATTCCGTGGTCAAAGGCCGCGAATGATGATGGGACGTTCAGGTCCTACGACGAGCTGGTGAAGCTGTATGAGGCCCAGGGCGTCCGCCCGGACAAGGAGGTGGTTGCCTACTGCCGGATCGGCGAGAGAAGTTCGCATACCTGGTTTGTTCTCAAATACTTACTAGGATTCGATCGCGTCCGCAACTACGATGGAAGCTGGACGGAGTGGGGTAATTTGGTGGACGCGCCGATCGAGAAGGGTGAAGCCGCGGCGGCCAAGGCTTGAGACGCCCGCCGCGGGTGGGAGCCAACGAGGCGGCGACGGCCCGTCGCGCGGCATAACATTTTTTCTTACAGCAACTTAGCGGAGTCATGGCCTCTCCGCTTCGCCCGTTACGAAGCCGCCCGCACCACCGCCAGATTCTCCCGCACTTGGCGCTCATCGACCATATTCGAGATAGCGGCTGACAAGTGCGGATTGGAAAGAGCCCACACGTACGCCTTCTGGTGCAGGTTCCAATCGCCGGCAACGCTTTGATCAAGCAGGGCCGCCTTTTCGGGAACCAGCCGGGTGGAGCGGTCCGGGTAAAACACGGCTTGAGCGGTCTTCATGGCGATCACGCCAAAATCACGGCCGTGGGCTTCCTCGATCATCGGCGCCACGTAACGATGATTCATGATGTTGTAGGCGACCATGGCCATCGAATAGACACCGGTTCGCAGGGCCGTCTGGATGACCCGCGCGGGATCGTTGTGAGCCGAAACCCCCAGGTAACGCACCTTGCCCTGCTGGCGGAGCTTTTCAAAGGCCTCGTGAATCTCGGGAATCTCGAGCTCCGCCGGTGACGCCGCCCCGTGCGGGCACAGCATCAGGTCCACGTGATCGGTGCCCAGCCGCTGCAGGCTGCCTTCGATCGATCGCCTGATAGTTTCCGTATAAACCCGCTGCCGGTCGATTTTTGAGCCGTACCGCTTTTCCACGGCCGTCGCCAGGGCTCCCTCCTCGATTTGGCGCATCTGCCCGGTAAAATAGTGGTTAAAGTAATCCGGTACGGTCGCGCCGCGCTCGCGCACGTCATCGCTGGCTTCGCGCAGGATTTCCGCCTGCTCCGAAGCGCTGAGGGCCCGAAAGACTTCCAGATAGGCTTGATAACGGTTGGGGGAAAACGGATCGATCTTCGTGGCCACAAACACGCGGTCGCGCTTTGACCCTTGAATCACCGCCGCGTAGCCTCGTTCACTCGCCCCGTCTCCGTAAGCGGGAGAGGTATCGAGATAATTGAGGCCCATTTCGATCGCCACCTCGACGTGTCGGTAGTTGTCGGGCGCGATCGGATCGCCGCCGCACACGATCTCCGACACCATGAAGCCTGTCCGCCCGAGCTGGCGGTAGCGCATGCCCGGCTGTCGGTTGCGCCACTCGAGCTTGACCTCACCCTCCGGGTGAGGCGCTTCCGCGGCTGCCCGCGACGGATCGCAGATCGCCACGGCTGTTCCGACGCCCAGCCCAACGGAGGCTCGGACGAAGTCGCGCCGAGTCATCGCTTGACCCATGGATACCCCCCGCCGGTCAACCGAACCCTTAAGAAGATCTTACCCGCCTCCCGGTGGGCTAACCTTAACAGGGTGGCCGGCGGAACGCAAGACCGGTCATGGTTGGCTTTGCGGAGCCTGTGATCAGCCCTGCCTCGCCGATCGAATCCGGCCCAAAAGGATCCCTGCGGGGGTTAGACGACGCGAACGTGGATGATCTGCTGGCCAGTGGCTCCATCAGGATAGGGCTGGCGGGGACCTTCCCCTTCCACTCGACCTCGCCCGTCAATGGCCCGCGCGCGCAGGCGATAGCTGCCCGGCGAGGGATCAACCCACACGTACTTCCAGAAGCTCCACGTGAGCGGCGACGGATTACTGAAGAGATTGGTCGGGCGCCAGCTCTTCCCATCATCAAAGCTGATCTCCACGGCTTTGATGCCATCGAGGTTCCCGACCGCGTAACCGGTAATCTCGAAATTTCGGCCGTGGATTTTCGCGTCGTCGGCCAGGTCAGCGAACCGAGCCTGGGCCCAGCGCTCGCACTCGTCCGACCAACCCTGCCTCTCCCAGTACCCGCGATAGGCTCGGTTCAAAAACTGCAGGCGGGTGACCCACTTCGGTTGCTTCATGCCGAACTTGCCCGGGATGAAGATGCGCGCCGGATAGCCGTGCGCGGGGGCGAGCGGTTCACCATTCATCTTATAGGCCAAGAAATTCTCTTCCCTCCAAAGGCGAGATAGGGGAAGGCCGGTCGAGAGGCCATCCGCCCCATAGATCGCCACATAGGCGGCTTCGGAGAGCGGTTGAGCGCGTTCGATCAGCGGCTTGAGCGCCACGCCAGTCCATCGGGCGTTTCCGATCGCACCGCCCCCAATTGGGTTCGAGATGCATTCGAGAGTCAATTCTCTTTCGACCGCCGGCAGCGCTAGAAGTTCCTGGTAGTTCAGCGTAAAAGGGTGAGCGACGAGTCCCTCAAACTTCACTTGCCAGCGGCTGGCGTCGACGGCCGGCGTCATGCCCTTCGAGGTGACGTAAAAGTCATCGTTCGGCGTGATGGCGGCCAGGGCCGCCTTCGCACCGTACTTCTCGTAAGGCTTGACGGAAATGCCGCCCGGGTATCGCATCCCGGCCATCCAGCCGTTGATAAGGCCGTACTCAACGACACCCATGCCGCCAGCTACGGCGGCGATCATGAACGTCCGGCGTTGCATGCTGGTCCTCAGATGCGGTTTCCCCGCCGCGAGTTACCGGCTTCTAACTGGTGAAGCCCGTGCGGAGGTAGCCCGGGTGGTTCGCCCGCTCCCGATGTACGGCCCTCCGCCACCCCGCCCAGCCCCCGGGCGGCGCTACGCTGGCGGCTGGCTGGGGTCGCGCTTCACCCAGCGATAGGCAGCCTGCGAGTTTTTCCAGAAATACTTCTCTGCCGCCACGGTCCCCTTGGCCAGGAAATACTGGCGGACAATACCGAGGACTTGGGGGTAGGTCCCCCAATGATCGCTATTGGGCCAATCGCTCCCGTAAAGCAAACGGTCCGGACCGAAGATGTCCCAAAGTTCGTCCAGTCTCGACCGATAGAAGTCCAGGTCCAGCGGAACCCGGCCGTTGACGCGGCGGAGCACTTGCGAAATCTTGACGTAAACCTGCGGCCGCTCGCCGAGCTTGCGGAGATTGGCGGCCAGCTCCTGGCGGGCGGCGGAGTCCGCGGGAGGCTCGAGTTGCGGTAAATGGTCGACGACCACTCGCAGCTCCGGAACGCGGTCGGTGACCCGGACAACGGCGGCGATCAATGCCGGGTCGGGATTCGCGGTATCCAGTTCCAAGCCCGCATCCGCCAGCACCCGCAAATCGGAGATGAACGCCGGATTCGAGACCTGCTCGCCAAGGTTTCTGCCCCACAGGTTGCCATAGCGAATGCCGAGAAAGAGGGGATGGCGGTGAAATCGTTCGAAGTGGCGGCGAAATTCGGGCTTGCCGGGCTCGATATCCCCAACCATCCCGACAAACAGCGGGTCCTGGGCCGTGATGTCCAAAACCCATTGGTTGTCCTCCAGCCACGGACTGCACTCCACCTCGATGGCACCGACAATCCCCAGTCCCGCCGTGACCTGCCGGTAGCGGTCGGGCAGCGCCGGGCGGTAGAGCACCGAGTCGGTTTTCTCGGGCCAGGGCACGCCTTGCGGGCGGTTCGGGTCAAACAGATGCATGTGGGTGTCAATGATCGGTATGGAGTCAACGCGCGCGCCCATATCAAGAGCCATGATGCCTGCCGCACCTCCCAGAAATGTCCTTCGGTTCACGCGCGTATCGTATCACGAGGAAGGTCTGGTGGACCTGGGGAGGATCGAACTCCCGACCCCCTGGTTGCAAACCAGGTGCTCTCCCAGCTGAGCTACAGGCCCGCCGAGCGAACTGCTTTGATATTGAGCGGGATTGCAGAGATCGTCAAGAGTGGGGTAGGGAGGGTGGCTCGGCTGCCGCTCCGGGGCGCCCGGGCAACCTCCCATGGCCACCGCCCGTCGAGGCCAGTCCGGCGTGGCTTCTAGTGGAGGATAACCGGCCCTCCCTACTGAGACTTCGTTTTACCGTGTTCCTGCTTCTCGACCTGAGCTACCCGCTCCATGATTTCTTCGGCGGTCAGAAGACCCTTCTCGCTCAGAAGCTGGATGATGGCATTGAGGGTCAGCATGTTCGAGTAGCTGAGAATAGCAAAAACGTCGCGCTTCCGACGCTCTGGTGTGAACGCCATAGGAATCTCCGATCGGCAGCTAGGAATTTCCGGCACGCTGACCGGCCAGCCGCAAGGCCTCCCGGTCATTAGGGATGCTGCTTGCCATGATGAACGTGCTCACCGAGGTTATCGACCAATTCGGGGACGAAGATGAAGGGCGGATGGTTGAAGGAAGCAAAGCTCGCTCCCCGGCGCGGCCCACAAGCGATTACGGGCCCCGGGCGGAGGGCACGCCCGAAGCGGGTTTACCCCCGGTCACCTAGCCGAAAATGCGCACAAACCAGCCCGTCAAATAAGCCATGGTGCCGCCGCAGAGCAGGAGCGGCTCGGCAAACTTCCGAACCGCCAGCAGCGTCGGGTCATTCACGACCGGCCAAGGGCCGCAACCGCCCCAGTAGACCTTCAGGAGCAAGCCGATGATCACGACAGCCAGCCCCTGACGACGAATATCCTGGGCCACCTGAGGAGTTCGCGACACCTTCTTCGGGCCTGTGTACAGCGTCGCCGGACGCGACACCAGAGCCCCATCGCACTTACGGCACTGAACATCGCCTGGGTAAGTGACCGAGCCGCAATATGGACACGTTCCCATCTTCAGGCTCCTTCCAGACGGCGAGGTGTGAGCCCCGAGCAGCGGCGCTCGAACCAGCTATCGGCGGGTCGCGAGCTTCCCATGATCCCCACGGGCCAGCGGGGACACCGTTGATTGCCACTTCGTCGCTCCCAGGGTATACGTCGCAGAGGCGACTCAGAACATTCAACCTGCGGGGAGTTCGGCGGCTTCCTCGATTTCCTTCGCCCATCGGACATCTTGCGGCCGATGCTGCATCGAAATTCTGGCCAAGGCACATTCTCTGTACGTTAGACAGGCTCCGCCCGGAAAGGCCAAATTGCTGACAATGGTGCTATCGGAGTGCGCCGTGGACGCGATAGGTGTTTATCCCACCTCCAGAAAAAACGGTTCGCCATGATCTTTGAAGGGGTGGAAACAGGGAAATGGTGGGCCTGGGTAGAGTTGAACTACCGACCTCACCCTTATCAGGGGTGCGCTCTAGCCACCTGAGCTACAGGCCCACGTCCGACTCATCGGCCAGCCGGCGCTCGGTTTCGGCCACGGCTGCCGGCCGTGGAACCAGTATAGGGATGCGGCGGGCCGGGCGCAAGGGTGAATCGCGTCAGAGCGGCCCGTGAACCCCCGCGAGGGTGCCAGCCCAGGGGTGCGTATCAGCTGGGGTCAGGCGCCTGAAAGGCGCGGCGGATCGCTGCAAAATCCACTTCGGTGAAGTCTCGTACCGCCCAATCGGCGTGCGCCAACTCCGAAAGGGGCCGGCTGTGGCCAATAGCCAGGCATTTCAATCCGGCGGCGTGGGCCGCCGTGACGCCAGCCGGCGCGTCTTCGATGGCCAGACACTCGGCCGCCCGCAACGGCGCGCCCCCGGATTTTTGCCGGAGGGCATCGCTATGCGCCAGCCGCTCGAGGGCAACGTGAAAAATGGCCGGATCGGGCTTCGAGCGATCGACGTCGTCGGCGGTGGCGAGAACGGAGAACTGGTCGCGCAAGTTCAGGCGGCCAAGCAGGTACTCGACTTCAGACCGCAGGCTCCCACTGGCGATGGCGAGAGGGTAGTCGAGCGCCAGCTCCCGGACCGCCTCGATGGCGCCGGGCAGGGGAGGTAAGCCGTGGCGGATGGCCTCCGCGTAGGTGCGGGCTTTCCACTGCACCAGCTCATCTCGGCGGCCGGGCTCGAGCCGGAGGCCGTGAGTCCGGTAAAGGTGCTCGACGATGCCCCGATCGTCCAAGGCGAGGTAGTCGCGATAATAGTCCTCTTCGGTGATCGTCCAGCCTTCCATGGCGGCCATTTGCTGGGTCAGGCGAAAGATAAGCGGCTCGCTGTCAACGATGACACCGTCAAAGTCAAAGATGATGGCGCGTAACAAGTCCGCAGTGCCCCGCGATGCCAGTGCTGAGCCGGCGTCGATGGCCACGGAACGGCCGGAAGGCAGAACAACTCGGACCGCGAGCTCGGCTGCCGGCCAGCTATGATACACTCCGTGGGGCGCAGCGCCAAGCCGGAGCGCGAGCGAGGGCTGGCGGAGGCGTCCCGGGGGACTCGGGCGCGGAATTTGAAACGAGGCGTGGTAACGCCGCATCCAATGAATTGTCTTGTAGGAAAGCTTCCATGAGCCACCAGCTGAGCATTCCGATCGCCTTCGTGGCTGGATTGGTGTCATTCCTATCGCCCTGCGTGCTTCCGCTGGTGCCGGGCTACATTTCGATGCTCTCGGGTGTATCGATGGAACAGCTCCGCGTGGGAGCGGACGCAACGCTGGCGGGGCGTATTTTTCGCAATTCTCTCGCCTTTGTCGTCGGGTTTTCGGTGGTATTTCTGGCTTTGGGAGCGTCGGCCACGACGGTGGGCAACTTCCTGCGCACTCAACGGACGGCTTTCAACCTCGTTGCCGGGGTTATCATCGTGGTTTTCGGGCTTCACTTGACGGGCCTGATCCGTATTCCGTTCCTCTACCGAGAGGCGCGGCTTGAAACCGGAGCCCCCCGTCGCGGTTTAACCGGGTCGTTCTTGCTGGGATTCGCCTTCGCCTTCGGGTGGACGCCATGCATCGGTCCGATTCTAGCGGGAATTCTGGCTTTAGCGGCCACCCGAGATACGTTGCTGCAGGGAGTCTTCCTGCTCGCGGTCTATTCGGCAGGCCTGGCCATCCCTTTCTTATTGACAGGGTTGGGGTTAACGAGGTTCTTGAAGCTCTACGGCCGCTTTCGCCACCACCTGCAGGCCGTCGAGGTGGGGTCCGGGCTACTTTTGATTGTGATCGGCATCCTGGTGGCTCTGAACAAGTTCACCATGCTTTCGGGCTATCTCTCGTTTTTAAATAGGTTTACATTATAGCTGTATGCACCCCGTCCTTCTCCAGATCGGCAGTTTCAACTTGCCAACCTATGGGGTGTTGCTGGCCATCGGTCTGCTGGTTGCCATCTATATGGCGCTGCGGATGGGACGGCGCGAAGGGCTGGACGCCAATCGGCTGTTGGATTTCAGTACCTGGCTGATCATCGTTGGGCTGATCGGCGCTAAGGTCTTGATGATTGTGACGGAGTGGGGAGAGTACAAGAATAACCCTCGTGATATCTTTAGCTTAACGACCATCCAGGCGGGGGGAGTCTTTTACGGCGGCCTTATCGCTGCTACCCTGTTCGCCCTTGGGTACGTCAGGCGCTACCATTTGCCCCTACTGAAGGTCTTTGACGCGTATGCCCCGGCCATCGCCATCGGGCACGCAATCGGACGGCTCGGCTGCTTCGCCGCGGGGGATGACTACGGCAAACCGACGCATTTCTTTCTCGGAGTAGTGTTTACCAACAAGTACACACGGGAGCTGTCGGGCACTCCCCTGGGCGTCCGGCTGCATCCGGTGCAGCTATATGAATCGGCTGCCTTGCTGGCAATTTTCGGGATTCTGATGTGGCGCTATCCCCGTAAGAAGCGGGACGGAGAAATCTTTCTGGCCTACGTGGGATTATACGCCGTGGCTCGCTTCTTCCTGGAGTTCTTTCGAGGGGATCCAGACCGCGGCTTCGTCTTCAACGGCCTCCTGTCCACCTCCCAGTTTATTGCCGTCCTGGCGCTCATCACGGCCGGATTCTGCGCCTACCGGCTCTACCGCCGACCCCCCATGACGATCAGCAACCAGGAGGCTCGAGAGGCTCCGGCAGCGGCCGGCGGGCGCCGGGCAGCGGCCGACGCGCGGAGGGCGGCCGTGGCGGCCGGTCGCGTTAAACCGGTACGAGGACGCTAACCGACGGATCGGGTCAGCTTCGGGACCGGCGATGTGAGGAGAGGGTATGACCAAAACCAAGATCGCGATCTGGACGGGAGTAGTAGTGGCGGCGGCTTTGGGCCTGGTTTATCTCAACAGTCACTGGATTGCGCCCGCCGCCCAGCACAGGGATCTTGGGAAAGCGCCCAGTAGTTACCCGCTTGCCCCTGATTTTGCGCTCTCCGATGTTAATACCGGCCAACCGGTCCGGCTCGCCGACTACAAGGGCAAGGTGGTGCTGGTGGACTTCTGGGCGACCTGGTGTGGACCGTGCCGAATTGAGATTCCGGAGTTCGTCCAGATGCAGCAGCGCTACCGCAATCAGGGCTTCGCTATCATCGGCATCTCCGAGGACGACAGCCCTGCGCCGGTGCGAGAGTTTTACAAGCAGTTCAACATGAACTATCCGGTCGTTATGGGCACGAGCAAGGTGTCGACCCTTTACGGCGGCGTGATCGGCCTGCCAACAACGTTCGTGATCGGGCGCGACGGGCGGATTTACGCCAAACACGAGGGGACGACGCCGGCGGCGGTTTTTGAAAACGAGATTCAGCAATTGCTGGCCGCTCCGGGCAATGGAGAGGCGGCGGCGTTTAAGCCGGCGGGGAACAGCCAAGAGATCGATCTGGGCACGCCGGGCGAAGCTAATCCTCAGGTGCCCGGCGTGGACATCACGGCGTTGAGCCCAAGCCAGCTGGCCCAATTCAAGCAGGAGTTGCAAAAGCAAAAATGCCAATGCGGGGGCTGCAAGTTTAACCTGCTCGATTGCCGCCGCCAAGACTCCACCTGCCCCGTTAGTCGCAAGATGGCGAAGGAGGAATTAAAGAAGTTTCAGCAGGCCGCCGCCGCGAAGGCGGCCGCCGGACCCGGGTAAGCGGGGCCAAGGGGCTGGGAGTTCGGCCGCGGCGAGGATCAGCAGCCGCGGCACGACCGCATGAGGAGGTTGGGAACGGTTCGTTTCATGAAGAGCAGAGCGCACACGGAAGGGCGACGACTGCCAGTCACGGCGGCGATTATTGGGGGCCTTGTTCTGGTTGCGAATGCCCGCGCCCAGAACCATCCTCCGATCGTGCGGGCGCGCGTCCTGCTCGAGCGCCCCGCCGTTCGCCCAGGCGGCTTTATCAAGGTCACGGTGATGGCCGCGATCGAGCCCGGCTATCATCTCAACGCCCACAAGCCCACTCTGGATTATTTAATTCCGACGGAGCTCAAGCTTGATGCCACCAAAGACATTGCCATTGAGACGGTTTCCTATCCCCGCGGCACGCTGCGGAAGTTCATGTTTTCAGATACGCCGCTCTCGGTCTACGAGGGCAAAGTGGTGGTAAGCGCGGTCTTAAGGGTGGCATCGAACGCGCGCCCCGGCAGCTACCGGCTGACCGGCAAACTCCTGTATCAGGCCTGCAACAACCAAGCCTGCCTTGCCCCCACCAGCGTGCCGCTATCGTTCACCATCGAGGTATCGCCGGCCACCTCTGGGCATGCCGATGCTTCCCACTGAGCCGAATTCGGACGGGACGAACCGCAAGGAGCCTTCCGGTGCCGAGCGCCATTCTCCGGCTCTGGTAGCGGCGTCGCTGATCCTGCTGGCGCTTCTGGTCTGGGCCTTGCAACCCCGAGGCCCGCGCTTCACCCCGGCGCCGCTCGAGCCGCTCGCCGCCGGATGTCCCCCAGTTCGCGGCGACTTTGTGCCCAGTAACATCACCGAGCTGCCCGACCTGAAACCCGATGAACTTCCCGCCACGGTGAGGCCGCGGGTGCTCTATCGGCTTAACATGGAGCCCTGCTCGTGCGGTTGCGGCCAAAGCATCGCCGCGTGCCGCCTCAATCAGCCCGAATGTCGAACTTCCGCGCGCCTGGCGCAATCGATTGTGAGCGACGAAACCTCGCCCGCGGCAGGTTCCCATCGATGAAGCTGGGTGTTATAGCGGACACTCACGGTTTTTTCGATCCCGGGCTCAATCGAATGTTCGCGGGCGTGGACGCCATCCTGCACGCCGGCGATGTCGGCTCAGCCGAGGTTCTTAACGAACTTGCCGCCATTGCCCCGGTCTATGCCGTGCGGGGCAATGTGGACAACCCGGAGCTCGACCTGCCACCGTCGTCGCGGTTGAGTTTCCACAGCCTGACGGTCGAGATGCTCCACATTCTGCCCGCGCCACCATCAGAGCTCGAAGCCTGGGCCCGGACCGCGCTGGCTGGCGGTCGCTTGCCGGCGCTGGACCGATTGATGGCGGCTTTCCATGGCTCGACCAACGTGGTTGTGTTCGGCCACACTCACCGGCCTTGCCTGGTGAACCTTCGCCGCCGGCTGTTTTTCAATCCAGGCAGCGCCGGCCCCCAGCGTTTTTCCTTGCCCCGCTCCTGCGGACGTCTGGAGATCGCACCGGGCGGCATAGAAGCGACGATCCTGAGGCTTGCAGGTTACAATGGAGTTGTGCTCAATCAGCTTCGGCTGGAGGTGAATATCGAGGTGAACGAAGGCCATGTTGACCCTCAAGAACATCAAACGCGCCTTGAAGATCGCCGCCACCGTCATTGCCCTGGCGATCGTCGTGATAGAAAAGTTTGAGAAGGAGTAGTCTTCGACAGCCGCCGGACGGTGCGCTCGTGATTAAGGGAAAAACCCCGACACCGTGGTTGGATAAGGGCGTTTGCTGCCGCGGCGCGAGGTTGAAGAGCTTGCTCAGCCGCTACGCCGGCGGCTGGCAGATCTTTGTCCGGCGACCTCATTGCAGGAGTTTTGATGAAGAAAGTCCGCTGGAGACAGCGGATCGCCCTGCTCAGCAGTTTCGCGCTGGTTGACGCGGCGGCCGTGACAACGGGGGCCGACCCTTCCGGAGGTGGCTCTAACGATGATTGGCCACCCTACGGCCACGATCCGGGCGGTATGCGTTACTCGCTGCTGACCGAAATCAATCGGCAGAATGTATCCCGGCTCAAGATCGCCTGGGTCCTTCACCGGCGACATCTCCGACGGCACCCATGAGCGGAGAAGGAACGGGTTTGAGACCATGCCTATCCTGGTGGACGGCAGGCTCTACTTCACAACACCCTTCAATCGGGTGATCGCCCTTGACTCCGAAACTGGGCCGACCGTTGGGCTTACGACCCATTGGTCGACCCGACCTGAGATTACGGCGACGGGCTCATCAATCGCGGAGTTGCCACCTGGGTGGATCGCGCGGGGGCCCGGCAAACCTTGTGGCCGGCGCCTGTTTGAGGCCAAGCTCAATGCGCGGCTCATCGCCCTGGACGCGGCGACGGGGGCCCCGTGCGGGGAGTTTGGCGAATACGGTCAGGTCAGCCTGCGAGAGGTACCCGGTTACGCGGAGGGTTGGTACCACATGACCTCGCCGCCGGCAGTGATCGGTAACAACGCCCGTGTCCAGATGCCGAGCGGTGTAGTGCGAGCCTTTGACGCTCGCTCAGCCGCACGGCGGTGGAGCTGGAACCTGATTCTGCTCGACCGCCCGAAAGCGAAGACGTGGCTGACGGGTGCCGGCAACGCCTGGTCGGTCATGGCGGTCGACCCGGACCGGGATCTGGTCTTCGTTCCCACTGGTAGCGCCGGCCCCGACTATTATGGCGGCTTGCGGCCCGGCGAAAGGGTAATTCCCGTTTGACTTGCCCGGCTTCCCGGAACACAATGTTGTTTAAGCGGTTCCGCCGGCGGCGTAGACAGCGCGGCGGGCAGCGCGGGGGGCGGACAAGAGCCGAGCGCTGCGAAACTCAATCATGACGAGCAAGCACTGGAAATTCGGGATCGGGATCGCCATCATTCTCGGCTTGGTGGCCTGGGAAGCCGTTTCGGGCTTTCGCGAGAGCGAGACATATTATGTAACGGTCAGCGAACTGCTAAGGGGCAAGGTGGCGCGCGAGCGCGTGCGGGTGGGAGGCGTGGTGGCACCCCATTCCATCGTGCGCCATGAGCGTGTGGTCACCTTCCGCTTGGCGCAAGGCGCCGATTCAGTCCCCGTGACTTACGTCGGCGAGGACGCGCTGCCGGACACGTTTAAGGGTGGGGCGGAAGCCATCATCGAAGGCAGCTACAAGCCGAACGGCGTGTTCGAAGCCGAGAGGGTGCAGGCGAAGTGCGCGTCGAAATATCAGGCGGCGCCGGGCGGGGCACAGGCGGCGGTGGGCCAGTAGGGCGCGGTTCGGCGAGGGACCAGCGATGAATCGGTGTTACTCGGCTGCGGTGAGGCATCATGAATCAATTTGGTAGCGTGGGGCTGATCGCCGCCCTGGCCTTCGCGGTTTACGGGGCGGTGGCGGGAGCCCTGGGCGGCAAGTTTCGCAGCGTCAAGATCACTCGCAGCGCCGAGCGGGCGGCTCTGGCCTTTGGGGTAATGATAACGCTGGCCGTCTTGGCCCTCGAATATCTCATTCTCAGCGATGATTTTCACAATGGCTATGTGGCCGCCCACTCGAACCGCGCCTTGCCGCTCTATTACAAGGTTCCCGTCTTGTGGTCGGGACAGGAAGGGTCGCTGCTGTTCTGGACGTGGCTGCTCGCCCTCTACGGCGCCGGCGTGGTTTGGATGAACCGGCGCACGAACCGCCAGCTCATGCCTTACGTGGTCTCCATCCTGATGGGCACGGGCGTCTTCTTTTCATGGCTGGTGCTGCGAGTCGCCAATCCTTTCACCGAACTGGCCCTCGAGGGCCCCAACGGAGCCCTGGCCGCCTTCACAGCGCCCGATGGCAACGGCCTCAACCCTTCGCTCCAGTATCCGTCGATGGTGATCCACCCTCCGATGCTCTATCTCGGTTACGTCGGTATGGTGGTGCCGTTTGCGTTTGCCATGGCGGCGCTGCTGACCAAGCAACTCGGCGACAATTGGATTCGCACCACGCGCCGCTGGACGATGGTGCCGTGGATGTTTCTCGGCGCGGGCATTGTGCTGGGCGGTAATTGGGCTTACGAAGTGCTTGGCTGGGGTGGCTATTGGGCCTGGGACCCGGTAGAGAACGCCTCGCTTCTGCCGTGGCTGGCCGGCACGGCCTTCCTGCACTCAGTGATGATTCAGGAAAAGCGCGGGATGCTCAAAGTATGGAACATCGTGCTGGTGATCTCGCTGTTTTTCCTCTCTATCTTCGGCACTTTCCTGACGCGCAGCGGCATCGTCTCCTCCATTCACGCCTTTGCGCAATCCGACATCGGACCTTACTTTGCCGTCTTCCTGGGCATCATCCTGACTTTTTCCCTGACGCTGCTGTTCCTGCGGCTGGAATATCTGAAGAGCGAAAATCGTCTCGATTCGGTCGTCTCGCGCGAGAGCGGATTTCTGTTTAACAACTGGGTGCTGCTGGCGGCAGTGTTCGCGGTGTTGTGGGGGACGATCTTCCCGATCGTCTCGAAGGCCGTCGAAAACTCCACCGTCACCGTGGGACCGCCTTTTTTCAACCGTTTCATGATTCCAATCGGGCTCATCCTGCTCTTTCTGACCGGAGCCGGGCCGCTGCTGGCATGGCGAAAGACGAGCTTTCGCAGCATCCGGCGCAGCTTCACGGCCCCGCTAATCCTGGCCGGGACGACGGGTCTGATTCTCTTGGTTAAAGGCGTGCGCGACCTCTATCCGTGGATGACGATTTTCCTTTGTGCCTTCGTCGCCGGCAGCATTGGGCAGGAATTTTACAAAGGCGCGCGGACTCGCCAGCGGGCGTTCGGCGAGAATTTTCTCCAGGCTATGTACAACCTGACCCTGCGAAACACGCGGCGTTACGGCGGCTACGTCATCCATATCGGGGTGGTGCTGCTCTTTGTCGGCTTCGTCGGCCAGGCCTTCCGCACCGAGGCCCGAGCGACGATGGAGGAGGGGGACCTGTTGCGTGTCAAGGATTATGTGCTGCGCTGCACAAGCCTTTCCGCCGGCGAGAACGCCAACTACGAATATGTACGCGCTGCGCTTGCGGTTGTGAAAGGCGGCTACGCCCTGGGGACGCTCGAGCCCGAGCGGCGCTTGTTCAAGGCCAGCCAAGAAATGCTGAGTCATGTGGCACTCCACTCGACCCTCGCCGAGGACCTGTACGTGGTGCTGGCCGGGCAGGACCAGCAGACGAACAAGGCCATCATTCAGGTGTTTATCAACCCGCTCGTGGCCTGGGTGTGGATCGGAGGGGCGGTGCTGTTCCTCGGGACTCTGCTGGCGCTCGTCCCGAGCCGCGTGGAGCGCGAGCTGGCGCATCTTCGCCAGCAGCAGGAAGAGGCGGCCGAGGTCATCGACGGCCGGTCGCCCGGAGAAAATTAGGAGTCGGCCGATGTGGGGGCGGATGGCGGGCCGAGCTCGTTCAAAGCGCACATGCGCAACCCTGTCGGCGCGAAAGACTATGCAGTCACGGACATCTTTCTTATTTTTGATAGTGGCGCTCGGCTGCGGATGGATAGCACCGGCGAGCGCGGCCGACAACCAACCCACGGTTGATTCCATCTCTAAGGCGCTGATTTGCCAGTGTGGAGGTTGCAACTTCCCCGTCGGCACCTGTAACCACGAGCAATGCTTTTCCCGTGATCAGATGAAGGCGATGGCCGCCAAGGAAATCGCCGCCGGAAAGAGCCAGGCGACGATTATGCAAGATTTCGTGCTGCAGTACGGCGTCAAGGTGCTGGCAGCTCCCCCGGCCAGAGGATTCAACATCATGGTCTGGACTCTACCGGCTCTCGCAGTCGTGACCGGCTTGGTGCTGGTGGTGATTTTGGTGCGACGCTGGCGGGAGTTACCGGCAGAGAAACCCGGCCCATGGGCGGGCCGGACGGACGCGAAATGGCTCGAGGCTGTCGACGAGGAAATGGAGCGGCTGGGGCTGGATCGCTGAGAGAACTAAGTTTGATGCCTCTGGTTGTTGTATTCGCAATCGCGGGGGGGTTGGCGGTCTTCGTCGTTTTCCCGCTTCTTTCTGCGGACAGCGGTGCGAAGGAGACTTTACCGGTCGATGTCACTCCGCTCTCCGACCTTAGACGCCGGCGGCTGGTGGCCTACGAAAACTTGCAAGACCTGGAGTTCGAATATCAGGCGAAGAAGATCGCCCTCGAGGATTACGAGCGCCTCAGGCAAAATTACCGTCGGGAAGCGGCTCAGCTCATGGCCGCCGCCCAGGATTTGGAACATACGGCGGTGGAGGACAACTTTATCGAGGACGAAGTTGCCCGGCGGCGCGGACGCCGCCGGCTGCCGGCGGTGGAATCCTACGTTTGCGCCCAATGTGGGTTCGAGAATCCCTTGCCCGTAAAGTTTTGCGGCGAATGCGGATCTCGCATCACACCGCGAACCGGCCGCTAGACGGATCGAGGGGCCGAGCCCAACGAGCGAGCAGACTATGCGGAGACGAGGGAAGTTTGGTTCGTATCTCCTCGGCACACTCAACGGTTTGTGGACTGTCTCGTTGCGCTTGGCCGGCTGGGTGGTCTGCCTGGCCGTTGTCATCTTCGCGGCGCCGGCCGTCTCACTCGGCCAGGGCCGGGTTGAGGGCGCGGTGACCAATGGGACCCTCGGCCGTCCGGTCGCTGAGCTCGCCGTCCGCCTTTTGACGCCACGGGGTGGAATGCAACAAATCGCCTCGACGTGGACTGATCAGAACGGTCATTTTGTTTTCTCTCAAGGCCAGATTGACCCGAAGGCGTTGTATCTGGTTTCGACGGAGTTTCAGGGTGTGCCGTACAACCAGCTTGCTCAGTTTAACGATAAGGGAACGGCGTCGGTCGACTTGACGGTTTACGAGTCGACAGGCTCCGACTCCGGGCTGTCCATCTCCGAGTTGCGGGCTTTGGTCGCCGCCGAAGGCGACAAGGTGCACATCCAGGAGCAGTACGCCGTGGATAACGTCACCAACCCGCCCCGTTCTTATTTTGACCCCGCCGCCACTTTCCGCTTCCATGTGCCGAACGAAGTCACCGAGCCGGCCGTCACCGTGACGGGTCTGATGAACATGCCGTTGCCGCAAGAGGCCCAAGCCGGGCGGTCGCCGGGTGAATTTTCCATCCGCTACCCCTTCAAGCCCGGGGTGACGATCGTAACCGTGCAGTACGAGCTAGGCTACACGCCGGGCGGCCTCCGCTTTCATGAGCAGGCCTCCTACCCCATCGTGCGGGCGGAACTGTTCGTCTACCCTCCGACGCTGGAGGTGAGGTCGTCGGTCTTCAAATTCGAGGCCGTCGACTCCGACCGCCAAGTGGCGCGGTTCGAAGCCGCGCGCGTGCCTCGCGGAGCTGCGCTCAATGCGGACTTGAGCGGGGAGTCCGGCCCGCCGGAGGAATCCGGGAACGGACAGCAATCGGAGGAAGTGAAGGTGCTGCCCAACGCGATGACGCGTCTCAGCGTGCCGCTGCTCGCTTGCTTCCTGATCTTGCTTTTCTGGGCGCTGGGCGTGCGGATCACCCGGGAATGGAAACGCGCGAAGGCAGGCGCTCCGGCCGGTCCGCAGCGACAGAGGTTCAGCGCCAGAGTCGAAAGTTGGCTCAATTCGCTGGCCGACCTCGATGAGTTGTTCGCGGCCGGCAAAATCGCCGAGGGCAAGTACTGGAAGGAACGCTTGGAGCTGAAGGCTAAGCTGGTGGCGATTCTTAAAAAGCATCCTCCGGCCGCGCTCGAGTCCTATGCCGCCCGCCACATCCCGCGCTGAGCGCGCCCTCGAACTGCACCGGGTCTCGAAGTACTTCGGGGATGTCGCCGCTTTAAGGAATGTGTCGCTGCGGTTTGTTCCGGGCGAATCGGTCCTGGTGTACGGTCCTAATGGGGCGGGAAAGACGACCTTGTTGAGAACGTTGGCTGGCCTGGCGCGGCCTAGCGAAGGCGAGGTCCGTTTTGAGGGCCGCAACCTGATCGAGAACTCTGCCGCTCCCAAGAAGGCTCTCGGGTTCGCCTCGCATTCCAGTTTTCTTTATGGCGAGCTGAGCCCCCGCGAGAATTTGCGATTCTCGGGCCGCTTGTTCGGGTTGCGAGACTTGGATCGAGCCGTTAGCTCGGCGCTGGATCTGTTCGACCTCGGGGCGCGGGCTGACGAACCCGTTCGGACCTTATCGCGGGGGCTTGTCCAGCGCACATCCCTGGCGCGGGCGTTTCTGCACGATCCCACATTTCTGTTGCTCGACGAACCTTTTACCGGCCTCGACGCGACCTCTGTGAAGAATCTGGAATTGCTGTTGGCAGGACTCGTTCGGCAAGGCAAAGCGCTGATCCTGTCCAACCACAACTTCGAGCAGGGTGCGGCCCTAGCTCATCGCCTGGTGGAACTCGATGGGGGGCGGCTGAAGTACGACGGACGACTGGAGGGGGCGCCCCGGGTCTCGGAGGGTGGCCCATCGCTGCCTGAAAGCAGCCTGGGGAAGGCCGAAGGCTGATTCCGTCTTGACCGGGATTGAAGCCCCAGGGGGCCGTCTTTCAAATGCGGATCATCTGGACGATTTTGGTGAAAGACCTTCGGATCGAGTGGAGAAGTCGTGAGACCCTGCCCTCGATGTGTGTGTTTGGCCTGCTGGTCGTCTTTCTCTTCAATTTCGCGTTCGAGACGGCGCGCGAGGAGACTCTCCGCTTGTTACCGGGCTTGCTTTGGGTTGCCTTTGCCTTTGCCGGGGTGCTCGGTTTCAACCGTTCGTTTGCCGCGGAGCGCGAAAACGGATGCCTTGAAGGTTTAGCGCTTGCGCCGATTGATCCGAGCACGATCTTTCTGGGCAAGATGTTGGCGAACCTGGTGTTTCTCGGTGTCGCCGAGGCGGTGGTGATATTTGCCGCCTCGCTTTGGTATAACTTTTCGTTCTTCCCGGCGCTCGCTTGGTTGGCGGCGATTCTATTCTTCGGCTCGCTCGGTTACGCGGCCTTGGGTACTATCTTCGGCGCTGTCGCTGCCCATACTCATATGCGGGAGGTGATGCTCCCGGTTTTGCAGTTTCCGGTGGCCTTCTGGATTCTGATTTTGGCCATCGATGCGACGGCCGACGCTCTGCGTGGGGCGCCACGGGTGGAGATCGCGGGAGGGGTGTATCGGGTGGCCGGAGTGAGTCTGATTTTTGTAGTCGCAGGATTCTTGCTCTTTGAGTACGTTTTGGAGGAATGAGGGCGAGTAGCGGGCCGCCAACCAGCGGCGGACTCTCTTCATCGGCTTAGTCGTCGCGGGTTCTTGAAGGAGCGGACCGGTCATGACGGAAAGGCTGTCTTCGGCGGCGCACTTGTACATCACGTCTGTCTGGATGACGGTAGCTCTGTATATGGACTTTCTCTATGCGCCGCGCGAACTGACCATGGGTGAGGTGCAGCGGATCTTTTACGTGCATTTTTCGCTCGCCGTCACCGCGCTTTTCGGCTATCTCCTCATCTTCCTCGGCGGCGTCGCTTACCTCTGGAAACGCTCGCGAGCGGCCGACGACTTTTCGCACGCCTGCGCCGAAGTCGGTTTTGTTTATTGCTGCGGAGTTCTGCTCACGGGACCGCTGTGGGCGCGACCCGTGTGGGGCATCTGGTGGACGTGGGACGCGCGGCTGACCTCAACCTTCATTCTATGGCTGCTTTACATCGCCTATCTGATGCTCCGGGCTTACGTCACCAGTCCCGGCCGCGTTGAAATTTTGGCGTCCGTGGTCGGCATCATTGGTTTTGTGGATGCGATCGTGGATTATATGGCCATCCGCTGGTGGCGCACCCAGCATCCGCAACCCGTGATCATGGGGGGCGCCGGATCGGGATTGGAACCTCGCATGTGGCTGACCGTCATGGTGACTTGGGGAGCGTTTCTCTGCCTATTCGCTTACCTGGTCCGCGCGCGAATGGCGCTCGCGGAGGCGCGGCGCGAACTGCGCGCCCTCAAGCGCGAATTGGCCATGTGAGAGAGGGACGGGCCGTCATCAACTGAAGCTCGAGGAGCAACCGGGTGAATATCTTTCTGTTTCTGGCCTACGCTGCCGTCTGGCTGCTGTTCATCTTGTACGCCGGGAGCCTCTCCCGGCGCCAAGCGGCGCTGAAGAAAGAGTTGCAGGATTTGAAAGCCAAACTCGATCGTGCCGGAGACGAGTCTGCGCAGAAGCCAGGCTAGGGAAGGCGGGAAAGTGCGTTCAAGGTTTCCGACGACACCGTCGATAGATCGGCTAGCGGAACCCAGGGCGGGATTGGGTCGTCGTCCCCTGACCGTGCGCGCCTACCTCGAGTAGGTCACCCAGTCCTGCCTGATCCGCTCTTCCCTTCAGCGTCTTGCGGTGGCGGATCGGCCGGGCTCCTTCTTGCCTTCCCGGCAGATGAGACGAATCAAGTGGATCTGTTGCACCAGATTGGGCGGGGCCGGGCCGACCTTCCAGCTACGGGCAATTTGCGTGTCCGACCAGTTCCAAAGTCTGCTTGGGTCGCGATCAACGCTCACCGGCGTCGCATCCCACGTCAACTTGGGTCCATAATAGAACGCGCCCACCACTTCAATCCACACGGCGGCGGCGACCGAAGCCGTCAAGGCGAAGCGGAGCCAGGTGGAGGCGCGGACGCTGGGCAGGACAGGAAGGAGAAAGAAAACGAAAAGCGGCAGCAAGCTCGTCAGGTAGCGCGGCCCAAAGCACCAGCCTCCCCACCAGCTCGAATATCTGACATAGCCGAGAAACACCAAGGCAACGCCGGCGAGCACGTAGCGCCCCCAGCCGAACAGGTTCCGCCTCCAGGCTCGGACCATACCCCAGACAGCCAGCACGGTCCACGGCATGTAGATGAAGAGGCCGCGACTGGGGCTGACGAGCAATCCTGCGAAGGCATCGCGCCAGGACGTCCGGATGAAGAACCCGGCAGCATGATGGCTAGCCTGAATGAACGCCGGATAGGCGCCGAACGGGTTACCGAAGAAGTAGGAGTTGTAGGCGAAGACCAGCGTGCCGGTCACGGCCAAGGGCAGAAGGAAGAGTGCGGCTTGACGCTTTGAGCGGAGAAGAAAGTACACGGCCAAGGGAAGGACGACCACGGCGTCCGGCGGCGAGTTCGCGCATGCCGCCGCCAGCGATACCCCCACCCCAAATGAGTAACCGGGGCTCGCCGGATCGCGCCCCAGCGCCCAGAGCAGGAAGGCGAAGCTGAGTTCCCCGACATCCTGCCTCCACAGGGCTTGGCTGGAAATTGACCAGGTGCTGCTCGCCAGTCCGTAAATTGCCGTCAGCAGCAGGCTCGTGTTCTGGTCGGCTACCCTGCACAAGGCCAGATAAAGAAGGCCGGCTGAAGTCACAGCCAGCAACGAGGCGCTGAGCTTCTCCATGACGTCGCTAAGGGCGGCCACCAGCAGAGAGTCATAGCGGAGCGCCGGAGGCGCATGCGCCAGCCATACGGCGGGCGGCACATATAGCGGTGTGACGAGCAGAGGCGTGAGAAGGGGATAAGCCGATACCCAGTGACCCCGAGAACGAGTGACGAAGTACACCCCGTAAGGTCCGGAGGCTCCTCGCACGTAAGGCTCGACCCAGCGGTCGAGATACCAGGTATGATCCACCAGCAGAGCGAAGGGCAGTAGACGGGCCGGGACGCTGTCGTCAATGTGGATGACGCGCAAGTTGGCGTTATAAACGACGAAGAGCAGCACCAAGACGAGCCCGACGGGGACCGGGCGAGGGCCGGGTCGCTGGATGTCGTCAGCCATGGCGGCAACCGGCATTGTGACATGGGTTACCTAATTCGTCAATACATGGCGAGGCCTCCGCCCCGCGCAGGCGGGCCTCTCAGGACGGCTTCTTGGGCGCGGCCGTCTGGCGCGCCGGCCGCCGGGTAGTCGGACGGATCGCGGCTGACACGATTACCGCTTGCCGGATCGTGTCCAGGCGAGGGAAATTCTTGTCCAGATACGAGCGGCCTTGCGACTCGATCAGGCTTTGGTCTGGACCGTTGCCTTGCGGCGCGCCTTCGCCGTAGCCGCTATAAAGCCGGTCCACGACGTCCATTCCCTCGATCACCTGGCCGAAAGGAGCAAAGCCCATCGCGTCCAGACGAGCGTTATCGGCCAGATTGATAAACACCTGGGTGGTGCGAGTGTTGGGCCCGGCCGTGGCAAAGGTGACGGTGCCTCGGCGATTGCTCTGCCGCACCGGATCGTCTTCGATCGGCGCACGACTCCACGCCCGGTTGATGGCCGGGTTGCCGCTGAGTCCGAACTGGGCCACAAAGCCTGGAAGCACGCGAAAGAAGCGGGTGTCGGTATAGAAACCGTATTTGACGAGGTTATAAAAGCGATCCGCCCCAAGCGGCGCCCACGCCCGCCTCACCTCGACCACGAAATCTCCCTGGGTCGTCGTAAACTTCGCCCGGAACACTTCCGGTGCCCGATCCTTCAGTGACGCCGGGTTGAGCAGGGAACGGCGAAGGGTTCCGCGTCGCGGACTCGGCCCGGCACGCCGCTGCCCGCTCCGCGCCTCCGGCGTTCCCGTCACCATCGCCAGAATCAAGAGTGAAAGGGCGAGCTTCGGCATCTCATCTCCCCTCGGGGGCCAGGTCGCGGGCCACCTGTTCCGCCTGGCGCATCACGCGCAGCACGTTGGCGCCGAGAATCTTCTCGAGATCGGGCTCGCTGTAGCCGCGGCGGGCCAGCTCCCGCACCAGATCCGGCAGCTTCGAGCAATCTTCGAGGCCGCGCGGGATGGCGTCCACGCCGTCGAAGTCCGAACCGAGACCGACATGATCGACGCCGGCCACGTTCACGGCGTGGTCAATCTGATCCGCGATCACCGTGTAACTGGGTGCGGGAAGCCCGGCCTGGTATTGCTGCTGGATGCGCGTCGCCTCGGCAAAGCTGAGGTGCCGGCCCTGTTTCTGTTTTTCTTTTCGTGCCGCCTCGACGGCGGCGTCCATGGCGGGCTCGACTTTCAGGTAAGCGTCGCGGAATTTCTGGTCGTCAAAGGCGGAATAGAAGTTTATGTCGATGACACCGCCGTTTTTGGCCAAGGCGCGGATCATGTCGTCGGTCATGTTGCGGGGCGCGTTGCACAGAGCGCGGCAGGAAGAATGGGACGCGATCACCGGCGCCTTGGTTACGGCCAGGGCGTCGTAGAACGTCTTGTCGGATACGTGCGAAATGTCCACCATCATGCCGAGCCGATTCATGCGCTGGACGATCTCGCGGCCGAAAGGCGAAAGCCCGTTCCAGTGCGACTGCGGGTCGGCGGAAGAATCCCCGATTTCGTTGTACCGCGTATGAGTGAGCGTCATGTAGCGCGCCCCGAGCCGGTAGTACACATCCAGCACCCGCGCGTCGCCCTCAATCATATGACCGCCTTCGACGCCCATCAGGATGGCGATCTTGCCCTGGCGATGGATTCGCACCACATCGTCGGCCGTGCGGGCGAACTCGAGGGCATCGGAATGGCGCGCCAACTGGTCGTTGACGGCATCGATCAGGTCCAGCGCGCGGCGGACGACGTCGTCGTGAGGCCAGTCCACGTCGACCCAGATCGAGAAGAATTCACCGCCCAGACGCCCGGCGCGCATCTTGGGGATGCTGATCATGTACGGACTCGCCGGCTCCGCCAAGTCGTAAACTTCGTCCAGCATCATCTGCGGCGTGTCGGCGTGGGTGTCGATGATAATGGCCCTCTTCAGGACCCGCTCGGCCACTCTCTCGGCCTCGGCGGGCGGGCGCTCACCGGCCGGACACCGGGACACAACGAAGCCGAGCGCGAGGGCAGCCCACACGAGCTGCGTGAGTTGACGCATGAGCGTTCGACCTCCGCGGGGCAGGAGCGAGAAATGATCCGGGCGGCCGGACACCCTCAATCGTAATACTCCCACCCCAGGTGCGTAATCAGCTCTTCACCGCGCAGATGACGCAGCGTATTTTTCAGCTTCATGAGCTGGATGAAGAGGTCGTGTTCCGGATAGAGGGCCGGCGCGCACATGGGGCTCTTGAAATAGAACGAAAGCCACTCCTGGATGCCCTTGCGCGCCAGCTCCGGGCAGCGCTGCGCCAAATCCAGAAACAGAACCAAATCCAGCACGAGGGGCGCGGCCAATATCGAGTCGCGGCAAAGAAAATCGATCTTGATCTGCATCGGATAACCGAGCCATCCGAAAATATCGAGGTTGTCCCAGCCCTCCTTGTTGTCGCCGCGCGGAGGATAATAATTAATGCGCACCTTGTGATAAAGTCCGCGGTAGAGCTCGGGATAGAGGTCCGGCTGCAAAATGTATTCGAGGGCCGAGAGTTTGCTCTCCTCCTTCGTGCGGAACGATTCCGGATCGTCCAGCACTTCGCCGTCGCGGTTCCCGAGAATGTTTGTCGAGAACCAGCCGCGCAACCCGATCAGCCGCGCCTTCAAGCCGGGCGCGATGATCGTCTTCAACAGGGTCTGGCCGGTCTTGAAATCCTTGCCGCAGATCGGGACGCGATTCTTGAGCCCCAGGGTTTGCAGCGCCGGAATATCCACGGTCAGGTTCGGCGCGCCGTTGGCGAACGGGATTCCGAGCCTGAGCGCCGCGTAAGCATAAATCATGCTCGGTGCGATCTCGGGGCTGTTCGAGCGGAGTCCGCGCTCGAAGGCGGCGAGAGTCTGGTGGACGGCGGAGGGTTTCAGGAACGCCTCCGTCGAGCCGCACCAGATCATCACCAGGCGGCTCGCGCCGCTGCGCTTTTGAAACCCGCGGATGTCATCCATCACCTGCTCGGCGAGCTCCCGCTTGTTCTTCGCCTTCTTGACATTCCGGCCACGCAGGTTTTTGACAAATCTTTGCTCGAAGACGGCCGGCATGGGGCGGAGGCCCGACAGGAAGTCCTTGAGCTGATCGAGCAAGCTCCGCTCCAGTACGCCCGCCTTCAGAGCGGCCTGGTAACCGTCGTCTTCGAACAGGTCCCAGCCGGCGAACACCAGATCACGCAGCTCGGCCAGCGGAATAAAATCCCGAATCGCCGGCGAACGCCGCTCGGTGCGTTTCCCCAGCCGGATTGTCCCCATTTGCGTCAACGAGCCGATGGGAGAAGCCAATCCCCGGCGCACCGCCTCCACCCCGGCAATAAAGGTGGTGGCCACGGCGCCCATCCCCGGGATCAGCACACCCAACGTTCCCCGAGGCTCGGCGATTTTTACGGCTTGGTGGGCCATCGTGCCCCGTCTCCCACGCGCGTTTCGAACGAAGGTGTCCGCATGGTCTGAACCGTGCGCGCGATCAAGACTTCCGGCCCAGCCAGCCACCGCGGCCACACTCTGCGCTCCGCGAAGTAGGCGATGATGCGCTATGCCTTCGAAAATTGCAACCGATTTCGACCGCCGGTACACGGCCGCCGCCCGCCGCCTTTTTTGTTATGATGACCGCCATCGAGCAGCGGCGAGGCGGGATCATGGACTTCAAGAATCGGGTGGCTCTGGTCACCGGCGGATCGGGAGCGCTGGGCAGCGCCGTGGTGATCGACTTGTTGGGAAGCGGCGCCCGCGTCGTGGCCACCTATACCTCCGGCATCGCATGGCGAAAACTCCAGGAGCAGGCGGGAGCGCGACGCGAGCAACTGGAAGGCGTCAGCGTGGATTTAACGCGCGGCGCCGACGTCGGCGCCGTCATCGCCGAGCTGAAGGAACGGTGGGGGAGGCTGGATTTTCTGGTGGCGGCGGCGGGCGGCTTCGCGGTCGGCAAGAGCTATGATACGGACGACGCCACCTGGGATCGCATGTTCAACATCAATTTCCGGACGCTGGTCAACGCGCTGCGCCCGGTGGTCCCTATCATGATGGCCCAGAACTTCGGGCGGATCGTCAGCGTTTCGAGCGGAGCCATTCTGAGCGGCGCGGGCGCGGGCATCGCCGCCTACGTCATCTCCAAGGTCGCGGTCCAGCGGCTGACGGAGATTCTGGCCGAAGAACTCCGCTCCTTTGACATCCGTTGTTTTTCGGTCCTGCCGGGAACAATGGATACTGAGGCCAACCGCCGCGCCATGCCGGAGGCCGATTTCTCCCAATGGGTCACCACCCACCGCGTGGCCGAAGTCATCCACGGCCTGCTGCAATCTGCCGCCGGCTCGAAACAGCCCGTCACCGTGCCGGTGCTGAGGTAACCGCGGCGCGCGAGCGGCTTCCCTCACGACAGCGGATCAGAGTCCACCAGCAGCGTCACCGGGCCGTCGTTGACGAGCTCCACTTCCATCATCGCCTGAAAGCGGCCGGTCTTCACTCGCTCGCTCCCGAGCAGATCGCGCAGTGACTGAACAAAGCCCTCGTAAAGCGGCTCAGCCTGAGCGGCGCCGGCCGCCTCCCCGTAACTGGGACGCCGTCCGCGGCGGCAATCCGCGTAGAGGGTAAACTGGGAAACGACGAGGGCGCCGCCCCCGGTTTCAACCAGCGACCGGTTCATTTTGCCCTGATCGTCGGCGAAGATTCGCAGATGGGCGATCTTCTCCGCCAGGGCCCGGCCGGCGGCGGGAGTGTCCTGCTTGCCCACGCCGACCAAAACCAGCATCCCCGGACCGATGCGGCCCGCCGTCTCGCCGCCGATCCGCACCTCCGCCCGGCTCACCCGCTGGATCAGTGCGCGCATCTTACGGTTACGCCGCCGCTGGCACGGCCCGCTTGCGCCGGAAGATCGCCACGACAATCGTTCCCAGCACCGACCCCACGATGACCGTGTAACCGATCCAGCCGAACATCTGGGGCAAGAAAGCGAACTCGATAAACTTCTTCCAAAAGCCCATTTGGGTCGCCTCCGGCGGCACGGCATCGTAATGCGTTCCCCAGCCTTGTCCGCCGTTGCCGCGCATGGCCAAAAACATGACCACCACTACCGGCACGCGCGCGGCGAAGGCATAGGCGATCAGCGTGTTTCCGAGGCTGCGCCAGCCGACCCGGGCCACAAACGCCGCCGCCAAGGTCACGAGAAAGCCGACGAGGGTCAGCGCGGACGGATGCTCCAAGGTCTTCCCCAGCAGGTAAATACCGAGCACCAAAACGGCCAGACCCACGAAGCTCCAGGCGATCGCCTTACCCGCGCCGGAGGGTCCGCTGCCTGCTCCCACCAGCTTCAAAGCGAAGTACGGTCCGAAGATAATCGGCAACCATGAGATACCGACCACGGCGCCTCCACCTCCAGCGGCGTTGCTGAACCAGGGCGTCGGCCAGTGCTGGAGTTCCCCCACCAGGCGAATGATCGTCACGGCCAGGGTGATCAGCGCGGGGACCAGGATGAGACGGGTCGTGCTCAAACGGGCGTTTTCGTCTGCCATGGAAACCTCCTGTGACTACCGCCGATGTGCAGCCCGCTGACAGCTCGTCGTGATTTCATCCGGCCAGCAGCGTGGCATGGCTGCGGATTGTAGCGCAGCTCCCGCCGTTAAGCCAGCTCATCCGGCGGCCACCACGTTCGTCCCGAGGGAGGGTTCAGGTTTCTCTACAGCGCCGCTAACCGGGCACTCACCGGCACTCCGTGGCCTCGGCCAAGTCCTGCGAGGCGGCGCCCTGCGGCCGGAGCCTGCGCTGGCCGCTCAAGCGTAGCCGAAGAACGATCCCTACCGGCTAGCAGGGCAGGACACCGCCTATGTAGGCTTCCGGCGGGGATAACGAAGACATGGGCTCCTGTGCGCCATAACTCCGCGCAGGAGCCCATTGTAAGATTTACACAGTCTTGCGCCGACGATCAGTTTCTCGAACGCATTTCCTGGCAGGTGACACAATAGCGCGCCCAAGGAATCGCTTTTAAGCGCGCCGGGGAGATTTCCTCACCGCAACTCTCGCAAACTCCGTAGCTTCCAACGGATACACGCTTGAGAGCGCTCTCCACCTCCCGCAGCGTCTGGCTGCGAAGGTCTGCCGTTTGAGCGTACAAATCTTGCTCCGCGCACTTCACCGCAAACTCGACCTCATCGGGTGTCCGCAGGCTCGCCGACAACGCCTCCGGTTCAGCCTTGATTGACGCCAGCAACTCGTCGCGTTTCTTCAGTAACAATGCTCGGTATGAGTCCTTCCGGGTCTTTACCGCAGTCGCCATAACCAAATCTCCTTCACGATGTAACGGGGATCACTCCCTCCGCTGAACCCCGGCTTGCACCTTCATCCGATGTTGCGGCAGGTCACGAGGTTGCACAAACCGTACCAAATTCCCGGAATTTTTTCAACTTCTTTTCTGTCTACAACTTCCAAAGATTCATACTCGCCAAGAGCGGCCTTCCACCAAGGTCACCCACGGATGCCACCTCTGGCCGATCTGGCGAATCCACTCGCGGACTCTCCTCATACTTCCCTCCCTGTCTCGCCGTCGCCCTCCGAGCCGCCCGCTAACGCTCGGCTCGAGTCACGCTTCGACAACCCAATCTTCAAGCCCTTTTATCAGTTCGGCCGTCCCCGGGCATGATAGAATCCGGTCCCACATGGTTTTGGACAAGGCGCCATGCGGAGGACTATAGATGGGCGGGCGAAAAGAGATGTTGGAGCGCATTCGGAAAGCTCTTCGGCATCCGCTCGACTCGCCGGCTCCTGCCCCGCAGGTCGATCAGCTTCCTCCGCTCGGACCCGTACTGGCGCCCGTGCCTCGGGAGCGTTGGCTGGATGCGTTCGAGGCGGAGCTCCGCCAGGTAGGCGGATTAACTTACAGAGCTGCAAGCCTTTCCGAGCTCGAATCGATCTGGCGCGGAATTCTCGATAGCGCTCGGGCCAGAGGCATTGTGCTTTCCCGAAACCCGCTGCTCGCCACCCTGAACCTTCACGCCACGTTAGCCGCCTGGGGCTACTCGGTGGACGTCTGGCCGTCCGCCGGCCAGCCAACCGATCCGGAGCGCGAGCGCGCTTACCGCGAAGCCTGCTTCGCGGCCCAAGTCGGCATCACCGGCGCCGATTGGGCGCTGGTAGAAACCGGCAGTCTGGTCCTGACCAGTGCCCGTGAGGGCAGCCAGTTGGCGTCTCTGGCCCCGCCGGTTCACGTCGTGCTTTATCGCCGCCCGCAAATCGTGGAAACTCTCGACCAGGTTATAGCCAAACTGGGCGAGGGCTGGCGTGCTGACGGCACAGCCCCCGGCCGCTCGGTCGTCTTCATTACCGGCACCAGCCGCACGGCGGACATCGAACAGGTTCTCGTCCGCGGCGTCCATGGTCCCGGCGAACTGCACGCGGTCTTAGTGGAAGAGTGCTGTTGCGGCGAGCTGCCGCCCCATCCGTAGGAGAGCCCCGGCTTCCGGCGCTGGACTCCCCTCGGCGCCCGTCAAGCCTGCCTGCGATTCCGCCGATACTCGGACGGTATGATTCCCGTCCCCGGCGACGCTGGGATTCTGTCGGCCGCCGGCGTCGCAGCCGGTTTAGC
This sequence comes from Acidobacteriota bacterium, assembly GCA_902812365.1. Classification (GTDB taxonomy): domain Bacteria; phylum Acidobacteriota; class Terriglobia; order UBA7540; family UBA7540; genus CADDZC01. The sequence continues at coordinate 62,650 of CADDZC010000004.1, read as the reverse complement.
TTGGTTTTTCAAAGGGTTTCGCGCCTACCGCGAGTACCGCCGGGTGGAACACACGCCGCTCATTCCTATTCGCGGCGTGGCGATGGGACTCACCCACATTCATGGCAAGGCCAAGGGCGAGATCCGTCTCAAGGGCCCGGTGACCCGCTCCGACTGCTTCTTTTATAAGGTCGAGATCGAACGATGGGTAAAAGACTCGAGCGCTGAAGGCGGCCACTGGTCGCACCAAAATACGGTAACCGGGGGCGTCCCGTTTTACCTAGAAGACGGCTCCGGGCGCGTGCTGGTCAACCCTTTCGGAGCCGAATATGACCTGATCGGCACCGGCCGCCGCGAAATCGGCGCGGGTCCAACCTGGCGCCGTTTGTTGGGCAAAGAAGGCGAACGGCAGGGGTTAGCCCAAAATACGGATCAGGCGCCGAGCGACGATGAACTGCGGAGTTTTATCGAGCAGGCCGGATGCGGATACCGCAACCTGGTCTTATCCCTTTCGGACCATCGGCCCTCGGCCAAAGAGGGGATTCGGCGGGGCGCCCTCGGGCCGGAATGGAGTTTGGTTCCCGCGGCTTCGGCCGGCGGCCGGTTCCGCCTTTCCGAGTATTGTATCCTCCCGGAACACTGGTATGACGTCACTGGAACGTGCGCGGAAAACCGCAACGCCCGCAATGAAGCGGAGCGCCGGGTCATTACCAAAGGCGCGCACGAACCCACCTTTCGCATCTCCTGGCGCAGCCAACCGGGTGTGGAAAGCGAGCGGCGCCATCGAGCCGCGCTGCACGTCTTCGGCGGGGCCGCGCTCGGCGTCGCCTGCCTCGCCGTTCTCCTGCTCCAACTGGGCCAGGGGTAGTCTTTGCGGCGGAGCAAAAAACAAAGGGCGGGGAGACTTCCCCGCCCTGACAACCGCCTTCGAACCAACCTCCCGTCCCGGCCGCCTCCCGCATAGGTTTCGATCGCCACTGGAGAGCCGGTGACGGCTTCTCAGTACATCCCGCCGCCCGGAGGTCCGCCGGCCGGAGCTTTGGTTTCCTTCTCCGGAATCTCGCTCACCAGCGCCTCCGTGGTCAGCAGCAGCGAAGCGATGGACGCCGCGTTCTGGAGCGCCGTCCGGACCACTTTGGTCGGATCGATGACTCCTTCCTCTACCAGATCGCCGAACGTCTCCGTCTGGGCGTTGAAGCCGTAATTGGGATTCGGGTTGCTGCGCACCTTCTCCACGACGACCGCGCCTTCGTGTCCGGCGTTGGCGGCGATCATGCGCAGCGGTTCCTCGAGCGCTCGCTTCACGATGTTAATGCCGATCTGCTCGTCGCCCTCGGCCTTGAGCTTTTCGAGCGCCGGGATGCAGCGCACCAGCGCCACCCCCCCGCCGGGCACAATGCCTTCCTCGACGGCCGCCTTCGTGGCATGCATGGCGTCCTCGACACGAGCCTTCTTCTCCTTCATCTCGGTCTCGGTGTGCGCCCCGACTTTGATCTGGGCGACGCCGCCGACGAGTTTGGCCAGCCGCTCCTGCAACTTCTCGCGATCGTAATCGGACGTGGTCTCTTCAATCTGCGTCCGCAGCTGCTTCACGCGACCCTCGATATCGGCGGTTTTGCCGGCTCCTTCGACGATCGTCGTGTTGTCCTTGTCAACGGTGATCTTCTTGGCCCTGCCCAGGTCATCCAGCTTGACGTTCTCCAGCTTGATGCCCAGGTCTTCGGAGATCGCCTTGCCCCCCGTCAGGATGGCAATGTCTTCCAGCATCGCTTTGCGCCGGTCACCGAACCCGGGAGCCTTGACGGCGCAGCACTGCAGCGTCCCGCGCAGCTTGTTGACGACCAGCGTCGCCAGCGCTTCGCCTTCCACTTCTTCGGCGATAATCAGCAGCGGCTTGCCGGCCTTGGCAATCTGCTCGAGCAGCGGCAGCAGGTCTTTCATGGAGCTGATCTTCTTCTCGTGGATCAGGATCAGCGCGTTCTCCAGCACGCATTCCATTCGCTCCGGATCGGTCACGAAGTACGGCGACAGATAGCCCCGGTCGAACTGCATGCCTTCCACGACCTCAAGCTGGGTCTCCATGGTCTTCGACTCTTCCACCGTGATCACGCCGTCCTTGCCGACCTTCTTCATGGCCTCGGCAATGATCTCGCCGATGGTACGGTCGTTGTTGGCCGAAACCGCGCCCACCTGGGCGATCATAGGACCTTCGACCGGCTTCGACAGCTTGTCCAGCTCGCCCTTGATGTGCTTTTTATTCCCTTTGGTATCGATCTCGTCATAACCGCAGATCGTGCGCACCGCGGTCTCGATGCCGCGCTTGATCGCCATGGGATTGGCCCCGGCGGCCACCGTCTTCACCCCTTCGCGGAAAATCGCTTGCGCCAGCACGGTCGCCGTCGTGGTGCCGTCCCCGGCTACGTCGGAAGTCTTCGACGCCACCTCGCGCACCATCTGCGCGCCCATGTTCTCCAAGGGATCCTTCAGTTCGATCTCCTTCGCCACCGTCACGCCGTCTTTGGTGATCGTGGGGGAGCCGAACTTCTTGTCCAGCACGACGTTCCGGCCCTTGGGACCGAGCGTAATCTTCACCGCGTCCGCCAGTTGATTCACTCCCCGCAGAATCGCCTGGCGGCTCGCTTCGCCGTGGACAATTTGCTTTGCATTCGCCATCTTTCCATCCTCCCTAAATAGTTTCTGGCGGCGGCCTCAGGCCGCCGTCGGCGCCCCGAGGGCGCCGTTACCCTCACTTCTTGGCACCCGCCGCCTTCGCCGCCCCCTCGATCACACCCAGCACTTCATCCTCACGAATGATCAGGTACTCCTGATCCTCGATCTTGATTTCCGTGCCGGAATATTTCCCGAAGAGAATGCGGTCGCCGACTTTCACGTCCAGAGGAATCAGCTCGCCCTTGTCCGTCTTCTTGCCGTTACCGACGGCGACGACTTCTCCCTCCTGCGGCTTCTCTTTGGCCGTGTCGGGAATGATAATGCCGCCTTTCACGGTTTCCTTCTCTTCAATCCGCTTCACCAGAATGCGATCATGAAGAGGTCTCACATTCATCGTTGGATCTCCTTTCGTCCTCAAGTTTCCAGGTTTAGATCAACTTCCAAGTGTTGACCCGATTGAGCCTCAGGGCTGCCCACTCGACGCCCGTTCCGTTGTCCTGAGCCATCCAAGGCGGGCCTGCCAACGTGTGATACAGCTGGCACCCGAGCGATTAGCACTCCCACCTTGAGAGTGCTAATTTACACCCGCTCACCTTGGCTGTCAAGAAAAAAATGTGGCCGCCTCCCGATTTTTCATGCCCTGGCTATGAGCTGCCGGGCGGACGGCGCCAGAAGACTCGGCGGCCAGCGAGCGTCAGGAGCAACCGGCGGAGCGAATTTGTGAAGTTATCATTCTTATTTTCAATAACATACGGCTTTTCACGTTTCGCCGGACACCGCTTCCGCTTCTGGCCAGCCGGCCGCTTCCCCTCTTCCAGCTCCTGCCGAATCGCCCGTCACGAGACCCAGAATCTGCAAGCACCCCTCCCGGTGTCCGCTGGGCTTTCCCGGGCCCACTGAAAGCCAGGGGGAATTCGAGCCGGGGTGGGACTCGTCACCACATGGTGCTCGCCGCTCAGCGGCGCCTCGGTTACAATAGCGGTGTGAAGTGCCTCCGGCTGCTGATCCTCTGCGTCCTTGGCGGTTGGCTGGCGGCTGTTCCAGCCGGCGGCCACCCAAGCGTACGGGATTCCTGCCACAGCGCCGACCAGGCGCTCGCCCAGAAACGTTTTGAAGTGGCCAAGGGTCTGTTCGAGGCTTGCCTGAAGCAAGGCTCTCCCACCTTTGAAAGCCTTTCGAACCTGGGGGTAACTTACGCGGCGCTCGGCCAATTTAAAGAGGCCATCCAGGCTTATCAGCAGGCTCTCGCCCTCAACTCCACCAACCCCGAGCTTTACATGAATCTGGGTTTGGCGCTGCTTAAGACCGGCCGGTTTGACGAGGCGGCCCGAGCTTTTGCGCGAGTGCTCATCCTCGAGCCGAGGGATGCCAAGGCGGAAGAATTGCTCGCCTTATGTCACTACCAGTTGAAGCACTATGAATTGGCCGCCGCCGAGCTCGTGCCCGTCCACGAGGCCAATCCCGGCGAGGCCTCGGCCGCTTTCCTGCTGGGCTCCTCGTACTTGAAGCTGGACGCCTACCCCCAGGCCATCCCTTTGCTGATGATGGCCGCCGCCAAGAGTAATACGCCTGAGACGCACGCGGTGCTGGGCGAGGCGCTGCTGGGCGTGAAGGCTTATCGGATGGCGCTCGCCGAATTTCAGAAGGCCGCGGCCTCGAAACCCGACCTTCCCGACCTGCACGCTGACCTGGGCACAGCTTACGCCGGCATGGGGGACACGGCCACCGCCTTGAAAGAGTATCAGAAGGAGCTCGAGCGGGACCCGAACGACTTCAACGCCAATTACTTTATGGGGCGGCTGAAACGAATCTCGGGCGACAGCCAAGGCGCCCAAACGTATCTGGCCCGCGCCGCACGGATTCGGCCGGGCGACGCTTCGGTAGCCTACGAATATGCGATCCTGGCGTTCCAGGCGAAGGATTACGCGAAGGCGGAAACGCTTCTCAACCAGGTCCTCGCCACCCTGCCAACTTATACTGACGCCCACGTGTTGCTCTCTCAGGTCTATTTCAAAACCCATCGCCTGGACGAAGGTAACCGCGAAAAGGCCATCATCGCCGAGCTTCGCCAGCGTGAACAGGCCGAAGAGGACGCGCGAGCCAAGATGTTTGGCGCGGAGCCGAAAGCCTCGCCGCGCTAGGAGGGCGAGCCAGGCTCCGAGCCTTATGGTTTCGGCATGAACAGGATCGCAGCCCCGGTTGCGGTTGAGAAACGCCGGGCCGGCGCTGGCCGGCTCGGGTTGGCCGTTCTCGTTTTGCTGGCGGGCGGCCCCGGTGGGCGAAGTCAGGAATCGGCGCTGACCGGAAAGGCGGCGGAAGCCGTGCGCGCGGGTCGCTTTCAGGAGGCCGAGCAGCTCTATGAACGGCTGGCCAAGGCCCGCCCGGGCTCGGCCGAGGCGTGGAGCAATCTGGGAGCGGTTCAGGTGATGGCCGGTGAGTGCCGGAAGGCCGGGCCTTCCCTGGCCCGCGCCCGCCAACTGAGTCCGCGTCTCTTCACGCCGTGGTACTTGGCCGGAGTCTGTGAATCGCGCGAACATCGCCATGAAGCGGCGCTGGCCGACTTCCGGCGGGCGGTGGAGATCAATCCTCAGGACGCCAACGCGTGGTATATGGCGGCCCAGTCGGCCGATGCCCTGAACCAAGTGGGCTGGGCTTTCAAGGCTATGGTCATGAGTTTGCGGCTGCGCGCGGACCGTCCGGAAGGATTCTATCAGGCGGCGAAATTGGCGCTCGATCTGGCGTCGGCGTGCTACGCCCGGGTGATGGCGGCAGGGCCCGGGTCGCCCTACCCGCATCGCCTGGAGGGAGAACGCAATGCCGCGCAGGGAGTGTGGGCCTTGGCGATCAGCAGCGATCGCCAGGCTCTCGAGCGGGATCCCCGGGCCGCGGATATCCGCTTCGCGCTGGGTACCGCTTATCTTGGCAGCGGCCAGCTTCGAGAGGCCGAAGCGGAATTTCGCCGCTGCCTCGAGCTGGCTCCCCAGTCCGCCTGGGCCAAGATCCGCTTGGCGCTCGTGCTGGCCGGGGAGAAGGAACGCGGCCAAGGCGAAGCGGTCTTAAAGACGGTTTCTGCCGGCAGGCTGGCCGGTGCGGACGAGCTCGCCGATTTTGTTCGGGCCGCGTCCGCCTTGGGCGAGGCGGCCCTGGCCGGCCGCACTTTAAACGAAGCGGCGCGCCGCTTCCCCGGTGACGCTCGATGGATCGAGATGAGGGAAGTGCCGGGTTCGGCGGCGCCCGACCCGGGCAGCGATGCCCGCGAGCTGACGGGAGTGGGATTCTTCGTGCGGTTCATGACCCTGGCCAATCCGGGGGGCGGAAATTTTGTCGAGGAAACTTTGGGCAGGAACTACGCAGCCTTTCGGACGGCCTTTTTGGGGGACGATCTGCTGAGCGTGGCGCGGCTGGTTTGCCCGAGGATCGAACCCATACCGGCCGATCCCAAGTCTGCGTTTGTGCTGGGCGAGATCCTGCAATGGCTCGCCTACCGCCTGGATGCTGGCTTGGAAATGCGATCTCCTGACTCGGTGGCAGCTAAGCGATTGATGGCGGAGAATTTATCTGCCGCTGGCGAACAGGAAAAGGCGCTCGCCATCTACCGACAGATTCTTGATCAAGACGGCCCTTCCGCCGACATCCTCCAGGACGTCGCCAAAATCTATTGGACCCAACACCGGTGGCACGAGGCCCTGAAGGCTCTCGAGACCCTGGTCGAGATGGATCCCCGAGACTCGCTGGCGCTCGTCAATATTGGACGCATCTATTTGTATCAACAGAACTTAGCTAGCGCGCAAGCCGCCTTCGAACGGGCTCGCCAGATCGATCCCAGGCTCTATGAGGCCCATCTCGGATTGGGTGAGACGTTGCACCGCCGCGGAGAGGACGGGAGCGCCGCCCGCGAGCTCGAAACCGCGGCCCGCCTCGAGCCCGGCAGCGCGCGGCCGCATTACATGCTGGCGGAGATTTACCGGAAATTGGGATCGCCGGAGCGGGCGGCCGAGGAAATGGCCAGCTTCCGGCGCTTGCAGGCTGACGCTAACGAGCGCGCGCGGCGTTCGCGCGATCTCGTGCCGCTGGATTAGCCGGAGACTCGCACGTGCCAACCCGAAACCTACAACACGCTTGCCGCCCTCGCGGGGCCGCCATCCTCCTCGGCGGCGCGCTTCTCACGGCCGCTCTGCAGGCAGCGCCTCTTCGCGCCCAGAAGCCCCGCGCGCCGGCGCATCCGAGCGCTGAGTTTCAGGCCCTCGCCGAGCGAGCCGACGCCGCCCGCCGAGCCGGGCGCACGGAGGCAATCCAACTCTACCAACAGGCGCTTCGGCTCAATCCGCGCTGGGACGAAGGCTGGTGGTACCTTGGAACTCTCTATTACGACATGGATCAGTACCGGGAGGCCCAGGCCGCCTTCCGCAATACGGTTGAGCTTGACCCCCAGCTCGGGCCGGCTTACGCGCTGCTCGGCTTGTGCGAATATGAAACCGGAGATTACAAGAACGCCCTCATCCATCTCCAGCACAGCCGGACGCTCGGGCTGGGCGACAATACGGAGTTGAAGCACGTCGCTGCCTACCACCTCGGCGTGCTCCTCAATCGCGTTGGCGAGTTCGAGGCAGCCAAGGAGGTGCTCGGTTCACTGGTTACCGACGGCGTGGAATCCGAGAAGGTGAAGACGGCGCTCGGCATGAGCCTGCTTCACATCCCGCTGCTGCCCACGGAGCTGGATCCCTCGAAGGACGCGCTGGTGGCGGCCGTCGGCGGGGTGGGCGAATCGGAAGTCTCGGCGGACTTTAACGAGGCCACGGCGGGATACGAACAGTTGCTCAAGGATTACCCGAACGTGCCCTTTCTTCATTACGCTTACGGAAGCCTGCTCGCCAACCTTTCGCGTTATCCGGAAGCCGAACGACAGTTGCAAGAGGAGATCCGGATTAATCCCGACAGCGCCCTCCCGTACATGCAACTGGCGTATATCGCGCTGAAGGAGGTGCAGTACGCCAAGGCCTTGCCGCTGGCCGAGCAGGGAGTAAGACGAGCGCCGCAGTCCTATGCCGCCCATTATTTTCTGGGCCGAGCGCTGCTCGGCGCCGGGAACGTCCAGGCGGCGATTAAGGAGCTGGAGACGGCCGAGCGCTTGGGGCCGTACAGCCCCGAAGTCCGCTACAATTTGGCTCTGGCTTACGCCCGAGCGAAGCGCAAGGCGGACGCTCTGCGCGAGCAGGCGGCGTTCCAGCGATTGAACACCATGCTCCAGCACCAGAACCGAAGCACGCTTTCCGCCTCCAAAGATTCAAGCGGCATCGAGCCGCACCAGGTGCAACCCGCGGATTCCGGCGGCCCGCGGCGGCCATAGCCGGAGGGCGCGGGGTTTTGCCGATGATGTATAATTCGGGCCTTGTGAACTGTGACACGCGGGGACCTCTTGCCGCCTCCCCGGGCTCCTTCTCCCGGGCCATGCCCGTCCAGCCCCGGCAAGGCCGGCGCGACGGATTTATGCTTTTCGAGACGGATCCAAGGGTGCGACGTCATCTCGCCCGAAGCTGGATGGTGGGGATGATCGGGCTCGGCTGGGCGCTCGGAGCGTACGGCCGGCCGGCGGCGGCTCGGCACGCCAAAGAAAAAGCGCCGCCCCCCGGGGTCCTGAGCGTGACGACTCGACTGGTGCAGGTCAACGTCGTGGCCGAGGACCGGAAGGGCCAGCCGGTTTCCGACTTGACGAAAGACGACTTCATTTTGCTCGACAACGGGCACGAGCAGGCGATCAGTTCCTTCGCCGTCCAAATCAACCGGCCCACCCCGAATGCCCCGCCGGCCGCGATTCCGGATGAAGTGGCTCCCAACGTCTTTTCCAACCGCCAGGATACCCGGGGAGCGCCGGCGAGCGTGACCGTGATTCTGCTCGACGCCCTCAACACGCATTTTGCGGATCAAGTTTATGCCCGGGCCCAGATCGTGAAATTCCTCGAGCAGATTCGGCCCGACGACCGGATTGCCATCTACGCGCTGGGCAGCAACCTGCAAGTTCTGCACGATTTCACCGGTGACGCCCGAGCGTTACTCGCTGCCCTCGCCCACAGCGGAGCGGGCGAGTCGCCGGAGACCGCCGCCTCCGAGCCGGCTCCCGAGCCGACCTCGATCACGGTCGTCACGCCCAACCCGGGCAGCGCGCCCGTCTCCTCGCCCGCGGCCGCGGCTCGCTCCTTCGAAGTGGGTTTTGAACAATACATCCGCGAGACAACGCAGAAAAGCGCCGACTTCTACTCGATGGACCGCACCCTGCGCACCCTCGATGCTCTGGAAACCATTGCGCGGCGCGTGGCGGCCATTCCCGGCCGCAAAAACCTGGTGTGGGTCTCGGCCAGCTTCCCCTTCTCGGTCGGATTCGGGACCGCCAATCAGCAGAATGTGACGCGCGGCGAGCGTTCGTTCGGCTATGAGATGGAGCGCGCGGAGCGCGTTTTGAATAACGCCAATCTGGCCATCTACCCGGTGGATGCCCGCGGGCTTATGGGTCCCTTTGCCGTGAACCTCAACCTCAGCGCAGAGCGCAGCGTGAGCGCTCCCGCCCCGGGCGGGGTGACGGCAGAGGGCACGCCGACCATTGAAGGGGCCGGGGCGTTGACACCGACCATTGACACGATGAAGGAGCTGGCTTCGAGCACCGGCGGACGCGCCTTTTACGGCTCGAACGACATCTTTGGGGCCATCCGCAGCGCTGTCGACGACACGCGCGTCACCTACACGCTGGGCTACTATCCTCGCGACGTGAAGTGGGACGGGAGCTTCCATGAAATCAAAGTGCGCGTTAGCCGTCCGGGGGTGCGCCTGCTCTGCCGCCGCGGTTACTTTGCTTTGGCCGACGATTCCCTGGATCCGGGCCGCGGGGAAACGGCCTTGCGAGACGCCGCGCTCAGTCCGCTGGACGCGACGGCGCTCGGGCTGACGGTGCGCATCCATCGCGATGCGGTCGCCCCCGACGTCGTTGACCTGACGGTGGAGATCGACCTCAGTCGCTTGAACTTCCAGCCGATTAACGGCCGCCAGGCTGATTCCCTGGCTCTGCTCTTCGCCCAGCTTGATCCCCAAGGCCGCATGGTGAACGGGCTCGAGCAGCCGGTCACCCTCAACCTGACGCCCGAGGAGTACCAACAACTGTTAAAGACCGGCCTGAGCGTGACCGGCCGACTCCGCATCGCGCCGGGCGCCGAGCGCCTGCGGGTCGTCATCCGCGAGTCCTCTTCCGGCAGCGAAGGTTCCGTTGCTGTCCCCTTGGACCCCTACGTGGGAGCTCAAACGGCCGGCAAGACTGGTTAAGGCGCACGGAAGAGGGTTGCCAGACCTGCCGCACCCGCTTCATTCCTCCGTTCAGCAGAGGACGTCAGACGGCTTCCTTTCTAACGCAAGAGTAAACAGAGTAGCGGGCATTCTTTATCCAAAGAATTTTTAATCAAGTGTGAACTAAATCGGTGCAATACGTTAGAAACTATGTGGGTTCAATACGTAACCGAGTATGTATGAGTGTTTTTCCACAGAGTTTTCCACAGTTCTGTGAATAATTCTTGAGACGTCCATCAGCCCTCAGGCCAGACCGGCCTGGCCCGGGGGAGATCCCCGACGTGGAGAAACTCCACACTTTTGCGCGATTCTTTCGAGCCCTCGCTTTTTCCACAGGTTAATCGACTGATTCCGCTAGGCAAAAAAAATTTGTCTCAATTTTCTCAGTCGTCCCCACCGTCCCATTCGAGCCTGCTAAGGTTATTTTGTGAGGGGCAGAGAAGAGAAAAGGACAGGGAGAGCGGCGGAGGTTGGGGCGCGCTCACGGGTGGCAAGACATTGATTCCCGAAGATTTAGAACACTATATCGTCCTCTGGGGCCCGGGCATTCTGATCTTGATTCTGTTCGCTTACGGATTCATGAGACTGGCCCACCACTGGATCGATAAGTCCATGGAGATCAAGAAAGAACAGACGGACAGCGCGTTTGATATCGCCCGGGATTACATCGGGCAACTCGCCGGTGCTCACCAGTCTCAGGCTGAAGCGCTATCCAGGCTCGCCACCACGGTGGAACATCGCGACTCCCTGGAAAGCTACGAGCACCAGGAAATGTTGATCGCGCTAAAGGCCATTCACCGCAACGTGTTAGGGCTGGTCCGCGGGGAGGCGGAGGGGGCCCGAGTCGCGCCAAGCAAGGACGGTGAGGAGCCATGATTCAGTCGAATCGCCCTCGCGTCGGGCTTAAAGGCGACTGTGGCTCGGCGGCCTTCGAGCTGGGTTTGCCGGAGCGGCTTCGCGTCGGTGAGGCGAGCCGTAGAAGGGATCTTTTTCCTGCGCAGGTTGCATGAGAGGCTGCGCTGGGCACAAGCCATATGAATACGACTCTTCGTCACAAAGAAATCATTCGCGGCAAGATTCTGTACTACCTGGCGTTGATCTTCCCGCAGTCCGCGACCCTGCCCCTGCTGCAAGGCGAATTGGACTTTTTCGGGTACCCCGTTCCTCTCGATGAGCTGAGCTTTCATGTGGCGTATCTGGCCGAAAAAGGATTGGTGGCCGTGGAGGGAGTTCGCGGTCCGCGCTCCCACCGGAACGTGCAACTGGTGAAGATTACGGCCAAAGGGATCGATTACCACGACGGGCGTTTGCCGCCCGATGAGGGCATCTACATGGAGCCCAAGGAGTGAGCGGCCCAGGGCGGGCCGGCCGGAGGGGTCCGGGATCAGCTGCAACCGCGACAAGGCTAGGCAATGAAACAACGCAAGAAAGACGCGGAGCGCCGCATGGAAAACCTGCCGCTGGAAGTCCGGACGGCCGTCGACCAGATGTTAATCGAAGGCGCGACCTTTCAAGAGGTCGCCGACGCCGCCAGCGGCTGGACGAGCCGCAAGGTGGCCGCCGAGGCGGTCGCCGCCTATCTGCGCTCGAACCCTGGGCTGCAAGAGCAGCGTTTTCGCCGTCAGATGGAGATTGCCGCCGAGCTGACCCGCTTGGCCAAGGCCGCCCTGGAGCCGCCGCCTCTCGCGACTCCGGCGGCGACGGAAGCGGGCGAGGCGTCTCTCGGGCGCCGTAATCAGCAGCTTCGCGCCCAGGTGGCGCTGCTCGGATCGCGCAAAACTCAGCTCGAAACTCGAATTCGCCGCATCGAAACGCAACTGAAACTGTGGAAGTGGGAGTTAATGCGGCGCAAATTTCACGACTTTGAGAACGCTCTGGCCAACCCCGAGGGAACTTCTCTTCCCCCGGCGGCTTCAGCCAAGTTGCAAGAGATAGCGAAGTTGCTCGATCTGCACCATCCGGCGCGCCGCGATGATGGCCGGAGCGCGACCGGCTCGGCCTAGGGGAGGGGGGCGGCCGGCGGGACTGGATTCGGCAGGCGGACGTCAACGGGAAAATGCCATGGCGGAACTCCGGTTACAACCTGGGGATGAAGACGGACCGGAGCTCGGCGGGGCGTTTCCCGCCGTTCAATCTCAAATTGCGAGCTTCACGCGGGAGAGAGTGCGATGAGTTCACTAACAGAGGACGTCCGCAACGAGTCGCAGCGCGGCCTGTTGTTGCGCATTCTGGCGGACTGGCAGATGGAATGGATGCCGTTCAGCGAGCTGCGCCTTCAGGCCATGCGCCGGGCGGGCTACCCGGTGGAGGAGAGCCGGGTGAGGTATCACCTCAACTACCTCATCCAGAACGGGTACGCGGAGTTGAAGCACTTGCGAGCCGGACGGGCCGATATCGAGCTGACGGCCGTGCGAGCCACGCCCAAAGCGGTGGACTTGGCGGAAGGGCGGATCGCGCCGGATCCGGCCATCGGATTGTAGGGCCCGGGCGGGAGACCTTCGGGGTGAACAGCTTTCCTCCGGCGGCCCCGCGACTCCCGCCCGGTAAGAGTTGCGATCGCGGGCCGGTTCGGGGCTCTAGTGCGGTGCCCGATTGAAGCCTCTTTAGGATCGAACCGGCTCGCGGCCACCGACTGGGTCAAGGGGGAGCAGGGTTTAATGGCAGACGCAGAATGGGAGAGGCGGATCGACACGGACGCGGCGGGCGCGGCCTTGCTCGCGGACGCCGACGCCGGCATCCCCAAAGGCAAAAAGCTGGCGGCCCGGCGCGCCAAAGACGAGCCAATCGGCGACCCGATCCGCGCCGACATCATTTCGGGGATCAGGAACAAGATTACGAAGCTGGTGAACGCAGCCCGCCGAGACCCGTCGTCGGACGCCAGCCAGCTCGTCGAGGCGCTCTTGCTGCACCAGATGACGACGATGGAATTCCGCGAGGCGGAGGTTCGCCAGGTTCTGGAAGAACAGCGGAAACGCCGCGAGCTCGAGAAGAAGTATCAAAGCGAGCATCGCAAAGTGCTGGTCAAGGAGAAGGAGTTGCTGCTGAAGCGGGAGCAGCTCAACGCCGCCCGCAAAGCTGTGAAAGAGGCGCAAACGGCGGAGAAGCAGGGCCGGCCCTTTGATACGCGCGAAGTGGTGGAGCGGATTTCAGCGGCCATCGGATTGACTGGGCCGCCGGAACGCCGCGTGGAACCGCGAGCTTCATGATGGGGCCCGCGGAGCCGGAGCGGCTGGCCGGCGAGAATCTCGAGATGAGGAGCAGGAGACCTTGAACCTTCGAAGGCTTTTCAGTTTTTCCAAGTCCAGCGCGGTCACGTCGTCGACGGCGCCGGCGGGGTCGACGCTGGCGGCGTCTTCCATCGCCAACTTGGTCAACACCACGATTCTCGATTCGGCGGGGGTGACCGAAGGACAGTGGATTGATGTGGGGCGCTTCATTCTGCCGTTCAGCATTGTGGTCCACGGGTTCAACGAGGGAGACGCGGTGCAAATTTTCGTCTCCAATCAGGCCTCGATTCCGGCCTTGAAGCCGCCCGCGCCGGGCGACGGCAGCGTGGCCTACGGGGCGCAGTCGATCACCACCGACACGGTGGTTCCCGTCAATCACGCCATCCGCTGGATTCGATGCCGAAAATCCAACGCCGCGAACACGCCGGCCATCACCGTGGCGATGCTGAGCGGGATGGCTTACAACTGACGCGCCGGGGTTGGCAGGGGAAAGGGCAGATGACAGCGCCTGAGGGAAAACCGGGATGGACTTCAAAGCGCGGGCAGCCGCGCCGGGCAGCGTCCGGGCCGGCGCTGGAGGCTGCGGTGCCAGAGGTCAATCTCGACCGTCACGACGTCGTGCTTCGGCCCTTCCAGCGGCGCTGGGTCAAGGACGACGCGCGTTTCGCCATCGCCGTCAAGTCGGCGCAAATCGGCTATTCGACGGCCACGGCCGCCTGGGCAGTGCGGCGCTGCCTGGTGATTCCGCAGCGGATCGTCGTCTTTCTTTCCCGCTCGGAGCGCCAGTCGCTCGAGCTCGCGCAAAAGGCCAAGGCCTGGCTGGACGGTTACAAGGGCGTGGTGGCCGATTACTTTCCCAACCTGCCCTTCGCGGGAACGTCGGCGCTGCAGCACGAGATTCGTTTTCCCAATGGCTCTCGCATCGTGGTGCTGGCGGCCAATCCCGACACCGCGCGGGGCTACACTGGAGACGTGGTGCTGGACGAATTCGCCTTTCACAAGGACTCGCAGGCCATCTTCACCGCCGTCTACCGGCAGGTTTCGCTCGGCTATCACATGCGCATCCTTTCCACGCCCAACGGCCAGCAGGGGAAGTTCTGGGAGCTGGCCAAGTCGCTGGGGCTCGACGCCGGGGTGCGGCCGGCGGAACAGCCGGTGCACAGAGCGGAACCGGGAGGGAAGGTGGTGAATCCCTGGAGCGGCCACTGGTGCGACATTTTCCTGGCCGTGCAGGAGGGCGTACCGCTGGACCCGGCGGAGGTGAAAGCCGGCTGCGACGAAGATACCTGGTTGCAGGAATATTGCTGCCAGTTCATCTCGCAAGCCTCGGAATGGATATCGCCCGAGCTCTTTCAGAGCTGCATCTCGAGCGAAGCCAGCACGCAGTTGTCCCTCATCGATCGTCCGGGGTCAGCAGCGGCCGATCTGGGACCTCACGGCCGTCTGTACGCCGGGTGGGACATCGCGAGAAAACATGATTTGTCGGTCATCTGGATTTCTGAGCTCGTCGGGGACGTGACCTGGACGCGCGGTGTGGTCGAGATGCGCAATACGCCGACTCCGGAGCAGATTCGCGAGGCGCGCAGTTTGATGCCGCTGCTGCGACGGATGGTCATCGATAAGAGCGGCATGGGCTTGGTGATTTTCGAGGCCCTGGAGCGTGATTTCCCCGGCCAGATCGAGGGCGTGCAATTCACCCAGTCGACCAAGGAAACCTTGGCCGTGGTCGCCAAGCGCCGCATGGAGGAACTCAAGGTCCGCTTGCCGGACGACGATCGCATTCGCCAATCCTTTCGCGGCGTGAAGAAGACCGTGAACTCGGTGGGCCAGGTGCGTTTCGACGCCGAGCACGACGCACGCTTTGGCCACGCCGATCACTGGTGGGCCTTCTGCCTGGCGGAATCGGCCGCCGAGCGACCCGCCTATCATCTGGCCGAGGTGGGGCGCCTGGTGGGGCGACCGGTGGCCCAGGGAATACCGGCCGGCGCGTGGTGAATGAGGAGGTGGGGAACGATGGCTGGCGAAGGCCGCACCGATTCGAGCCGTCCGTGGGTCACTCTGCCGGCCCGGTTCCGCCCGGATGGGGAGCGGGGGGAGAGGCCAAAGGTCAGAATTGAAACGAAACTCCGCCTCCTCGCCTTGCAGGTCACGAACGTCGCGGTCCTGCACGGCGACCGCTTCAGTGAAGGCCAGAAGCTCCTCATCCGGCGCTCAGCGCGTCTGCTGCGCAGTGTTGCCAACGAATTGTCGCCGTCGGTCTGGAATCCGCGCCAGCGCTGGGACAAGCTGGAGGCGCGGCGCGCGGCGAAGTCGGTGCGGGATGCCGCACCGGACTTGCCGGAAGAACACGTTTTGTTGGAAAGGGGACAGGGAGCGGAACTTGGGGTTGGGGAGAGAATGAGCCGGACACGACATGGGACGTCGGCCTTCTCCCGGCTCTGATCTTCCGCTCCCTGACCCCCAATTCAAAGGAGGTGGGAAATGTTGAGCGCCTTGGGCGGGTCGGTCATCGTGGCGAGCAGTTTGTGGCTGGAATCTGAAGCCGGGACAAGGTCCGGCTCGATGTGGGAAGGTGTACTGGCGCCAATCGCGGTGTTCGCTTTGGTAGTGAGCTCGGTGGCGTTTCTATTTTTGGTGAGGCGCCTCTGCTGGGGAATCCGCCAGATGGTGGCGGCCAGCCTGCAGCGCGAGCGGACGCAAAAGAAGATCGTGGAAGTGGTCCGCGAATACATTGAAGCTGAGCGGCTGGGGGCGGAGCAGTTGTGGTCTGCCTCGTCGGCGCTATCACCGTGCTAGCGGCTGGATCGCGCCTGGCCGGCGGATGCTGGCGGCCGGTGACGCTGGGTTCCATCCTCGGCGACGGGCAGTCTTCCTGAACTGGGTGTTTTCGGCCGGGGGCAACCCATCGGCCGGGAGAGGAGCGAACTGATGAAGCTGAGCGCAGTGGGTCCAAAAGCTTTCGACCATGTGGTCGCGGCCGGCAGAGGGATTGGGCGGCGGGCGCGGTCGCTTCTGGTCACGATCGATGACATTTTGACGACGCTGGTCGATGCCGCGTTTTTTCTCACCGTCGAAATGCAAAGAGCGAAGGCAAAGCCGGCGCGGGAAGCGCGACCGAAGCTGAGGGCTTAGGAGCCGCGGCACCGCCCCAAGCGGGGCCGGCCGGCGGGCCCGAGCCCGGCCGCTGGAGGTAGAGATGGCAGGTTTTCTCGACATCTTCAAGGGGATTGTAGGGGGCGACCCGGTCAAGTCGATCAGCGACTTGATCGATCAGTTCCACTTGTCGCCGGAACAGAAGCTGCAGATGCAGCAGGCCGCCCAGGAGCTGGCGGTCAAGCGCGAGGAAATCCTCGCGGCGCGCGATCAGGCGCTGGCGGAGATTCAGTCCAAGAACATCACCGCCGAGACGCAGAGTGAAGACGCTTACGTGCGGCGCGCCCGGCCCACCTTCCTCTACGTCATGATCGCGGCGATCGCCTTTTCGCTGATTGTCTGCCCGGTGGGAAATGCCTTTTTGCATCAAGGGCTGAAGCCCATGGATATTCCCGCCGCCTACTTGCAGCTTTTCGGCGTCGCGTTTCTCGGCTACACCGGAGCCCGAACGTGGGAAAAGGCGAAGGGTTATCAGCGGGCCAATCCGGACGCGAAGGCCGCGGCACCGTCCAAAGTGCCGGGCGGCAAGTGAGGGCGGCGGTAATTTCCTCCGGACGACGGACAAAGGGCCGTGGCCGTCATCCGGGCATTGAGCGGACATGAACAAGGGTCACAGTTCGGGCAACGGTCATCAGGGGCGGGCGCTCGAGCGCGAGCTCCGACAAGCGGTGCGCGCGGCAGTGCGCCGCGAGGGCGCTCGATGGGCGGAGCGGCTGGATCGGGCGGTCGCTCGGGCCGATCAGGAGGCCGGCCTCGGCGCGGCATCGCTCGCCGACACCACGATCGGACGCCGGCTGGCTCATCTCATCCCCGGCGCCGCCCCGGTCCAACCGGTGCGCGATCCCCAGCCGGGCAGCAAGCCTCCGGAGCCGGTCGCGGGAGTTTACGGAGTTTCGGGCACGCCCATTATTAGCGGTTTTCTCGAAGATCTGGGCGAATATAACCCCGAACTGTCGGGCCGCGCGGCCATCCCCACTTACGAAAAGATGCGCCGGGGAGATGCCCAAGTGCGGGCCACTCTTGCCGCCTGCAAACTGCCCGTGCTTTCAGCGAAATGGAACGTCGTCCCCTATCGCGGTCCGCGCGTGCGCGGAGTGGGCGCGGAACGCAGGGCCCAAGAGGTGGCCGACTTCGTGCGCGACAACCTTTTCGGCGGCCTGGAATTTCGGCGCTCGACGGGGGGATGGGTTTCGCAGCCGTGGCCCGATATCATTCACAACGCGCTCCTCATGCTCGACTTCGGATGCGCCGTCCACGAGGAGGTCTGGACCGTGGACGGCCCCCACATCCGGCTGCGCCGGCTGGCGGCACGGCTGCCGCTGACGTTTTATCGCTGGCACACCGAAGAAGACGGGGAAACGCTGCTGGCGCTCGAGCAGTACGGATATCGCCGCGGCCGCTTCATGACCGCTCTCGTGCCGGCGGACAAGTGCACGGTGTTCAGCTATCAGCGGGAAGGCGCCAACTTCTGGGGCCTGGCTCTGTCGCGCGCCATGTATCCGCACTGGTACGTCAAAAGCCAGCTGTACCGCATCGATGCCATCGCCTGCGAGCGGAATTCGCTGGGCGTGCCGGTTTTCAAGCTTCCGCCCGGTTTCTCCAAAGAGGACCAGCAGACGGCCTACAACTTCGTCACCCAAATTTGCGCCCATGAGGCGACGGGGATCGTTGAGCCGCCCGGCGACGCGGCGAGTGGCTTCCGAATTGTTGGCTACGAAGGGCGGGTGCGCGACCTGGCGCCCTCGATCCAGCACCACAACGTGATGATCTCGCGCGCCGCACTCGCCCTTTTCATGGACCTGGGCCAGGCCGAGCATGGTTCCCGGGCCCTGGGCAAGCAACACGGCAGTTTTTTCCTGCTGGCCTTGCAAAATCTGGCCGATCAGATCGCCTTCGAGCTGACGGCTACGACCGCGCGGCGACTGGCAGAATACAACTTCGGCGAAGGAGCCCCGTATCCGCAGATTGTGGCCGCCAACGTCGAGTCGCGGGGTCTTCCCGACATCGTCAACACGCTCACCCAGTTTGCGCAGGCCGGGCTCGTCGTTTCGGAAGAGAACCTGCGCCGCTTCATCCGCGAAGAGCTGGCGCTGCCGCCGGAGACCGGACACGGCGTGGCGACGGCGCGCGGCGAGACGATCGAGGAAGACGACGCCCGCGGATCGGGCGAAACTCCGACGGACGCGGCCGATGACGCCTTCGCAGCCACCGACACCGCAGGACGCGACGGTATCGCCGCAGAAAGGGTTTGATCCGATGATCAGCATTGCCGTCATCAACGCCAGCACGGTCTTGAGCGATGACCAGGTTGCCTCCGCGGTGCCCGCGCTCCAGACTCAGATCTCCCAGCACTTTGCGCCCGCCTGGGGCGTCGACGCGCAGTTGAGTGTGGTAGCGGCCGGCCAGTCTCCGGCGCCCGGCGCCTGGTGGCTGGTCGTGCTGGACAACTCCGACGTCGCCGGCGCCCTCGGTTACCACGACCTGACCAGCGAAGGCCTGCCGCTCGGCAAAGTATTTGCCGGCACCGACCTTCAGTACGGCCAGCAGTGGACCGTCACCGCCAGCCACGAGTTGCTCGAGATGCTGGCCGACCCCGACATCAATCTGACCGCTTTTGTGCAGTCGAGCGCCAAGCAGGGGACTCTGTACGCTTACGAGGTCGCGGACCCGGTCGAGGCCGATGCTCTGGCGTACTCGATCGACGGCGTGCCGGTGTCGGATTTTGTGTTTCCCGCCTGGTTCGAATCGTTCCGCACGCCGGGTAGCGCGCAGTTCGATTTTGCCAATCAGGTGACGCAACCGTTTCAGTTAGCCCGGGGAGGTTACATCGGCGTGTTCCACGTGAGCCGCGGCGGCGGCTGGACGCTGATCACGGCGGACGGCCAAACCCTGCGCCACGAACAGCGGCCTCGCGTGGGGAGCCGGCGGGAGCGCCGCGCCACGCCCCGCGAGCATTGGCAACGGAGCCAGCCGGCGAGGGGCTAACCGCTGGCGAACCGGAGAGGAAGATGGTGGTGGATCAAGTGATGAAAATTGGACCTCAGGAAGCCAACCCCCAAGGGCGGCACATCGCCGTCCTGCTTTCCTTGGCCCCTCCCCTGCCGCAGAACGGCAAGGAGCTTTATGAGATTCCCGTGGCCATTACGGGCACCTGGGTCAAAGGCGAGCATCGCTTCTCGATCACGCGGCAGGATTTGGCGGACATGGTGCGCAATTTCAAAAAGCGCGAGAACCACCAGGTGGTCATCGACTACGAGCACGCCAGCGAACAACCGGAGGTGGCGAAAGGTGGACCCATCCCCGCCGCCGGATGGATTCATCAGCTGGCAGTCGGGGGTTGGGGAATGCGAAGAGACCGCACGTCGCCCTCGTCATCTTCGGATTCCGATCTTCTCTGCGCGCTGGTGGAATGGACGCCAGAGGCCCGCGAGATGATCCGCAACGGGCAATACCGCTTTTTTTCTCCGGCGATCGACTGGGGATTCCGCGACAAGGAGACGGGCCAGCCGCAGGGGGCCACGCTGACCAGCGGGGCGCTGACGAATCATCCCTTTCTGGAAGAGCTGCCGCCGATTCTGCTGACCGACTTTGGATTCTCCCGGGGCAGCGGGCCCCGGCGGGCCGTGGTGCTCGCCGACGTCTCGGCGGGCTGCCTGGACGGGCCCGCCGCCTCCGCCGGAATCCGCTCACAAGGAGAGAGCACGATGGCCAAAGAACTGTGTCTCAAAAAGCTGACCGAGGGAAAGCACGCCGGACATCACGGCATCTTTGACGGCGATGACCTGGTGGGCTACCTGAGCGATGAACATCTCCGGGGGTACGCCAGGGAGCATCTCGGCGTGAATCCGGACTTCGACGAGTTCGACCAGGAGAAAACGTCAGAGCGTTTTGCCGAGCGGCTGGGCGTAACGCCCGGGACGACCCTCGAGCAGGTCCGGCAACGCCTCGCGGCCGCTCAGGAAGCCGAGGAAAAGCGCCACGCCGAAGCCTCGTGGAAGCTGCTGCTGGCGGAAGCGGTGAAGGACGGTCAGCTCGACAACCGCCGGGCGGAGCTGCTGGCCCGCACCGGCAGGATCAGCCTGGCCGACTACATCGCCGCCCAGGAAGCCGAGCGGGCACTCAACCAAGCGGTCATGCGAGGCAAAATCCTGCCGCGCGACCGCCAGTTTTTCTTCCGCGACGCCCTGGAACGCCCTAAGGAATTCGCGGCGTTCGTGGAAAGAGCGATGCCCGTGGTGCGATTCGGATCCGAAGGCATCGGTTCCGGCGAGCCGGTGCCCGTCGACCAGGAAGTTGATTTGGGAGTCCGGCGGCTGATGAGCGAACGGAACATCAGTTACGGCCAGGCGCTCAAGCAACTGCTGCGCGACGATCCGGCTCTTGAGGCTCGCTACCGCGCCGCCCACAACAAACGGATCGGTCCTGACGGCGCGCCGAGCGGAGTGGGGGCGGGCGTCGCGTCGTGACTTTCGAGGCGCCGGCCCTCGCGGCGGTACAAGTTGCCGGCAAATGACAATTGACCCGCCACGGCGGGAAGACGGAGGTTTTTCAGATGGCAGGACTCAATGGCTTGACGCTGGCTTTTCGGTCAGACGCCAACGTGCGCATTCACAAGTTTACGGTGCTGACGCAGTCGGTGGCCAACCCCTCGACTCAAAACCAGCAGTATGCCGCGCTTCCTGGCGGCGCCAACGCCCCGGGGGTGCTGGGGGTGCTGACGGAACATTTTGTGGAGCCGAACTATTTCGTGCCCCAGGGAACCAATCCGACGGCAGTGACGGGAACGACGCCGACGCTCTACAACTTGCAGAATCGCGGCCTGACCCTGCAGGTGAACGGCGTCGCACGGTGCATTGCCGCCGCCCCGATCAACCAAGGGCAACTCGTCAACATCGCGGATTCATACGGCCGCGTAAAGCCCGTGAACGAAGCGGCAGGCACGACGGTCTACCCGGTGGGGATGGCGCTCCACAACGCCGCCAACGTCGGCGACGTGGTGCAGGTGCAATTGAATTTCGCACAGACGAAAGTCTAACCACACCAGGCGGAAGCAGGGAGTCGTCATGACTCCGATGGACGCGGCGGGATGGAGCCTCGGGCCTGGCCGAGGTCCCCGCGTAGGCGCAAGGGTTCGCGGCGGCGAGTCCGGCGCCAAGGGCTTGAATTCTCACACGTGCTGGGAGAACCGCCGAGAAAGGCAGAAGCGGGCAAGCGGGTGAAGAGCGGATTCGATCCCGGCTGCCCGCCATTGACTTCTGACTGCTTGGAGACCATATGGCCGATATTTCCCTTCAATACCTCGATCAACCGCTCAATAACGTCAGCGTGGGCTACAAAAATGACGACTACTTCGCGGAAAAACTCTTCCCGGTCGTCCCCGTCAAGAAGCAGAGCGGACGTTACTGGGTCTTTGGCAAGGAGAAATTCCGCCAGTACGAGACGATCCGGCACGCCAAGGCGGAGGCGCGCGAAGTCGCGCCCTGGACCCTCGCCAATAATCCTTATTTCTGCGACGATCACTCGCTGAAGGACGCGATTTCCGACGAAGAACGCGCCAACTCCGACGGCACCGATCTCGAAGTCAATACGGTCGAGAACCTGACCGACGCGATTCTGCTCGATTTCGAAATCCGGGTAAAAAACCTGGTGATGGGGCCGAGCTCGCCGGTGCCGAGCGTCACTCTGTCGGGGACGTCGCAATGGTCCGACTACGTGAACTCGGACCCGATTTCGGCGGTGGAGGCGCAAAAGACGGTGGTCAAGCAGGCGGTGGCGTTGACGCCAAACACGCTCGCGGTGTCTTATCCGGTCTACGCCGCGCTGCGGCAGCATCCGCGCATCATCGACCGCTTCAAGTACACCCAAGTCGGCATCCTGCAGGCCGACCACCTCAAAAGCGCCTTCGATGTGGACAACTTCTGGGTGATGGGCGCCGAGTACGACACGGCGACGGAAGGCCAGCCTCCCAGCCTGAATTTTGTGTGGGGCAAAACCGCGCTCCTGGCCTATGTCCCGCCCGAACCCCGCCGCCGCGAAATCGCCCTGGGCTACACCTTTCGGTGGTTGTTCGGGGCGCCGGAACTGGCCGGGACGCTGGTGAAGCGCTACCGCGTCGAGAATCGCATGGCCGATGCGATCGAGGTTCATCGCTACGACGACGTGCAGATTGTCGCTCCGGCGGCGGGAATCTGCTTCATCAACGCCGTGGCCTAAAGGAGCGCGGGGGGCGGCGAAAGGAGCCAGACATGAAGTACAAGGTGTTGCGTCCGATCGAACACGACCAGAAGTTGTACCTGCCCGACGGCGCCCCGGCCGTCGAGAAGGCGAGAAGCGCCGGCAACGGTCAGGAAATTCCCGTAGATGCGAGCGGCGTCATCGAGCTCGAAGAACGGCAGGCGCGGTTGCTTCCCGAGGGCCGAGTGGAGCCGTCGAAGAATTCCGCAGGTGGGCGGAAAGTTACCCAGTGAGGTGAAGTATGGCGGGGATAACAGTTGCAACCAGGAACGCTTATGTTCTGCAGACCTACCGGGGCGTGCCGATCCGTAAGGTCAAGCTGGTGATTGCTGGGCTGACGGCCGGGGCGGCGAACGTCATTCCGCACGGTTTGCCATCCACACCCCTGACGGCTTCCTACGAGCCGGGCGCGGGCGGCGGCTGGGGTGAAACGTCGCCGCCGGACGCCACCAACCTTTACATCACCGTCGCGGCCGGCGGCGCCACGGCGGGCACGGTTTACGCGGAATATTGAGAGCAGGGCCCATGTCCTACACCACGGTGGCACAAGTCGCGGGAATGTTCCCGACCTTCAAGCGCGGAGGAACGCAGCAGAATCCGCCCGATTCGCTGATCCAGCAATACATCGACGACGTGGCCGGAGATATCGACGCCGTTCTCAGCCGGCGCTTCACGGAGGCCATTGGGGCTTATGCGAGCTTTGCCGCGTTCCTCGCTTCTCTTTCCACCGATGCTTTGAATGTGCTTGAAAAGATCAACCGTTACGGAGCCGCAGCCCAGCTCGGCCAGACGCTGGCGAGCTTCGGCGTGGCGGCGGCACGGGAGATGGAGAAAGACTTCGAGGCCCAGTACGAGGAGCTGATCGGCCAGCTCAATGCCCGGGACAAGAACGGCCGGCCGCTTTCCGCCGGCCTGTATGACCATCTGTTCGATCCGCAGGCTTGCAGTGAGACTCCGCGTCCGGCGCTCAAGGGAATTGCGGGAGGGGATGAGCCGGCCGGCCAGACGCCGGCCGATAGTGGCAGCTCGGCCCTGTTCGGGAAGTTCGATCGCCGGGGCACCTAGGCGGATGATGATGGAATTGGCGCTGGACATCCATGACCGCGAGCTTCGCGCCACGGTGGAGCGCTTCGAGAAGGCTCTGAACGACTGGAGCGGCGCTTGGGGGGAGGTCGCCGAGGCCGTCCGCACGGCGGTCCGCCGGCGCTTTGAGAGCGCCGGAGGCGGGACTTGGCCGCCCCTGAGCCCTCGGTACGCGGCCCGCAAAGCGAGGCGGCACCCTGGCCAGCCCCTGATGCGGGCGACGGACCGATTGTTCGAATCGCTCGCCGGCGGCTCGCCGGAGAGTGTCGTCGAGGGTTCGCCCCGCCGCTTGGCTTTCGGAACCGCCGTTCCGTACGCCGTCTACGGAGAGTCGGAAGCGCCACGGTCGGGCCGCGTGCCGCGCCGGGCGATTTTCGATTTTGCGCGGGACGGTTCCGAAGAGGAACGCGAGGCGCTGGCGCAGCCCTGGCGCGCCTGGGCGCGCCGCCTGGCGAGCCACAGCGGCTGGAGCCTGGCCGCGCGGGGGCCGGATCGGGTGGGATGATGGCTTACACGCCGGCGTACAACGCAGGTTTTGTCAAGCCGTTGCTGAACCAACTGATTGCCATCGTGCAACGGGATCAGGCGGCGGCGATCGCCATTGTCAACACGGCCTTGAGCCCGATCAGCGAGTTTCACAAGGGGCCGGGCCTGCGCACGGCCTTTCCCTGGTTAACGCTGGCGGCGGATAGCATCGCCTTCGCGCCCGACGTGGTCGGACCGCGCCAGTCTCGCTCGCGGGTGACGCTGGCGCTCGATGTGGGCCAGTTTGACCAGGAGATGGCGCAGGATAACGCCCATGATTACGCGCGCGTGCTGGATATGATCGTGACCACCGCCACCACGGCCGACTGGGAGACTCCGCTGCCCATCGTCCACGAAACCGTCCCGAGCGGCACCACCACGCCGCCCGCCGCCGGTTCGGTGAAAGAGGTGTTCGTCGAGTCTCACGCCTATGGGCTGGTCAACCTCCAGCAGATGGAGGTTCCCGTGCTGCGCGTGACGCTGGCAGTGCAGTTCCAGATGGAAGAAGTGTAATTCGAGTTGGGAGAAGCCGATGGCAGGTTTTACGATCACGGTTCCGGATATACACCAGGGCACGGGAATGCTCTGGTACGGCGTGCAGGTGCCGGCGGTCGGAGCCCGTCTGCTCGTGGATGCGAACGGGAATCCTCTGGGCGGATCGCCGATCCCGATGGGCGCCTCCGACGGGGCCTCGACGTTTCACCTGGAGGCGAAAATCGAGGAGATCGCCATCGACCAAGAGACGGCGCCCGTGGATTCGGTGATGACCGCGGAGAGCGCCTATCTGGAAGTGACGCTCAAGGAGTCCTCGCTCGTCAAAATTTCGAAGGCGCTCGCCCACGCAGCCTACACCAGCGGCACCGACGCCGGCCTGCCTGCCGGCGCGCAAAACTACGAGCAGATCACCGTGGGCGGGCTGGTGAGCATTCCGCAGGCGGCCGTGGCCCTCATCTCGCCGCGGCGCGGCTTCAGCTCGCCGGGAAAATTCGTGGTGGCGTGCCTGTACAACGCTTATGCCAAAGAGCCGTTTCAGATCGGTTTCACGCGCTCGAAAGAGGCCGTGTATAAGGTGCGATTCGACGGCTTGGCGGTTCTGAGCCGCCCCCCCGGCGACCGCGTCGCCCAGTTCTACCGGCAGTTGTAGCCTGAAGGCCAGGCTGGGAATTCACGGGTTGGATCGCAAGGACGAAAGGGACAAACGATGGCTAGCGACGGAAACCACTTGGCTACGCCGGAGGATTTTTGCCGCGCGGCGGCGGCTTCGCGGCCTGAGCCGGAGCGGGTGGTGCTCCCTAAACTCGGCAAGCCCGTGCTTTTGCGACGGCCAACGCCGATGTGGTTTCTCTTTCACGGTCAGTTGCCCACCAGCCTGGCCGCGCGGCTCCAGGCCGGCCAGGTTGGCGTCGAGACGGTCGAGGACTTGCGCGCTTTGGCGGAATGGATGGTCCCGCTGCTCGAGGAGGTGTTCGTCGAGCCGCGGTTGTCGCTCCACCCGGGCCCAGGCGAAATTTCACCGGATTGGCTTCATGTGGAGGATGCCAACTTTGTAATCCGATGGGCGGTGGGCGAGGTCGCGGATGAAGACCGCGACCTCGCCAGCTTTCGTGGAGACGCCTGACTTCCTGTTGCTCGCCCAGGCGGCCGAGACATGGTCGTGCCGCCCGAGCGACTTACTGGGCGGGACGGTGGCCGGCACCCCCATGGATGCAACCCTGGCCCTGCAAATCGACGTGGCGGCGGCCATTGCGCTCTGGCGCTGGAAGCAACAGAACCTGGGTCGGCTGGCGCGTGGACCTGAATAGGAGCTTCACACCATGGCAGACAATACCGTCGGCCTTCTGTTTCAAATCTCCGCCGACCCCTCCCAGGCGGTCGGCGCGCTCGAGCATTTCCGACGGCACGTGAGCGCTCAGACCGACTCGCTGCGATCGGAATTTCGGATGGTGGCCAAGGACTTGGCCGCCTGGGGAGAGAATTTCCGCAGCCAGCTTTCACTCGGCGAAGGGGCGCTCACGAGTTTTCGCCAGGGAGCCGCGATCGCATTCGATGAACTGGCCCAAGGCATGACGATGAACATCGCCGTGGCGCTGGCCTATTCGAAGTCGGTCGGAGAGGCGGCCGCGCGGGCGCTGCGGGCTACGGCCATGGCCATCACGGCCGAATCAATTCTGCAGGCCCTGCGGAGCCTCGGGCTGGGTTTTTACCTTTTGGCTCTGGGCGATCTGACGGGCTCGGCCAACGCCTTCCGGTCGGCGGCCCTGTGGGGAGCCATCGGTGGCGCCGCCGGAGCGATGGCCGGAGCGCTGCCCAGTCCGGCCGGGCTCGAGGCGAGAAGCGTTGCGAGCGGGACCTCGGCGCGCGGCGAGCAGAGGGAAGCAGCGGCTGGCGCACCCGCGCCGCCGGTCGCGGCCCGGCCGGGCGGCGGCGTCCTCAACGTCCTGGTGCTCGGGGAGCCCCAGGCCGCCCAATGGCTGGCGAAGGTGATCAACACGGGAGTCGAACGATACGACGTGCGTCTGGTGGCCAGCCACACGAAGCGCCCGGCAACAGCAGTAAGATGATGACAGAGAATCAGTTAGCGATATCGGAGGGCGCCGGCACTGAAATCGCCAAAATAACTCTTGACAAACGCCTGCTGACAGGTTACACTGTAGTTTCTGAACCGGTAATACTTGGGCTCGTGACCGGGCCCTCCGCGCTGAGCGGCGGCCCGGGAAGATTCAGGCATCCGTGGACGGCCTGATTTTTTTGGGCCCTGTCTATTACTGATAAGTTACGTCAGTACATAGTAATTTTTGAGGCCGCTATGGCCAATCCCAAGATTGTCTACGACCCCGGGTCGGGTCCGGTCACCTTGAACTTCCAGTATCCGCCCCGACGCGTCCCCGCTTACGCCTTTGAGGCTGTCCGCCACGACAACGTCGCCAGCTCGGGCGTCCGCGAGTCGGTGACCGAGCGCGTGGATCAGTTTCTGACGCTGGAACTGGAGTGGATCCTGAATGGGGCCGATGTCGCAGCCTGGAGCGCTTTTATGCAGTATGCGCTGGCCGGCGGCCAGTTCAGTTACTACCCGGACGCCTCCCAAGCCGCCTTCACCAATTACTGGCTGGAGGACACCCAGTCGGTGGCTCGGTACAAGGCTCCCGGTAAATACACGCTCAGCGTGAAGTTCCGGCAGGCGGTGGTGGGGTAGAGACGTTTCCGACCGCTCCCAAGCGTCCGCCATGATAGTGGGTAACCAAGCTTGGCTCCATGCGCTCGCCGATCCGGCGAAACAGCCCCTTTACGTGTTCGAAATCGCGGACTACGGCTTGATCCTGGCAAGCTTCACGATCACGGCCGGGGTTGTTTTGGGTGGTTACGGCGTCGTCCCGTACGGAATTGGAGGATACGGAACCTAAGCGCCTGAAAAGCAACCGGTTCGACAAGCTATGCCATCTGTCGCGCAATATTATCCCGGCGATTTTTGGGGCGACCTGAAGCAGACGCTCAACTGGATTTATTGGCGTCAAAGCGGCCCGGTGGGCAACTGGCAGGCGAGTGCCGCGGCCACCCCGACGGCGGCGCCGCTCGCCGAGTGCGGCATCGTGTCGAGCGCCGATCTTTCCGCCTTCGCCACCGCCGCCGTTGAAAACATCGTGATCGACGCGCCGGCCGGCGTCCTCCCGGACGCGACCCCCGGGCCGGACGGCTTTCCGATCAACTTTTCTCCCCGCGGCCTGGCGACCGGCAACGTGTTCGTGAACACGTTCCAGAACACCGGAGCACAAACGGTGACGGGCCGGTGTTTTTCGCTTCTCCAGCCGGCAGCCAACTATCGCGTCGATGTCTTCGCGCGAACCGATCAATTCTATTACCAGGCGAGCTCCGGCCTGACCGATGCCGGCGGCGGCGTGGCGACGTGGAGCGTGGCCCCGGTCATGAGCGGCTCGGTGATCGCCGTCCTGTATCCGGCGGCCGTGCCGCCACCGCCGGCGGGGGCCGGCTATCCGGCCTTGCCCGCGGGATGGGTGGCTCATTCCAACATGGGCGTGGGCCCGAAGTTGTCGGCGTATTTCGCTCGTCTATACGTTAAGACCGACATCGAATATCTGCAGGAAGACCAGATTCCCATCATCGTTCAGGACTCGCACCACGCGCGCTCCGGCTCGAGCCGGGTCCCCGCCTCCGGCGTCCTCACCCTGCACATCGTCTATAACGATCCTGTGGCCGGGCCGACGCCAGTTTACAGCTCGCTGCAGAATCTCGCGGCTTATCAAGGCCTGCCTCGATCCTTCATCGTCCCCACGTCGGACCCGCTGTACGTGCCCGACGTGACAGCCACCAACGCCCCGGCCCTTCAAAACCGCAGCTTCATTTACGACGCCGCGCTATTCATTCTGACTTGCTCGGAGGCCGGCAATTTCACCGCCGCCTCCAAGGTGATTCGCCAACTGAACCAATTCCTTGATCATCCGGGGTATCTGGCGTCGCTGATCTTGGAAAACGCCGAGGACGGCTCCACCGCGCGGTGGAGCGCCACCAACGGCAGCGTGACCAACATGGCGGCCAGCTCCGTCATGCCTCAGGAGCCGCCTTACGGCACGGGCAACATTCTGCAGTTTCATGCCAGCGCGGCCGGAGCCAGCTTTGCTTATGTCGGAGCGGGCCTGCCCGATCCGACCGACTCGATCGTGTCGTTTGAACATCGGGAAGCGGCCGCGCTCACCAACCAGTTCCAATTTGATATCGGAATCACCACCAGCTCGGGCCGCGTGACCGACGTCGCCCTTAGCCCCGCGTTCGCCGCGCCCGCCGCTTACAATAGTGCCACCAAGACCATCTCAGTCCCCATCGCTCCCGCGGACAGCAATTGGCACACGACGCTCGTGGCTCTCGGCTCGCTCGTGCAGTCGCTCGCCGGCGACACTTTGACCTCTGTCAACACCTTCAAGGTGACCCTCAACGCCGTGGGCGATCTCTATTTTGACAACCTTAGCGTCGGCGGACCGCAGCCCGACGGCTCGCTCAGTTTCAGCTACGACGTTTACTACGGCCAGGTCGATCAGGCTTACATCCGCACCGGCGCGATGGCTTGGGTGTGTTACGCCTACGCGCTCTACATGCAGATGTCGCTCGATTTCTCGCCGGCCCTCTATCTGCAGCGCATGCTGAACTTTTTGCTCACCCTGCAGTCCACCGCCGCCGACCTGACGCAAGGAATGCTCTACGCCGGCTACGGGAGATACCAGGACCCGGGTTATCAATTCGTGCCCGGTCTGCAGGCGACGGTATCGACCGAGCATCAGGTCGATGCTTATTTCGCCTTCGTCCGGGCGGCGGCCGTGCTGCCCGCGGCCGCGACCGAGTTGCTGAAAACCGGGGCGATTACCGGGGCTCAGGCGACATCTCTGAACGCGACCGCTCGGCAGGTGGCGTCGGCGGCCGCCACGATCCAAGCGCAGGTTTTGGCCCATCTTTATATTCCGCCCGCCGCCGACCCGGGTCATTTCGCCGCCGGCGTCACCGCGAACACGCTCGATACCTCGCAGGCGCTGGACGCTTCGGGGACGTGGTCGGCGCTGCTGTGCCACGCCGCCGGCGACGACGCCAAGGCCTTGCAGTGCCTTCAATTTGTCTACCAGAAGTTCTACGTAACGGGCCAAACGATCGTCAAGTCGAACTTGGCGAATACATGGAATCAAGCCTACGCGCAATCCACCCCGTTTGGCGGCTTCAAGCCTTATAACGACTCGCCCGGCGGCTACTCGGGGTCTCCGGTCTCGGTCTGGCAGGAAGGCACGTGGGGAGTGATTCTCGCGCTCCTCGCGCTTTACAACGCCCCCGGCGTGAGCGCCTACTTTGCCAGCGTCGAGGGCAGTCTGGACAGTTTTCTTGCCAAGCTGGTCGCCGGCCAGCGGACGGTGCGGGCCACCACCGGCGACGGTTCCCTTCTCGGCTACTCGCTGGCCTCGCGCGGCCTTCCTTACGAGTTTGAGGTTTGGCCGATGCTGGCTCCCACCTGCTGGCAATGGCTGACCTCGGTCAACCCCACCCTGCTGCTGAGCACGGCGACGAATCCGCAGCCTTTGCCCTACCTCTTCATCCCCGACGGCCAAGGTCAGACCGCGAGCGAGCTCGACGGCGCTTCGACGGTTTCGGCCCTGACGGTCGAGTGCATTGATCCGGGGGACGTGGTGAAGGCCCTCGCGTCACAGCCGAAGTTTATCGGCAAGACGGCCACATTAAAGATGGGATTTCCCGAGCAGGCCTTGGGAGACTTTGTGGTCTTGGAGACGCGGCAAATTACCGCGACCGGGTGGACGGCGGACGGCCGCATTACGTTCGAGACGAGCGACGTGCAGCGATTTATGCAAGGCGCCCAGATTTGGTCAAACGGCGGTCCGGGCGCGTGGGCGGCCGGGCAGCCGGCTCCCCCGCAGCCGTCCGGGGCGGCCGTCGCAGCCAATGCCTTTCCCGTGAGCGAGCAGAATCCGCGGTGGCTAGCGGCAAACCCGCTCGATATCTATCTCGTCGCCATGCAGAACGAGCTTGGAGTCGGCCAGGATCCCAGCGTGCCTCCCCCGTTCTGGGCGCAATACGAGCCCGGCGACGACACGACGCTGATCAATCCCAATCCTTATCTCGACGTGCCGGGGATCCTGCGGCTGCGCGACGGGATGTTTTCCGGCGATTGGTTTGAGTTCAAGATTACACGGCCGGTGGAGGGCAAACAGTGGTTGGAAGACCAGATTCTGAAGGTCCTGGGCCTGTACACGGTGGTGCGGGCGGGCGGCCAGCTTTCCCTCAAGTCAATGAAGTCGCCCGAGGTGCTTTCGCCGGTGATGGCCCTCGACGAAGACAACATCATCGGTATTCCGGCGGTCACGCGGCTGCCGATTATCAACTCGGTGACGGTCCGCTTCGGAGTCGATGACACGGTGCGCGAGACGGCGGCGCGCCAATACCAGCACGAGATCACCTACCAGCAAGGCGACTCGGTGACGCAGTACCGTCAGCACTTCAAGCACCGGGTCGAAGCGAACGGCTTGCGGCTGGAACGCGGCGGACTGCTGCGCTCGTTCCTGCTGGCCGACCGGATTTTTCGCCGCCACGCTTTCGGAACGCCGCAATATCAGGTGAGAGCCATGCTGTCGGCGCTACCGGTCGAGGTGGGCGACTTCGTGTGGCTGAGCCATCGACTCGTGCCCGATTTTCTGACCGGGCAACGCGGCCTGACCAACGTCGTTGGTGAGGTCATCGACCGCAAGCCTCATTACGCTTCCGGCCTGATCGAGTTTGGCTTGCTCGATACGCGGTTCATGAGAATGACGTCGCCGTTCGGAATCGCGGCGGCGGGCGTGCCGGCCTATTCGGCCGCCAGTCCGGCCCAGAGGCGCCAATTGATGTTTGTGAGCTCGGCGGCGAACGGCGGCCTCAACCCGGACGGCTCGCCCGGCCATGCGATCTTCTGACCGGGGTTGAGGCCGGAGTGAAAGGCTCCGCGCCGGAGAATTGGAAAGCCCATGTCTCAACTTACGCTCGCTTCGATTCCCGGATTTTTTGACCTTGCCGACGCCGCCCTAGCCGCCGGCCAGCCTCTCACCGACGACACGATCCTGAAGATTTCGCACAACGCCAAGTTCGCGGCAGTGCGGGCGGAGTTTTTCTACATGGGATTTTTCGCCTCGGGGAACACCGTGCCGACGCCGGTCAGCCCGGTTGACGGATACGTGTATTCGCGCTCCGAATGCATGTTCCTCGGCTTTTTGGCGTCCAGCCGGCAGCCGGGGGCCGGCTTCACGCCGGGTCAAGCCGGGTTTCCGGCACTGGCCCCGAGCGATTTGGGCACGGGAAGCTTGATTGCCGCGCCGTACGCGCTGGACATCAATGATGCCACGGGCGTGGTGACTTGCCAGGTCTATTTTTCCGGCAACGCCGCCCAGAATCAGGGCACGGTGAAGGTTTACTGTTTGGCGCAGCGCTCGAGCGTGAACACCAGCAACTGAGGAGCGAGCCTGAGGCTCGCACAGAGTATGAAAGTACCGAGGAACTGAATGGCCGCCGTACGCACCATTTTACCGAGGAAGGGCCTCATCCAACCCCAACACGGCCTGACAGGCTACGAAAGCGACCAGGACGCGAACTGGGCGCTGCTCGATGCCAACGTGGCGTTCATGTCGGACCTTGTCGATCTGCAATATCGCGATTTCGGACTCAACGGCGTCGTCTCGGGATTCGTCCTGTCGGTGTCGCCGACCCTGACCCCGGGGCTATCGGTCGGAGTTCTCTACGCGCAGGGGGTACGCTACGCCCCGCAGCTCCCGCCGAGCTTGAGTCCGGCTCCCGGCGGCGCGGCTTCGTACCTCTTCTACAATTCGCTGACCGGTTTCTATTATCAGGCAACTCCTGTGGCGGGGGCGGCCGGCGACGCGTTGATCGGCCAGGTCACGACCAGCAGTACCGCGGTCACGGGAGCAATCGCGGCGACCAAGATTTACGGCAGGGTGCCGCTCGCGCCCACTGCCGCCGGCAATTTCACCGTCCCTCACTGGCTGGGCCGGGCCCCGCTCGGCGTGGTCATTCAGATGACCTCAAGCGGGTCGATCTGGTTTCAAGCGACCACGGCCTACGACGCCACGAATCTTTACCTGGTGGCCTCGGCCGGGGGGATCACGGGGCAAGCGCAGGTTTGGTGAACGAAGGTCAAGAACTGAGGAGGGTGGGCTGAGGTCTCAGCCCCACGCGACGGATGGCGCCCAATTACATCGACTCCCGTGATTATGGGGACATTCTCAACCGCAAGGCGAGCGTCCCGACCCGCAAACGCGAAAAACTGGACGTTCCCGTGGTGGGTCGCTTGGCGTTGTCGAAATATCGGACGCTGGAAGCCTGGTGCACGCGCAGCCTGCGGCGCCGGGCCGAGGTGGTCGGCATCATGCTCGAGCGCGTCCTCGAAATCTATGAGCAGGAAGCCGACGCCGACGAACCGATCGAGCACTTTGTGCGGCGTCTCCATCTCGGCAAGGAATCGTAACTTTCGTCTATTTTGTAAATTACGTGTATTACGTATAGAACGTACACTACATATATAATGACTTAAACGTTTACAGGCCCCCGGTCGTGGTGTAGAGTCCCTTTTGACGCCGACGCTATCGGATCAGAAAGGGGCGGATCAGGAATGTACCCATGGCCACAGTATTAAATGGGATGGCACCGGGGCCTCGCGGACGAACTTAAGCTGGAATTAACCAAGGAGGTCCCCGGTCATGAAGTCCCACGCTTTCTGGATTCTGGACGCTTGCGTCCTTTTCGCCTTGTCGCTGCTTTACCTCAACCAGGGCTACCATCGCAAGAACCAGCTTTTTACGGTTTGGCTGTGCGGCGGTGTCCTGATGCAATTAGTGGCCGCGTGGGGTCTCGCGGCAGGTTGGCCCCAGTGGATCAATCAAGTGCGGGCGATCGACGACATCGTCACGTACGGATTGACGGTGGGCGTACTGGCCCTGGCGATCCTGCGGCGTGATTGCCCTGTGAATCGCAGCCTGCTGTGGGGATTGGGGGGCATGATGGCGCTCAATCTCTTCGCTCGCTACGTCGGGGCGGGGGTGCCGGCGGGAGTGCAGACGTGGCTTCGGAACATCGCCTTCTTTGGTCCGGCCATTTTCCTGTTGATCGCCTTTTCCAACCTTCGGCTCGATCGCCTGCCGTTGCGGATCAACTCGGCGATCCGCACCTTGAAACTGCCGGCCGTCCGGAGGCCGGCGGCCGCTGCGGTTTCCCTTGAGCCTCCCTCCTGGCTGTCGCCGCCGGCGTTCCCCAAGGGCGAACTCAGAGAGGCGAATCCGGGCGTCGGGACGCACTTGTTGTACCGGCGCGCCGGCGTGCCGGGGCTGGAGCGACCCGGCGCCAAGAGCCGATGCGGCGCGGTGCCAAGCGGCCGGCCCGCCGACCCGCCGCTTCTCTGATCACGGCGGCGGCGAATCCGGGTATAATACGGGCGGTAGCTTTGCAGGCACGGGACCGGCCATGGCCTCCGTCAAGATTATCGCCCTCGCTGTGAGCCTGGTCATCATGGCTGGCGAAGCCCGGCCCCGGATCGCCACGGGCGGCTCGGCGGCCCAATCTGAGACGTCCAGCTTCACGCTGGAAGGCAAAATTACGGCGCAGCATGAGCGGACGCTGACGATTAACACCGAGCAAAACATCGTCTTTCACGTTCGTTACGACGAGCAGACGAAGATGGAGCGCAAGGACGGGGCGGCGGCGACGAGCCAGGACCTCAAGGTGGGTGAAAAAGTCCAGGTGGAAGGCGAGCTTTCCGAAACGGGCGAAATTTATGCCCACCAGATCACGATCGAGTAGGCCCCTGCCCTTGCCGGGAACGGCTCGGCGGCCGTCGGCTGCAGCTCCTCTTACCCCTCGGACTGTTTCCAGATTTCCAGTTCCCGCCCTTTGCCCTGCTGGACCGCCTGGCGATAGATGTATCCGGCTGCAGCCACATCCCACAGCGCGATCCCAGAGGATTTGAACAGCGTGATCTCGGCTTCTGACTGGCGGGCCGGGTGGCTGCGGCCCACGATCTCGTGCAACTCCACCACGGCGTCCCAGCCGCCGCGAATGAAGGGCAATCCTTGGATGAGGTCTCCCGCTTCCTGCTTGGCCTGCTCGAGGCTGTCGACGGCGATCACCGAAGCGCGGGCGAGAGTCTCGCCATCCACTTCGCGGCGGTTGCTCATGTTGGCGCCGATGGCGTTAATGTGGACACCTTCAGGGAGCCAGGCTCCGAACAGCACCGGTTCCCGCGCGTTCGTGGCGGTGATGACAATGTCGCCGAACCGAACGGCGGTTTCGGCGGTTGGGGCCGGCTCGACCTCAAGGCGAAGTTGCCTGCTCATCTCATCGGCAAACGTCCGCCGTCTCGTCTCGTCGCGGCTGTAGACTCTCACCCCGGTGAGCTGGCGAACCTGGGCCACGGCGGCCAGTTGAGTCCGCGCCTGGCGTCCGGCGCCGATGATTCCCACGCGCCTGGCCTCGGTGCGAGCCATGTATTGGGTGGCCACGCCGCTGGCCGCTCCGGTGCGAATCCGGCCGAGCTGGTCGGCCTCGACCACGGCCAGGAGGTCGCCGCTTTCCGAGTCGTACAACAGCACCAGGAATCGCCAACCCGAACGAGCGATCGTATAAATCTTCATCCCCAGCCAATTCTCGCCCGGGAGGGCGGCAGCCATGTAGTGCAAGGAGACGTGGGGCAGAAAGATGCGTTGCCGCGGACGGTTCACCGCGCGCCCGCGATGTTGCTCGACCAGACTGGCTTCGACGCAGTCGAAGGCCTTCTCCATCGGGAAGAGTTCCTGAACCTCCGATTCAGAGATAAAAATCGCCACCTCGGCTCCTTTCCACCGTCAGTGCGGGACGCCAAGCCAGTCGGCGTAAGCGTCACGATATTGGTTGACTTGCGCCAGTATCCGCTGGCGGGCGCGGCGCAGGCTCCATTCGCCTGTCCACGGCCAGACGCCCGCGGTGAACCCGCGGCCCGGGCGCCGAAGCCGCCGAACGTATCTCCACAGATAAATCCCCGACAGCGGCAACGTCGGGGCGTAGTAGCCGGCCGCCGAGCGGCCGAGCGCGTGCTCGATCCCGGCGATTTGAGCCGCATAGCACCCGAGCACAATCAAGGCGCGCGCCGCCCATGCCGCCGGTTCGCGCTGATCGCGATTCCGCAGCAGCCCCGCGGCTGCAAGCACCATCAGGGCCAGAAAATGATTGACCAGACCATACAGCGCCAAGGGAAATCCAGCCAGGCTCTCAACTGCGGCGAGCATCCGCCGGAGGCCGCTCCGGAACCACACGCCGCCCTCTCGCTCAAACTTGTCGAGCCAGTACCCCCTTCGCAACCGGTCATAGGCGTCCATGGCCTGGCAGAGGCGCGCTAGCACGGCCGGGTCCAACAGATTGGTCTCTTGGCACCAATCCTCGACGAACTCGCTGAGCCTGAACCCCTCCACCGTCTGCTGCCACTCACGACGCCCCGCCCACTGCTCCTCGACGTCCTCGCGCAGGAGGCCGGCGAGGCTCGCCAGAAAGTGTTGCACGCTGCCGGCGGGGAGCGAAAACGGATTCCTCCGGCAGCCAGCGGCGAGGGCGGTTTGCAACCGCGAAGCCTGGATGGACAGCGCTTCGCCCCGTTCCGCGCCATAATCTTCGGCAAAGACCGGATCACCGAGGTAGATAAAGGCGTCGCCGCGCCATGACAGAGGCCTCAGCGTGTGAACCGGCACCACCGACACCCCGAGTTGCCCGGCCGTCGCCGCCTCGGCCTGCAGCGCCAGCGTGGCCGCGAGCGTGGCTGCAGGAAAGGCCCGGGTGGACTCGGCACCCGCGGGATTTCCACCGACCAGCACCGAAGCGCGGCGGGACAATGCTTCGAAGCACGCCGCCGGAGCGGCCGGTAATTCTCCCTCCTCAGGCCCGACAACCGCCACACCCAATCCCCAGGCGAGGAGGCGGGGGATCCAGCCCTTCAGGAGTTCTGCCTGAAGCCAACACTGAACGGTCGGCTCCAGGCCCGCCACCACCATGAGGCAGTCCATCAAACGCACGCGCCCGGCCATCAGCAAGACGGTCGGGCCATCCGGCATCCGCGCGATCTCCAAGATCCGCAGGCTCCGGAACGCCAGCGCGAATCCGGCGCGAAGCAGGGCTCGAAAGCAGAGATATCTCATCGTCTAAGACTCCGGCGCCAGTTGTGGCTTTCGGCAGGGCGGCGGGCGCGATCCGGGTGGGGTGGTCTCAGCGGAGCGCCGGCCGCAAACGCGCGGCGTGGCGAGCCACCTTGCGGGCGGCGTGCCTCTCGCCCCTTCCCGGCTCTGGCATGGCGTCGCTCTCCCAACCGTCGACGGTGCCCATCACCCGCGTCACCGTATCGAACAGCCCATAAACTTTTTGGAATTTCGCGCCCTGATCATCCACCAAGCGCAGTCGAAAATAGGGAACGCTGCCTTGGTGAGTCACGAGGATGGGGAAGTAGCCTCGCAACCCTCCTTCCACGTAAGCCACGGCGTAGGTCTGCTTCCGCTTCCACCAAGTCAGGACGCGAATGTGGGTGAAGTCGTACTCCTCATCCCCCACGCGATCGGCCACGAGGTACTGCGGAACGGAGCGGCCGTTATCCTCCACCGTGTCGAGAACGAACCAAGCCACCAAGTTCACGGCCTGCGCGTAAGAGGCGATGGCCGGCGGGATATCGAGATCGACCAGACGACCCAGAACCCAGCCGGCGCGGGAGCCGACGCGCACCAAGTACCATGCATCGCGAGTAGGGGGCGGCAGGGGAAGATCGTCGGTGAGGTTGGCGGGCCGCGGGCTCTCGACCAGCCGTCGGCCATAGATCGTCAGCCGTTGGTTCGCGGTCAACCGGGCGACGATGGTGGAATCGCGGGAGGGCGCGATGTGAACGT
Organism: Acidobacteriota bacterium; assembly: GCA_902812365.1. GTDB lineage: Bacteria > Acidobacteriota > Terriglobia > UBA7540 > UBA7540 > CADDZC01. The sequence continues at coordinate 25,011 of CADDZC010000004.1, read as the reverse complement.
TCGCTGTGTTCACAGCATGACCCGCCGCTTGAGGGGGCACCGCAGACAATTCCTCGAGCAAGCGCTCGTCAGCCTCGTATGTCGCCGCGTCCAAAAGCCCGTCCGTCTCGACCCAGCCCACGCGACCGTCGGCCAGGCGAACGCGAGTCCACTCGCGGAAGCGGCCGAGAGCATCCACTCGATCACCCGCCTTCAGGGTGGCAATCACGTTGCGAACCATCGCTGGGGAATCCCAGACCTGGAGGGAGTCCGGCAACACGTAAGCGCTGGCGCCGGTCGGCTGGATGGGAGAGTAGGTGAGGACATAGTTGGGCAGCACAAAGACCGGTTGGCCCGGCCGGCTGTGTCGCGGTACATAAATATAGGAATAATAGGCGGCGCCAAGGATCGTAGCCGCCAGCAGAATGAGGAAAATCGGTCTGACTTTCAACTTTGTGAGCGCGTCCCGGGCGAAGCATCAGCGCTTCAGGCCGTAAGATCGCCCCGCCCGGCCGTTCTGGCATCGCGGACCGGATTGGAGCGAGCTCCGTTTCCATTCTACACTATCCAATTTCAGCGCAAGGCGGCTTGACGGCGCTGCCAGCGTTGCGCCGCGGAGGTGAGGTGACGAAAATCGCGCGTCTGTCCATTCCCGGCCCGGCTGGACCGCTCGAGGCGTTGCTCGAATGGAATCCAGACCGATCGCCGCGCGGGGTCGCGCTGATCTGCCATCCCCATCCGCTTTATGGCGGCACGATGCACAGTAAAGTGGTTTTTCGCGCGGCCAAAGCGGCGCTGCAAGCCGGGCTGCCCGCCTTGCGCTTCAATTTTCGGGGCGTCGGCCGGAGCGCCGGCACGTTTGACCGCGGAGTCGGGGAGCGGAGCGATGTCCGGGCCGCCCTTGATTACCTCACCAGTTCGTTCCCTGACCGGCCGGCGGTCATAATGGGGTTTTCCTTCGGATCCTGGGTCGGCCTGGAAGTCGGCGCCCGCGATCCGCGGGTGGAGTCACTGGTCGGATTGGGAATTCCCATCGCCTCTTCTGACATGAGCTATCTGGAGGCCGTCACAAAGCCCAAGCTGATCGTGCAAGGGACCAGGGACGTGTACGGGCCACGTGATCAGGTTGAACGGTTCTTTGCGTCCCTCGCCGAACCCAAGCGGCTCCATTGGGTTGAAGGGGCGGATCACTTCTTCACAGCCAAATTAGACGAACTCCAAGCGGCCGTCGCGGAGTTCCTCGGCGAGCCCATCCGGACATGATGGACATGATGGATACGCCCAGCTCGGCGCGGCGAGCTTAAAGCGTCGGAAAAGGCGATCGATCAGCCAAGTGATCGCTCCATAGCCGGCACTGTTTTCGTGTAGGATAGACGACCACAGCGAGCCGTATGGGAGGCCAGACGCCGACAGAGCACGCAGGGAGTAGAGGGAAGGGCGCGGTGAGGCGGGTCGTGGTTGCCCTTCTGGGCGGTCTGTGTCTGGCAGCGCCAATCGTTGGCAACGCCGGTTTATCGGCGATGACCGTCCAGGACTCAACCGCCCCGTCGCCGGCTCAACTCGTCGAGCAAGGCGACCGCCTGCGACGCGGAGGGCACTTGAGCGAGGCCATGGCGGCTTACCGGAGGGCCTTGGCCCTGGACCCCGCCAACGCGGAGGCGGCGGTGGGTCTGGCGCGGGCTCTCGCAGCCACGGGCCGGTATTCGGAAGCCTTGCAGGCATACGATGCCCTGTTGAGCGCCCACCCCAACAACTATGACGCCTTGCAAGGCAAGGCGTTCGTCCTTTACTGGACACATCGCTGGGCTGAGGCGCGCTCGATATTCGAGGAGTTGCAAAAGAAGAATCCTCACGATGCGGAGAATGTCCTCGCGCTCGAACGCATCGCGCGAGCGGAGCAAGAAGGCGTATCCAGCGCCGCCCGCCCGGGCCCACGGAAGGCCCCCACTGAGCTCCTCGCGTACTACCAGAGGCTTCTGCAGTTCAATCCTCAGGACACGGACGCCTGGAAGGGGCTGGCCGCCACCGAGGCGCAGTTGAAAAATTATGCCGCCGCCGCGGCAGATTACCGCCACGTGCTGGCCATTCGGCCGGGCGACGTTGAGGCGGAGGTCGGACTGGCGCGCGTGCTCGCTTGGAACCGCCAATACGAGGAAGCTATCCGCGTGTATAAAGACGTGCTCCGGCAGGCGCCGCCGGGTGACGCCGAAACCCTGGAAGGCCTGGCGCGGGCCTACGCGTGGTCGAACCATCCCCGCGAAGCCATTCAAACCTATCAAACTTTGGCTAGCCGAGATCCAACCAACTCGATGTATTCGGTCGAGGTCGCGCGCCTCGACATCGAAATCAAAGACTATCGGGCGGCACGCCTCGCACTGAGCTCCGTGCTGGCTGTTCACCCGCTCGATCGGGAAGCGCGCCTTGAACTAGCGCGGCTGGCGATGCGGCAGAATCGATTCGGAGAAGCTCTCCGCCAATATGAAGAGCTCCTTCGCACCCGCCCTGGGGACGCGGAAGCGGCCTTGGGCAAAGCCCGGATGCTCTATTACCGGGGCGAGATCAATCCGGCGCATGAGGTTGCGGCGCGGCTTGTGGCTGCCGAACCCGACAACTTTGACGCTCTCTTCCTGCTCGCCAACATTGAACACGCACGGGGCAAGCGCCGGGAAGCGCTCGAACTTCTCGATCGGGCTGACCGCCTGAGCCCCAATAATCCCGAGGTGGTGGCCATGCGGGAAAAGCTGGCGCAGGAGTCCCGTGTTATCCTGCGGACGACGGCCGCCTATGTGCGGGAGATCGGCCGAGTGGGGAGCGGTAATCCGACGAGATTGGAAGGGGAGGATCTGCGAGCTTCGACTTACGGCATGAGCATCAGGATGGCGCTCGTTCCCAAGTCGGAATCGTCCCTCAGCGTCAGTTATCTTCCGTCGGCCATCCCGCGGGGTGGGGTTGCGGGTGCCGTGGGACCGGCCGAGATTCTCTACCAACAGAGCGCGCGGCTCGCGTCCATTCTGACCCTGCGAGGTGGCGCCGGCGCGATCCGTTTCGGTCCGGGTGCAGACGTCAACTTTCCGAGCAGCGCGGGCCCGCAGCCGGGTTCAACCGTCAGCCCCATCGGCTACGCCGGCGGAACGCTGGGTCCTTACAAGAGCCTCAGCCTCGACCTCACCTGGAGCCGCGCGCCGCTCGCTTATACACCGCTGGCCACCCGGTTAGGGGTCATCGAAAGCCGACGTGAAGCGGGCGTGAACTACGCCCTAACCCCTCGCACGTCAGTTCGCCTGACGTATTACCGGGTCCGCGATACGACGGAGGCGTATGCGCACCTGAGCAACACCATCAACCCGGCGAGCGGCCAGCGCGTGGTCACCCACACTTCCGATTACGTCAAGGGCAGCGGCGGTACATTCCTGATCAACCGCAATGTGGCACGGTCGGGAGGCCGGTCGGTAGACGTCGGCTACTCCGCTATGTTTTATGGATTCGACGGTAACCGTCGCAACGTTTTCATCGGCTTGTTTACGCCGAGGTTCTATCAGCAGCACCTGCTAACGGCGGCTTCCGAAGGGAGAGTTCGGGGACCGCTCGGCTACGACTTTTGGGGCGGAATCGGCATTCAACAGGTCGAACAGCGGCAGGCCCTGACCCGGGCGCTTATCCTGAAACCGGCGTTGAAGCTTTACGTCGGCCGACGGGTCACTTTGAGACTTGGCTACGTCGATTACGATGTGGCTCAGGCGGTCGGGGTGGTGCGCGGCAACGGCGTGGAGCTCGGTACCGATTGGAAATTTTGACGGCTATTCGTCGCCTTCTCCGTCACGAATCACCGCGTGCCGGGGAAGCGGCAGCGGGGCGTTACCCTTGCGATCTCTCCAGAGGATGCGATTAAGCTTTGCCGCATCTGCGGCATCGGCATGGGTGAAGTCCATTTGCAAGGATTCCTGGGCTCCCGGCGCCCGGGGCGGGTTGGTCTCATAGATCAGCCGGTTGTCGCGATTCCGATAGTCCGCGCTGAACGGCGGCTGGTTTCCAGTTCCCGTAAACAGCGCCGCCATCGGTTCGGCCCACGCGTCGTTGGCGTTCATGGGCGGAAGGCCGAGCAGCATTTCCATGGTGCGGATCATGTTGACCGTCGTATAGAAATGATGATCGACGAAGGGCCGCCCCTTTGACCCCGGCGAGAATTTGCTGATGACCAGCGCCGGACTGCGATGGGCATCGACGTGGTCCGGTCCGTCCTGGGCGTCGTCTTCGAGAATAAAAATCGCCGTGTCGTCCCAATACGGGCTATGAGAGACCGCTTCGACAACCCGCCCGACGGCGAGGTCGTTGTCGGCAACCGAGGCCGCGGGGCGCGGTCCCCCTGGACGCGTTCCCATGGTGTGATCGTTGGGCAGCCGCAAGATGACAAACTGAGGAAGCTCGACTCCGCGACCCGTCGAGCGCGCCTTCACGAACTCTTCAAACTCGTTTAAAAACTCGTCGGCGCGTAACTGATCGGGATAATCGAGACGGAAATCAGCGTAGCGCGGGTCAAAATGACCCTCGAGCTCAGGCTTCGTGGCGATATCCTCCGCAATGATCGGAACCGGCCACGGCCAAGGACTGGGCGCTCCGTGCGGTTGGCCCACGTTCGCAGGCAACGGCTCGCCCGGCTGGATGAACGCCTTCGGGCACGGCATGCCGGCCGGCGGCGGCAAGGCGCCGGGACGGAATTCAGGACACCACTCGGTGGCGACATACTCTCCGTAATTGCGGTGCGTCAGGCCCGCCCGCGCCACGTCACCCCATAGGTATCCCGTGTCAGGTTCATTCACGTCGGGTATACCCTCACGGAGGGGAATGGCGTTGCCGACGTCGCCTTCGTAATCGTACGTGCGCTCCTCGCCGCGATAGCCGATCTCCCACGTCTTCTCGGTGTAGTCGCTGGTGATAGCGGCGGTGGACCAGACGTGCCCGTTGCCAGACACTTCTCCGCTGACGTAAAAATTGTCGAGGATGCCGAACTGCCGCGCCAACGCGTGCTGATTGGGCGTAATGTCCTCACAATACATGCACAGCGCCGGATCGCCGTTCGCCTCCTTCAAATCACCAAAGACCTGGTCGTAGCTGCGGTTTTCCTTGATCACGTAGATCACGTGCCGGATGGGATTCCGGCCGCCGGCAAACTGAAGTGGGTGTGGCGGCGCGAGCATCCGGTTGTCCTGCTCCACTTCGCGGGTAAGCCGGGCAAGGTGGCTTTCTATTTCCGAAATGCTGACCACCGCCACCGAGCCGTGGATCAGCGAAGCTATGTAAGGGTGATTGCCGCGGATGGTCGCGCGCGACTCGCCCGGAGCGCTGGGCGGCACCACCTCGTCGTTCGGACCCGTTCCCTCTCCCTTGGCGGATGCGATCAGCAGATCTTCCCCATGAACCGCCAGGGCTGTGGGATACCACTCGGTGGGGAAAAAACCCAGGGCCGGTGCTGCCACCAGCGACGAGAAATCCCCGCCCTCCCGGAACTGGGTGGTGTTAAACACGCCGACCGCATTGGTGGATGCATCGGCCACAAACAAGCGCGATCCGTCAGCGCTCTCGGCCAAAGCGTTGGGAAAACTGCCCCCGTATCGTGGGCCGGGCGGTTCGGAGGAAAGAAGCGCTGCCAGCGCGCCTGCGGCCGTGTCAATGACGGCTACTCGGTCGGCGTTGGACAGTGTCACGTAGAGCCGCTTTTCGTCGGGACTAAGAAGCATCGCAGTCGGGTGCGATCCGGGCGCCGTGGGAGATTTCGGCGCCAACAAAGGAATCTTCCGCACCACGCGACCGCCCTCCAGATCAAGCTCCGCGACCGCCGAAGCGTTCCATAAGCTGCAATAAGCGCGTTGGCCGTCGCGAGTCGCTACCACGCCGTAAGGATAAGACGCCGGCACCTCCGCATGGGTACTCAAGTCGAAGCGATGAACCACCTGGCCCGTGGCGGCATCGAGGAGCAGAGCGTCATCCGAGAGGTTGTCAGCAACGAGGAGCCTTTCAGCGCTGCCGACGTCGATGACCGCGAGGCCGGCGGGATAAGGAACGGCTTTTCCGGCCTCTATTCCGCGCGTGACTTTAGTGGGCGGATGATGAGCATCGAGCACCTGCAATGGAATCGTGATCAGTCGTTCCGGGGCGAGATGGCCGCCCGCCACTGAATATACGGCGATGGCATTGCCGGTGTCGCCGGCCGTCTTCCCTTCGGGGTCCGTTAAGGACGCGAGCGAGGCATAAAGATGCTTCCCATCGGCACCAAAGGCAAGTCCCAAAAAATAGGTCTGATGTGCGCGTTTCGCGAGGCGGGGGTCCGGAAAATCGGTTACTTGCTTCGTGCTTAAATCGAGAAGCGCAATCGACTCGTCGTAACCTGATTCCTTCGTGCCGTATCCATTGTTCAGGATGGCCACATAGCGCCCGTCCGGACTGACTGCCATGGCGGTGGGAAAACTGTTGATTCGCTGCGGATGCCCCGGTACCGGCAAGCGGAGCACCTTACTCGAAGGCAATAAAATATCTCTCACCCCGGTTTCCTGCTGGGCGCCGCTCCGGTGAAGCGCGCCCAGTATGCCCATGGACAAACCTATGGCCAGCAACCCAATTGGTCTCATTCCAGCCTCCCAGTGAGAGGAAGGCCGCCTTCGCTCTATCAGGAGCCGTACCAGCGACCATCGATCACGCATCTAAGCCGATTCTCCGATTCCTTGCGCCATAAATCCGCCGTCCACGGCGATGATTTCCGCGGTCACAAAGCTGGCACTGTCCGACGCCAGGAAGATCGCCGCTCCTTTAATCTCCTCGAGGTTCCCAAACCTCCGCGCGGGCGTGTGTGCCATAATCGAAGCCTTACGGTTCGGCTCGTTGATTAGCTGAGTATTGAGCGGTGTCTCGAACACTCCGGGCGCGAGCGCATTGACCGTGATGTTGTACTTGATCCACTCGTTGCCCAGGTTGCGCGTTAACATCACCACGCCCCCTTTGCTGACCGCATATGCGGTCGCCTCATGTAAACTCAGGAAACCACCGATGGAGGCAATGTTGATAATGCGGCCGTACTTCTGCTCCTTCATGACGCGGCCGATCAATTGGCACGTGTTCCAGGTTCCGTTGAGGTTAACGTTGAGGATACGATTCCAGTCCTCCTCCGGCACCTCCAAAGACGGCATGCGCTTGGTTACGCCCGCAGCGTTTAGCAAAATGTCGATGCGGCCGAATTCCTTGCGCATCACATCGATCACGTGTTGGATTTGGTCGCGGCGCGTAACGTCAGCCGTCAATTCAAGCGCTTGGCAGCCCAGAGCACGGATGTCCGCCGCCGTCTTCGCTACCTCTTCGGCACGACGGCTCACCGGCACCACGTCGGCTCCTGACTCCGCAAAACCAATGGCGATCGACTTCCCTAAACCACTGGTGCCGCCAAACACCAGCGCCTTCTTGCCGTCGAGGCTTAGTCCTTTGTAGCAGGCCACGTCCCATACTCCAAATGAGAAAATATGAAGCGTGTGATGCTATCACTGGTGCCATATGGAGACAAGGCGTTGCGGCCTGGCACAGCCTCGTCGGTGCCAGAGCCGCGGCCCTCCCCAACCCGAGGTCTATCCGACAACGATCAACGATTGCGGTGATCTCGGACCGCTATCTTTCGGCCGCTCGTTCGTCTCCCTTGACAGCTGCACTCAGCAGGGTGTCTGATATGGACTTGCTTAAGCTTTCACTTCACAAAAGAAATCGGTGGGTCGCCGAAAGCCGATCAGATCACCGTCCCAATGGTGATACCACCAAATACCGATACTCTTCTGCTGTTGGCTGTAGATCGGTCAACAGCCTTAATCGAACACGGATCGACTGCGACCAAGCCGTGGATGATATAACTAACCTACAGCGGAACCCTCGAAGGAGGAAACAGTGTTAGGTCGGCATGCGATATTTCGCTCCCTCTTTCCACTTGCCCTGTTTTTGGCGTTAACAGCCTCCGCGCCGGCGCAGAATTACTTCCGCGTTGAAAGGCGTAACGGTATTTGGTGGTTCATCGCTCCGAACGGTGCGCCAACCCTTTCAATAGGAGTCGATACGATTCGCTTTGCGGGTGACCAGATCGACGGCAGCGGCCTCTACCCTTATCTTCGCAATGTCGAAAAACTCTATCCCAGTCGCGCTGCTTGGGGCGACACGGCTCTCCGGCGGCTCCGTAATTGGGGGTTCAACACGATTGGTGCCTGGTCTGATTCCGATCTTTGGAACAGAGGGACACCCTACACAGTGATTCTAGATATAGCGGCTCACGCCGGTGCCGACTGGCAGCACGGCGTACCGCCAGATGTTTACTCCCCGCGTTTTGAGCTAGCAGCCCGAGAAATCGCCCAAAGACAGTGTTTGCCGCGCGCTGGGGATGCGGCTCTGGTGGGCTATTTTAGCGACAACGAGCTGCGGTGGGGACCCGACTGGCGGGGCCCGCAAACCATGCTGGCCATGTACCTGAGCTTGCCCGCCGACGCTCCTGGACGTCGCCAGGCAGTGGAATTTCTGCGGCGTCGTTACGCCAACGACATCCGAAGCCTGAATCGGGAATGGAAAACGGCGGCCACGGATTTCGAGCGCGTCGATGCCGTCGCCAACACGCCGGGCTATCTTTTGGACTCCGACGATTTCCTCTTCGACATAGCCAACCGCTATTTCCAGGTGTGCGCCGCAGCGATCCATCGGGCTGATCCTCACCATCTTTACCTTGGAGCGCGGTTTGCCGGTCGCCCGCCTGATCCGGTGCTGCGGGCCGCGGCAGTCGCGGATGTCGTGTCCATCAACGTTTACGCCTTTAATCCTCGTCCGCTCGTCGAGCACGTTTACACTATCGCGCCGAAGCCCATCCTCGTGACCGAATTCGCCTTCCGCTCCGAGGATTCGGGCCTGCCGAACAGCCGGGGAGCAGGCCCCAAAGTGCCCGACCAAGCGGCGCGTGCCAAGGCCTATCGAAATTACGTGATTTGGCTTGAAGGTCTACCGGAAGCGGTCGGGTATCATTGGTTCGAGTACGAAGACGAACCGAAAGAGGGGCGGTTCGACGGTGAGAATTCGAATTACGGGCTCGTCGACATCGCCGATAAGCCTTATCCGGAGTTCGTGGAAGCCGTGCGGTCAGCCAACCGCGCGGCGCTCGAAACTCACGAGAAGCTTGGCTCACGATGAAAAGCTTGCTCCTGCTTATGATAACCAATGGCTTGGCTGGGTTCGTTTCCGGTGGCATCTTCGCACGACCGCGCGCCCTTCGCCAACGAAGAAACGAACCCGAACGACTTCCTGGCTGAAAGAAGAGCGAGTTCTCTCGGCAGTTGACCGGAAAACCCCTAATGCTTCGGTCCATGCCAGCGAGGCCCCCGGCAATCGCTTGCACCGACATGCGTCCCATGCCAGACGCGGTGCTGGAGAGTTCTTATCTCACAGCGGAATATTACCGTGTTTTTTCGGTGGGTTGGTATCGCGCTTGTTTTCGAGCATCCTGAGCGCAGCGATCAGCTTAGGCCGCGTGTCGCGAGGCCGGATGACATCGTCGACATAGCCGCGCTCGGCGGCGACGTACGGATTGGCAAAACGCTCTTGAAATTCCTTGACCTTCTCCCGGCGCACCTGCTCCTCATCGCCGGCCTGCTGAAGCTCCCGGCGATAGACGATGTTGACCGCGCCCTCGGGGCCCATCACCGCGATTTCGGCCGTCGGATACGCATAATTAATGTCCGTGCGGATGTGCTTCGATGCCATCACACAATAGGCGCCACCATAGGCTTTGCGGGTGATCACGGTGATTTTGGGTACAGTAGCCTCGGCGAAGGCGAAAAGCAATTTTGCCCCGTGGCGAATAATGCCGCCAAATTCCTGTTCGGTGCCGGGAAGGAATCCCGGAACATCCTCGAAGGTAATCAGCGGAATGTTAAAGGCGTCGCAGAAACGGACGAAGCGCGCTCCCTTAGTGGAGGCGTTGATGTCCAGGCATCCTGCCAGTACCGCGGGCTGATTGGCGACAATGCCCACGCTTTGTCCACCCAGCCGCGCGAAGCCCACGACGAGGTTCGGGGCATAATGTTCGTGCACTTCAAGGAAATACCCGCTATCCACGACGCGCCGGATAACCTCGCGAATGTCATAGGGCTTATGGGATTCGATCGGAATGAGCGTGTCCAGGCTTTCGTCCCGCCGATCTACCGGGTCGTTGGTTTCAACGCGCGGCGGATCATCCCGGTTGTTCTGCGGCATGAAAGAGAGCAACTCGCGGACGAGAGCCAGAGCATCGGACTCGTCGCGAGCCAAGAAATGTGCTACGCCGCTCACGACATTATGAGTTTTCGGGCCGCCCAGGTCTTCTTTGGTCACGTCCTGATGCATCACCGTCTTGATGACCTCAGGTCCCGTCACAAACATGTAGCTGATCCGATCCGCCATAATGATGAAATCGGTTATCGCCGGGGAGTAGACCGCTCCCCCGGCACACGGGCCAAGTATGGCCGAGATCTGGGGGATCACACCCGAGGCGAGCGTGTTCCGCAAGAAAATGTCGGCATAGCCGGCGAGCGAGGCGACGCCTTCCTGAATGCGCGCGCCGCCGGAGTCATTCAGACCGATGATCGGCGCACCCACCTTCAACGCCAGGTCCATGATCTTGCAGATTTTCGTTGCGTTGGCACGACTGAGTGAGCCGCCGAAGACGGTGAAATCTTGGGCGAAGGCGTACGTCAAACGGCCGTTGACGCGCCCGTAGCCGGCCACGACGCCATCCCCTGGAATTTTGTGCTGGGCCATACCGAACTCGTAGCAGTCATGTTGGACCAGCTTGTCGAGCTCTTCGAATGTGCCCTCGTCGAACAACAAGTCGAGGCGCTCGCGGGCTGACAGCTTTCCTTGCGCGTGCTGGCGCTGGCGGCGCTCACCTCCGCCGCCCTCTTCGGCCCGGGCCTGGCGTTGGCGAAGTTCCTCGAACTTGGTGTGTAAGTTCACGGGCCAACTCTCCCTCGCCCACGTTTCCTAGTCTCGCATGTCTTGGGCTCCGCCTTCGGATCTGTGGGTCCGGGCTGCCGCTCGGATCCCACTCCACTCTTCACACACAATGATCGAGTTGGTCGGCTTCCTGGGGTCATATTTCACATTAGCAGGTTGGTCGGCAGAACTGTGAGCGTCGGTGAAGGCGTCCGGCAGCGCGGTGACATCCTGAGAAGCTTCGTAGGTCACGCCGGCGACCTCGTAATGATAGACTACAAATCGGGCCAGTCTCTCGCCCCGATCATGCTCAATGAGATCCACAATATGCCCGGCCGTAATCCTTCCCCGATGATTAACCTCTAAGCGTCTCAACCGCTCGAGCTCCTCCGGAGTTTTGCGCCGCCACCGCGCGATGCGGAGCCAAACATATACACCCAACAAGGACGTGGCCCCGGCCAGCATGAAGCCGGCTACCACGTGAAACCACGGCTTCACAGCACTTGATCCTTCACTTTTTCCCAGTCTTTAAGAAACTGGTCCTGGCCTCTGTCCGTCAAGGGATGGTTAAAAAGCTGCTCGAAAACTTTGAAGGGCATGGTCGCCACGTCCGCCCCAAGTTTGGCAGCCTCAACCACATGGAGTGGATGCCGCAGCGACGCTGCCAGCACTTGGGTTTTAAAGCCGTACTGGTGATAGATGGTGATGATATCCCGCAACAGATCCATGCCGACGTGCGAAACGTCATCTAGGCGGCCGAGAAATGGGCTCACGTAGGTAGCCCCCGCCTTGGCCACAAGCAAAGCTTGGGCCGGTGAAAAGCACAGCGTCATATTCACCTTGATGCCGTCCGCCACCAGGCATCGCGTGGCCTTCAGGCCCTCCTTGGTCGTCGGAGTTTTGACTACAACGCAGGAATGGAGCTTCGCCAGGTCCCGCCCCTGCCGGCACATGCCGTCCGCTTCGAGGCTTGTCACTTCGGCGCTGACGGGACCTTTTACGATCTCGCAGATCTCAACGATGCGTTGATAAAACTTCGCACCCTCTTTGGCGATCAGGCTGGGATTGGTGGTCACGCCATCAACCAATCCGAGGCTCGCCGCCTTTCGGATTTCATCGAGGTTGGCCGTGTCTAGAAAAAACTTCACGATGATCTCCTTTCCAGTCCGAGCAATCCCTCCGCCCGCTCAAGGATTGAAAGGCAAGCGGAGCGTGCGATGGCCGAGCCGGTCGTCGATAGCCACCTCGGTCGGCCCCACAGAGAGTAATCGAAATCTGCCGGCAAATGTTTCGCCGAGGCGTACCACGTAAATGTTGATATCGTCGGTTAGAATGGCTTGCGGAACCGAGCCGGCCGACTCCGCATAGCCCAAAGCTTTTAACCCCACTGGTGGAGCCACTGGGGTCGAACCGGGCAAGGCCGTCGACACGCCCGCTGAAGTCGGAATCGGTCGCGACCCGGCCGCCGACGGATTTGTCAGTTGGATTGCGCGAGGCACGAGGAGCGCCTCGCCCCGCGGTGCGACGGCCGGGCGATTCCACGTGACCAGCGGCAAGCGAGCCGGCGCCTCCGACCAACTGAACACGCGCTTTGGATCGCCGGCTGTCATCGGGCCCGGCGGGAGCGCGGCGGGTGGCACCGGTTTCACGCCCTCCTCTTCGCTGCGACTGACACCCGGACTCGCGAACAGTTCGAATTGGCGTTTCATCTGCTGGATCATCTCCCGAGCCGTCTCGCCCACGCCCGCAAGCGTCGGTATCAACGGATGCAACGAGTTCAGGATTAACAAACCCGCCTGGGTTGGTGCCGGCTCTCCGCGGCCAGGCCGGATCCAAGCGTTCTCGTCCGGCCGGCGCATGGCGCGCGGCCCGGTCTCGGTTCTTCCCTCCGAGAGTTCTTTGAACTGCGCTGACACCATGCCTCTGCTTTCCTTCAACAAAGATGCCACCCTTTCCACCCGCTGAGCCAATCGCGGCTGATCAAGAAAAATCAGGCAGCCCAAGAGGCAGAAACCCGCCAGACACGTCCGGCGGAGGTCGCGGTTCTGGCGCTCCACTTTCTCCAAGCGATCTAGGATCAGTTTGAATTCCGGCGTTGCGGGGGGGGCCATATCCACCTCCTGAGCTGCTCCTGATCTCCACGCCCGCGGCGTTAACGTGGGAGCCCGGCGCGCGGCCGCCCGAGGACGCTCCTGATCTCCACGCCCGCGGCGTTAACGCTCTGATATTAGATAATAGTTGCGTTCCCCGCAAGCCGGCTCGGCTCCTCGCCACTGTGCCATCATCTCGCCTCGACGGTAACCGTTTCCGAAGGGAGACTTTCGTTGCCGGCTAGGTCCACGGCTGTTACCCGATAAGAGTACGACTGCCCGCACTCGACGTTCCGATCGCGATAAATCGGTGTGCGCACGAGTTGCGTGTTAATCTTCTCCGGGGATGTCCGTCTCTCCCATCGATAGACGTTGTAACCCGCCAGATCCGCTTCCGTATTGGCATTCCAAACCAGCTCCACCTCGCCCGCACTGTAGACAGCGATCAACCCGCTCGGGGCCTGCGGCGGAAAAACGTCCTGCGGGGTTATCGAAACGACGGGCGAGTCCCCACTTTCAGCAACTTGGCCGTCGCTCTTCAGGATCGCAGCAACTCGGTAAAAGTAGGTGTGGCCAAACTCAAAATGGCGGTCTGCGTAAGCCGGGACCTGGCTCTGTCCAACGGGTCGGAACGGGCCGGGTTTTTCACCCTCGCTGCGGTCGATCCGATAACCGGAAAGATAGCATGGCGCGCGGCCGTCGAGGCCCACTGCGGGAGCCGGCCATGAGAGTTTCAGGGCATGCTCCGTCGGCTCAACTCTCGGACTGTCAGGCGGACGACACACGTCAAGCAGCGTCGCCCGAGCCAAGTTTGACGGCTCGCTTTCAATCGGTCGGCCTCGGAAACCGCGGGTCAAGGCCCGAACCTGGAATGTAAACGTGTGCCCGAGGTATTCCTCGAAAGCTTGCAACGTGAGCCGGTCTGAATATCGGACGATGCCGCCGTCGGTATCTCGGGCGAGCTCCTCGCCGGCCAGATGGGCCCAAGGCCCAGTAGGAGGGAGAGCCGCCGGAACTAACTCGCCCGGGGCTGTTATACGCCGAAAGATCTCCACCTCAATCGGCCGGTTAAGAAGCTGACCGTCTGTGGCCAGTTTCGGTCGCGTGAAGGCGATCTCAAACGCCCGCCCCACTTGATGAACCGACAAATCGACGATTCGCTCGGGACGCTCCACGCGTGGCGGGCGGGGTGGAGCTTGGGCGGCGCAGCCAGCCCACCAACCGCAAACAACGCACAAGGCCCACGCGACGCCCACGCCGGCGCTGCGGTTCGAAATTCGGAGCCCTGGGGAGAACTCCCCCTTCTGAGTTTCCTGGTGCCGGTGCCGTCGTTGGCCAATCAGCGTGGTCTGCAGGTGGGACAAAGGATTAGAGAATGTACCGGCTCAGATCCTGATCCTTGACAATGTCGGCCAACCGTTGTTGCACGTAAGCCGCGTCGATTTTCACCGTCTTCTTCTTCAAATCCGGACCTTCGAAAGAAATTTCATCCAGAAGCTTTTCCATGATGGTGTGCAAGCGCCGCGCGCCGATATTCTCTGTCTGCTCGTTGACCACGGCCGCAAATTTGGCGATCTCCTCGAGCGCGTCATCGGTGAAACTCAACTTGATGCCTTCGGTCTCCAGCAGCGCCGTGTACTGCTTGACGAGCGCGCTTTTCGGCTCCGTCAGAATGCGGATGAAATCCTCCACCGTCAGCGACTTCAGCTCGACGCGGATCGGGAAACGGCCCTGCAGTTCCGGGATCAGGTCGGACGGTTTCGAGACGTGAAACGCTCCGGCCGCGATGAACAGGATGTGATCTGTGCGCACCATCCCATAGCGGGTGTTCACCGTCGTCCCCTCGACGATGGGCAGGATGTCACGCTGCACCCCCTCGCGGCTCACGTCGGGGCCGTGGCCGCGCTCTCGCCCGGCGATCTTGTCGATCTCGTCCAGAAAGATGATGCCTGCCTGCTCGACGCGTTCGACCGCCGTGCGAGTGACCTGGTCCATATCAATCAGGCGGTTCTCCTCTTCCTGAATCAAGTACTCCATGGCTTCGGAAACGCGCATCTTGCGCTTCTTGGACCGCTGGCCAAACAGCCCGGGGAGAATATCCTTGATGTTGATATCCATCTCCTCGATGCCCTGCGAGGAGACGATCTCGAAGGCGGGAAAGCTTCGCTCGCGAACGTCTACCTCCACTTGGCGATCGTCGAGCTTACCTTCGCGGAGCTGGGCGCGGAGCTTCTCGCGCGTGCGCTGCGCGTGTTCCATGACCGACGCTTTGTCGTCATTGCCTGAGGACGTTCCTTTGTCGCGGTGCGCCGGAAAAGCAGGCAGCAGCAGATCGAGCAGGCGCTCTTCAGCGTTCTGCTCGGCCTTCTCGGCCACTTCATTGACTTTTTCTTCCCGCACCATGTCGATCGCGATCTCCACCAGGTCGCGGATCATCGACTCAACGTCGCGCCCTACATAGCCGACTTCGGTGAAGCGCGATGCCTCAACTTTAAGAAACGGCGAGTTCGTCAGCCGCGCCAGCCGCCGGGCGATCTCCGTCTTCCCAACGCCGGTGGGCCCGATCATGATGATGTTCTTGGGCAGGATCTCTTCGGCCAGATCCTCCGAGAGCTTTTGCCGGCGCATTCGATTCCGCAGGGCGATGGCCACGGAGCGCTTGGCCTCCGCCTGCCCGATCACGTATTTATCCAGTTCCGCTACGATCTGGCGCGGAGTCATCTCCTCGATCGAGGATGCGGTTTCGAGCGTTTCGGGCAAGTAAAATACCATGATGGGGTTCTCAGCTTCCCGCCAACGACTTCCTGGCTCTCACGCTTGCACCCTGAAATCGAACTCGACCAACGATCCCGGTCGCCCGACGGCCGCCGTTTACAGTTCCTCGATGGCCACCTGCTCGTTGGTAAAAATACAAATCTGACCGGCGATCGCCATGGCTTCCCGCACGATCTCCTTGGCACTCAAAGAGGTGTGTTTGGCCAGCGCGCGAGCTGCAGCCAGAGCGTAAGAACCACCCGAGCCGATGGCCGCGATACCGTCGTCCGGCTCAATCACATCGCCGTTGCCGCTCACCAGATACGTATTCTTCTCGTCCGCCACCAGCAGCAAAGCCTCCAGATGGCGCAGCGCCCGGTCGGTGCGCCAATCCTTGGCCAATTCCACTACCGCCCGGCTCAAATTGCCGTGATACTCTTCGAGCTTTTGTTCGAAACGGGAGAATAGCGACAGGGCGTCAGCCGTCGAGCCCGCGAATCCGGCCAGAATCTTATCGTTGGCCAGACGCCGAATCTTCCGAGCGCGGGTCTTGACGACGCTCTCGCCCATCGTCACTTGGCCGTCTCCTCCCATGGCCAATCGCCCGTCCCGGCGCACGCTCAGAATAGTCGTGCTTCTGACTCCAGGCCACTTACTCACGCCCTCTCCATCCTGCCATTATATCAAATGCGGCCGCCCTCCCGCCCCACCTCAGCGCTGGCGACCCTGCTCGACGCGCACGGGCTCGAAATACTCGCGCGGGTAATCTTCATTGTACTTGGCCGAGTTTCGAAACGTCTCTGCCACGCGCCGGTCATTGACGAGGTGCATGATATGCATCGGCGTGGCAATACCCTGAATCCGCTGGTAGTCGCTGTAATCGTCGGCGTAGTCCTCCCAGTCCCGGCTCTGGGGATTTTGCACGCGGTAGGCGATGCGCACCGGCAGGTAAGTCTGCGCGTCCAGATACAGCCGGATGTGAACCTGGCGAGGGTCGAAAATATCAATGACGTCGACCGGCAGGTTATCCACAAAATCCACCCCGCCGGCCTGGATCAGGGTTCCCGGATCGTGAAGATGCAGCCGCAAGAGGTTTTCGAGACTGTAATACGTGGCCAACTTCCAATTGCGCACCTGCTCAGGCAACTGATCGGTGATACCCATCCTGTCCAGCTCCCAAGCCTGGTCGCCATTGTTCACCAGGATTACCGGCTTGGCCTTTCCGAAGCCGTATGCCAAGCGACGCTTGTCGGGATACTCCACCCAGCTATCGAAGGTAACAAAGCCGGCCGTGGCACCGTCGGCGATGGAGAAGGCTCGCCCGTGCGTCGTGAGGGTTTTGGCCTCCAAGAAAGCCTGGCCACCCAACGCCTGGATGGCCCGGTCAAGGAGCTGCTGCGCCTTTGGATCGATCTGCGCAGGCCGCGGGGAAAGTTGGGCGCTCGCCGCGCGGCCGGATGGTCGGGCTGTGGCAACACCTACATTGACCATGGCCATGATGGCTAGCACCAACCGGCAATGGGTTGATAAGGCCCACCGGCCGCCTCTCAATTCGGCGCGGCGCCAAGCCGTACGTTGGCCTTGAGCCGACGTCCCCCGGATAGGATTTCGCCGGCTTGTTTCGGGGCGAGTGGTCACCTGCCGCTCGGCCAGCAACTGTCTGGTTCCCAACTTCGGTCCTCGCCCGTTTGACCTCCGGTACGTCGAGCTACCCGGCGCGCCCCATCGCTGGACCCGCCCGACGGCTGCGCCTGCCCGTCCTGCTTCAACCGCACCACTCGCGACTCCCTTCACTTGGAGCGCGTCTCCGCTGTGATAAGATGCCATGGCCGACACCAAGAGCACGATCGGCTGCACGACTTCCCCGGGACGCCGGTGCCCGAAGATCCGCCGGTAATGCTCTCAGCCTGCGGGTACAGTCAATTGTCCACAGGCCGTCCTCAGGAGCCGGCCGCAACCCCCAGTGGATGACGAGCCGCAGTCCACAACGAGTCATCCCTTTTCGCTTCCGACCAGCCGCGAAAGAATCCTTTCCCGCACGCGGTCCGAGAGAGTCCTGACGTCCTCTTGAGTCAGCTCCGCCGTCGGCACCGGCGGGTGAATGATCAGCTCCGTTTCGCCGGGACGGACGTGCAAAGTGTCCGGTTCATGAGTGTCGCGCGTGCCGTTCAGCGTGATAGGCACGATCGGGACGCCGGACCGCACCGCCAGATAGAAGCTGCCAGCCTTGAATGGCAGCAACTCCCCTGTGCGGCTGCGCGTGCCTTCCGGAAACAGGACGACAGGGGAGCCGGCACGAATCTTGGCCGCCGCCTCCTCGAAGCTCTTCATGGCCTCATGCGGTCGGGCTCGATCCACGGCGATATGCCCAGAGCGGCGCAAGTGCCAACCAAGAAAAGGCACTTGAAACAGCTCCCGCTTGGCCAGGAATCGGAACCGCATCGGAAGATGGGCCAGGAGAATTGGGATGTCCATCGCGCTCGGATGGTTGGAACAAAAGATCACCGTCTCGCCGGGGCGAATGTGCTCAAGGCCCTCTACCCGCACGCGGATGCCGCTGGTTTTGAGAATCAATTTGGCCCAAATGCGCGCCCAAGCGTGCTGCCAGCGCCCGCTACCGTCAAAGGCCGACCCGCAGAGAGAAAACGCTCCGCAAACGGCCGTGTAGAGATAAATCAGGTTGTTCGTAAACAGAAGGGAACGGGCATAGCTGAGGTAGTACAGCAGACCGCTGCCTGACAATCGGCCGTGGCTCCGCCGTCTTTCCCGCGCCGCGGGGCTCGAATCGTGCGTTGCCAATTGCGCGTCACCATTCCTCAATGACTCACCCACCCGTGAAGCCGGCCGCCTTGATCGCGCCGACAAGAAAGAGCGAGCCGGCCACCAAAACCACGTCCTCGGGCCGAGCTTCCCGGCAAGCCCGCTCAACGGCTCGGACCGGATCAGGTTCAAGCCGCAACTCGGCCGCGTGGCCGCATGCCGCGTCCGCGATCTCTTCTGGAGAGGCCGCCCGCGCCGACGGAGCCCGGGTGACGTACACCCGTTCGGCGAGCGGAAACAGCAACTCACTGATGTCACCGACCGGCTTGTCGCGCATCGAGGCGTATACCAGTCTCACCCGGCGGTCCCCGAGTTCTTCGCGGATGAACTGGGCGATTTCGCGGGCGGCGGCCGGATTATGAGCGCCATCGAGCAGCACCAGAGGCCGCTCAGCGACCACCTCGAGCCGGCCCGGCCAGCGCGCCCGCTCCAGACCTTCGATGATGGCGCGCTCGGGAATGTTGAAACCTTCTTCAGCCAGTTGCCCGGCGGCCGTCATCGCGGCGAGGGCATTCTTGACTTGAAATTTCCCCGCCAGGGGCAATACCGGGGATAGGAAGCGGTGGCCGTTGATCGGGACCTCAAAAGCGTATCGTCCGCGATGGTCTCGGATCATCCCCAGTCCGGCGAGCGCGGGAGTCTCCAACAAGCGGGCGCCGAGTGCGGCGGACCGCTGCCGGATGACATTTACGGCGTCGGGATGCTCGCATCCTGAGACGACCGGGCGCCCGGCCCGAATCACGCCCGCCTTCTCGCCGGCGATGGCGGCATGGGTGTAACCCAGGTACTCCATGTGGTCGAGCTCGACGTTGGTAATGACGGAGACGCGGGGCTCGGCGACGTTCGTGGCGTCCAGCCGTCCTCCCATCCCGACCTCCAACACGGCAAAATCCACCCCAACCCGCTCGAAGTGGAGAAAGGCGAGCGCGGTCACGAATTCGAAAAAGCTGGGCCGGTGGACTAAGACTTTGTCCACTGCCAGCCGCTCGACGACTTGGCGGACCTCCGCACAAGCAGCCGCAAAATCGTCGTCGCTGATTTCGCGCCCGTTAACCCGGATGCGTTCATTGACGCGGACCAGGTGCGGCGACGTATACAGACCCGTGCGGAAACCCGCCCTTTCCAGGATGCTGGCCAGCATGGCGGAGGTTGAGCCTTTCCCATTGGTGCCAGCCACGATCATGGTGGAGTATTGTTTTTGCGGGTCGCCAAGGGCCTGGGTGAGGCGGCGGATCGTTTCGAGGTCAAATTTGGCCCCGCGCACTTCCTGGCCCAGCCTGGCGAGGTAGGCGAGGCAGTCGGAGTCGTTCATGGCGATCGAGCCGTAAAGCCTGGGATGCATCGCAGTCTAGAGCGGGCGCTGGCGCCTCCCGCCAGCCGACACCCCATCAGTGCCGCGGCGAGACCTTAACCAGGCTGCAGAAAGCGCAAGGCGCGCGCCAGATAGGATTTCAATTCCTTCCGTGGCACAATGGCGTCGAGCATGCCGTGAGCCAGCAGAAACTCCGCCCTCTGGAAGCCCTCCGGCAGCTTCTGCTTGATGGTCTGCTCGATGACGCGCGGTCCGGCAAAGCCGATCAGCGCGCCCGGCTCGGCGATGTTGAGATCGCCCAGCATCGCATAACTGGCGGTGACCCCGCCGGTGGTCGGGTCCGTCAGCACGGAGATGTAAGGCAACCGCGCCTCGTCCAGCCGGGCCAAGCCGGCGCTGATCTTGGCCATCTGCATCAAGCTGATGGCCCCCTCCATCATGCGCGCGCCGCCCGAGCAGGAAACGATGATCAGCGGCAGCTTGCCGGCGATTGCCCGGTCGATGGCGCGCGTGATCTTTTCCCCCACGACCGCACCCATGCTGCCGCCGATGAACTGAAACTCCATGGCCCCGACCAGGGCCGGCCGGCCTTCGATCATGCCTTCGCCGGTGATGAGCGCGTCTTTCAGGCCGGTCGTAATCTCGGCTTTCTTCAGCCGCTCGCGGTAGCGCTTGGTGTCCTTGAAATCGAGTGGGTCCGAGGAGGCCAGCCGGGCATCATGCTCGATGTACCGCCCGCCGTCAAAGAGCATTTCGAGCCGGGCCCGGGCGCTGACTCGAAAGTGATAACCACATTTTGGGCAGCAATGCAGATTCGCTTCCACATCCTTCTTCCACAGCGCTTGCTTGCAGGCTTCACACTTCGTCCACAGACCCTCGGTCTGCACCCGCTTTTCCTTGGGCGCTTCGAGCGGCCGATTTTCCTTTCGGAACCAAGTCATAAAGCCATGAGCCCTTGGGGGCGACTGGGAGACCGCCGATGGCGGCCCTTCCCTGCCCGAAGGCGATGTTCGTCCCCGGCCGAATGAACCGGCGTCAATAGTCGATGCCGCGCTGCGCCAGAATGCCATGCTGGTACGGATGCTTGACCTCCCGCATCTCCGTCACCAGGTCGGCAAACTCAGTGAGCGCCGGATGGGCATTGCGGCCGGTCAGGATCACGTGCACCATCTCCGGCTTGCGGCGCAACGCCGCCAGCACTTTCTCCGGTTCCAGCATCTTGTAACTGATGGCGTAATTGATCTCATCCAGGATCACCAGATCATACTCGCCGCTCAGCAGCTGCTCGGAGGCAAACTGCCAGGCTTCTTCCACTCGGCGCACGTCCTCGGCGTCCGGCTTTTCAACGCCGACCTTCACGAAACCGCGTCCCATGGGCAGGATGCGGAACTTGTCATCGCCGAGCATGCGGGCGGCGTCGAGCTCTCCGTAATGCCACGAACCTTTAATGAACTGCACCATCAGCACCTTCAGGCCCTGGCCGACGGCTCGCAGCCCCACGCCCAGGGCCGCCGTCGTCTTGCCCTTGCCAGGTCCGGTGTAGACCAAAACCAACCCTTTTCTGGTTTCCGGCAAGCTGATCCTCGCTCGAGTCCGAATTTCGCCTGGCCCCGCGGCTTTTCAGCGGGCGTACGGATGACCGCGCAAGATCGTGAAAGCCCGGTAAATCTGCTCGAGCAGCAAGGCTCGCGCCCAGTCGCGGGTCAGCGTCATGCGCGAGAGCGCTAGCAACAGGTCTGCCCGGCTTCGAAAGGCCTCGGAAAAGCCGTCCGGTCCTCCCACCACGAACGTCACTTCCGCAGTCCCCCGCGCCTGCCGCTCGCCCAGCCAGGCGGCAAATTCGTCCGACCCATATTCGCGGCCGCGCGGATCCAGTAGCACGCGATAACTCGCGCCAATTCTGGCGAGCAGCTGGTCTTCGCCGCGCCGAAGCTTTCCGTCCCTAACCGGCTTTTGGGCCTCGACGGGGCGAACCTCCTCGACCCTAAGGTCGGCAAAATGGCGGATTCGCGCCGCGTACTCGGCATCGAGCTCCCGCAGGTTCGCATTCTTGATCTTGCCTTCACAGATGACTCGGATGCGCACTCGAACCCCGATGAATCCCGAGCGGTTGTGAAGCCGCCGATTCAGCCTCCTCCATTCGAGGCCCGGATTCGCGGAGCCTTCTTCCACAACCGCTCCAGGTCATAGAATTCACGCGCTTTCTCGGAGAAGATGTGGACGACGAAGTCCACGTAGTCCACCAGAATCCATTCCGCCTGCGCGTATCCCTCCACGTGAGAGGGGAAGATGCCGAATCGCTCCAGCCGCTCGATAACCCCGTCGCAGATCGCCTGCATGTGACGGGTTGAAGTACCGCTACAGATCAGGAAAAAGTCCGTGAAGGAGGAAACTGCGTGCAGGTCAAGGACGTTCACGTGAAGGGCTTTCTTGTCCTCGGCGGCCGAGACCGCTTCCTCCACTGCCGGCGTCAGGCTTCTGGGGGTGTTCGTGGCCAGGTCGATACAGTCCCTCCTTCTCGATATATTCTTCCACAAGCAGCGGAACAACGCCAGTCACCCGGCGGCCGGCCCGGACGGCCTCGCGAATTTCGCGGGAAGCCAAGGGCACGCGCACCCCGCGCAACCAGTGGACGTTGGCCAGCCGAAAGGCCGGAATCCGGGGGACCCTGCGAAGATGGAAGCCGGGCCGGGAAACGACGATGAAACTCACCAGTTCCAGCAGACGCCGGTATTGCTTCCAATGGGGCAAATCAAGAAAAGAGTCGAGTCCCAGCAGGAAGTAGAGGCGGTCCTTCGGCCCGAGCGACGCTTTCACGGCGCGCACGGTCTCCACCGAGTAGTGCGGACGCCCGTCCGCCCTCGGCGCTTCGAGCAACGAAGGCACCAGACGCCGGTCGCGCCCGCAGGCCAGTGCCACCATGGCGTAACGATGCGGAAAAGGCGTGAGCTGATCCTCGGGCTTGTGCGGAGGATTGCCGGACGGTACGAACAGCACCTGATCCAATTGAAACTGGCGCACGGCGGCCCGGGCTGCCCGCACGTGAGCCGTGTGGACCGGATCGAAGGTGCCGCCGAAGAGCGCGATGTTCACCGTCAGGCGAGTCCTAAGGAGGAGGCGCCGGGCCGGCATCCGTTGCCGGCGCGGAGAGAGTGACAGCGCCCGGGTTCGAGGGCGGACGGGCGATCGCTTCAAGCGCGGCCCACGCCGCCCGCCGCAAGGTTTCCAGCCCCTCGCCCGTCACCCCCGAAACTTCGTAAAGCGTCAGACGCCGTTCCCGACAGAAGCGTCGCAGAGCCTCCAGGCGCTCGCCTCGGCCGGCGGCATCGACGCGCGAGGCCAGCATTAGCATGGGCTTGCGGGCGACTTCCGGACTGAAGCACTCGAGCTCGTTCATGATCACCCGATAGTCTTCTGCCGGATCGCCTCGTGCCGACTCCGCCACATCGATCAGGTGCAGCAACAGGCGCGTGCGTTCAACGTGCCGCAGAAAACGAATCCCCAGCCCTTTGCCCTCATGCGCGCCCGCGATCAAGCCGGGAATATCGGCCATCACAAACGTGCGGTCCATATCCAGCGCGACCACTCCGAGGTGGGGCTCAAGGGTCGTGAAGGGATAATCGGCGATGCGCGGGTGCGCCGCGCTCAGCCGCGAGATCAAGGTTGACTTCCCCACGTTGGGGAACCCGATCAAGCCGACGTCGGCCAGGAGCTTTAACTCCAACTTCAGCGCCCGCTCTTCACCGGCCTCTCCCGGCTCCGCCTTTCGCGGAGCCTGATGGGTCGAGGTGGCAAATCGCGCGTTGCCGCGCCCTCCTCGGCCCCCTCGGGCCGCTAAGAACCGCTGGTTGGGCGCGGTGAAGTCCCAGACTTTCTCGCCGCTCACCGCGTCGTAGACGACCGTTCCGACGGGCACAGGAATAATCAGGTCTTCCCCGGCTTTGCCATGCCGGTTCGATCCCTCTCCGTGCCGGCCCCGCCCGGCCGTGAACTCGCGCTGGTAACGGAATTTCAGCAGCGTGTTGTGGTGTTCCGTGCTTTCCAGGTAGACGTTGCCGCCGCAACCACCGTCGCCGCCGCTCGGTCCGCCGCGCGGCACGTACTTTTCCCGCCGAAAGGCGAGGCAGCCGTTGCCGCCGCGGCCCCCGGCCACGCGGATCGCCGCCTCATCAATGAACATCGACAGCCTGCTGATCCAGGGCTTCAGCGCCCAAACCACGCGCCGCCAACCCGGCCCTCGGGCGAATGGCGCCGAAAACCGGCCCCTCGATCCCGCGGCTAATTCGCCGCCGGAACCAGAATGTGCACAAACCGGCCGGACCGGCCTTTGTCTTCAAACCGAACCACGCCGGCAACCTTGGCGTACAGCGTGTCGTCTTTCCCGAGACCCACGTTGTCTCCCGGCTTCAAACGGGTGCCGCGCTGGCGAACCAGGATCGAGCCGCCGGAGACGAACTGGCCGTCAAACCGCTTTACTCCCAAGCGTTGGGAATTCGAATCGCGGCCGTTGCGCGAGCTTCCTAAACCCTTCTTGTGCGCCATCTCGCCATCCTCCTCGTCCCCATCAAGAAGTCACAATCTCCTTGATCTGGATTTCGCTAAACGCCTGGCGGTGACCGAGCGTCCGCCGATATTGCTTGCTCGCCTTGTATTTCAGCACTCGAATCTTTTTGCTTCGCCCCTGACGCACGATCGTGGCTTGCACTTTAGCGTCCTGGATGAGAGGATTGCCCAGCGTCAGCGTCTGGCGTCGCACCGCCAGCACCTGGTTGAACTCCACCGTCGCGCCCGGTTCACCCGCCAGCTTCTCCACCCGGAGCCGATCACCCGGTGAAACTTTGTACTCCTTGCCGCCGGTGCGGAAGATCGCATACATAGAGTTATTCCCCTGGCTCAGCTGCTAAAATTCATTCTACGGTCTCCGCCAACCCGATGTCAACGCTGGAAGAGCCGGCTGTAGCCGCAAAATGAAAATGTCCGGTTTGTGCAAGGTAGAAATGTCCTCTTTCATAAGGTGCGGGAGGACCGATGAGAGAGGAGCCGATCGAGTTGAGCCAGAAAGAGCGCGATCGATTGAAAGTG